>CAKTMQ010000108.1 GCA_934573945.1 uncultured Oscillospiraceae bacterium | reverse complement strand
CACATTGATCCCGACCGCATCCGCGAGGTCATCGGCAAGGGCGGCAGCGTGATCCAGAAGATCGTGGCCGAGTCCGGCGCCAAGGTGGACATCGACGACGACGGCACCATCCACATCGCCTCCCCCGACGCGGAGAGCTGCGAGAAGGCCAAGAAGTTCATCGACGACATCGTGTTCGTGCCCGAGGTGGGCAAGCTGTACTACGGCCGTGTCGTGCGTCTGATGACCTTCGGCGCTTTTGTGGAGATCGCCCCCGGCAAGGACGGCCTGGTGCACATCTCCAAGCTGGCTGAAAAGCGCATTGAGAAGGTGGAGGATGCCTGCAAGGTGGGCGACATGATGTGGGTCAAGTTCATGGAGATCGACGAAAAGGGTCGCTGGAACCTGAGTCACAAGGACGCCATGAAGGAGATCGCCGCCAAGGAAGCCGCCGGCGAGAAGATCCTGTAAGCATCTGCGGCAATTGAATCAAATAGACAAAGCGGGGGTGCTGCGATGCAGCGCCCCCGCTTTTATGGTACCATACATACATGAACGACCCGCTTGGAGCGGGTCGTTCATGTGATCTCCCGTTTGTCGGTTCTTCCCACCAGATAATCAATGCTGACGCGAAAATAGTCCGCTATACGGATCAATTCAGTGATCCCCGGTTCCCGCTCCCCGTTCTCATAGCGGCTGATGGTGTTTTGCGACATATGCAGATCCATGGCCATTTTCAGTTGTGTGATATGCTGTTCATTTCGCAGTTCTTTTATTCTCATGCTATCCCCTCTTGACTTAATTATCCCAAACCGGTATAATGAAAATATCCCAATTTGGTATTTTTTTATATAAAGGAGAGCAAGAGATGGAAGGTAAGATTTCTTTTTGCAGAAATTGCGGTGCACAGCTGGATGGCAGCGCAAAGGTCTGCCCGCAATGCGGCAGTAAAAATACACCGCCTAAACGCCCCGTCTACAAAAAGTGGTGGTTCTGGGTCATCATTGTCGTGATCGTGATCGGTGCGGTCGGTGCCGGTAACGCCGGTCCGAAGAAGGTAGGTAAAAACAAACCCGCCGGCACAGCAGCGGCACAGCAGCCCGATAACACCGACAGTGGCACGGTCTCCGGCGGTGAAAGCAAATTCTATGTGGGCGACCGAGTGGAGCTGAACGGCATCGTCGCTTCTCTGGACGCCGTAACGGAAAGCAGCGGCTCTGCCTACAACAAGCCTGCAGACGGCAATGTTTTCGTGCTCTGTACATTTACCATTGAAAACAACTCCTCCAGCGAGATCAATATCAGTTCTATTGTCTGCTTCGATGCATATTGTGACAGCTATGCCTGCAACTACAGTCTCAGTGCCCAGCTGGAGAGCACAGGCAACCAATTGGACGGCACCGTTGCGGCTGGGAAGAAAATGAACGGCACCATCGGCTATGAAGTCCCTGCGGACTGGTCTGAGCTGGAGATCCATTTTACGCCGGATCTATGGGCGCAGGAAAATATTGTGTTCGTTGCCACTCACTGACAGCAGCTCCGCAGAAGTCCGAAGAACATTTGACCGCAAAAAGCCCCGCATACTGACGTATGCGGGGCTTTTCAGCTTTTGCCGACAGGGAAAAGCGTCTATTCCTTTTACGATACCGGATTTGTGTCACGCTTCCTTCTTCACCATCATCCTCACACCGAAGAAGATGATCAGCGCGCCTACCAGCACGTTCAGTCCGCGGGACACCGCCTCCGGCAGAAAGCTGCTGAGCACCATGCCCAGTCCCGCCACCTCCCGACAGGAAGAGCAGCGTAGCCGACACCAATCCCAGAGAGAACACAGCCAGCTGCAGCAGCATACCGAATTTCAATCCCTCCAGATACCGTTTGCCTGACATGAGCATCCCCCCCTTACATGATCTCAGGCATTGGCTTCTCCGCTTTTGCCGCGGAAAATCCTGACCGCTAAATTGTCGTTTATTTTGCCGTATCTCTTCTGTTTTGTCAAGAGCGGGTGCGGCTGTTTCTTTTTCCTTATGGCTCCTACCAGAAACATCTGCTTTTCTTTTACCGGAGCTTGTGCTATACTGTTATTTGTATGATTATGCGCAAAAGGAGACGATGCTCCATGTCTGATACCATTGCCGCTATTGCTACCCCCCAGATGCCCAGTGCTATCGGGATTCTGCGGCTCAGCGGCGAGGCCACAAAAACTATCCTGGACGCCGTGTTTTTCCCGGCAAACGGCCGGCTCATGTCCCAGCAGCAGCCCCGCACCATGGTCTACGGTCACCTGCTGGACGGTGAGGGACACATTCTGGACAACGCCCTGTGTGTGCTGTTTCCCGCGCCCCACAGCTATACCGGTGAGGACTGCGCCGAGATCCACTGCCACGGCTCCCCGGTGGTACTCAACGAGGGGCTGACGCTGCTGCTGACCCACGGTGCGCGGCAGGCCAGAGGCGGTGAATTTACCCAGCGTGCCTTCCTCAACGGACGGATGGATCTGATGCAGGCGGAGGCGGTGGCGGACATCATCGACGCGGAGACGGCACAGGCCGCCCGCAACGCCGCCGGACAGCTGGAGGGCGTACTGAGCCGCAGCGTGCAGACGGTATACGACACGCTGATGGGCATCGCCAGCCGGTTCTACGCAGTGGTGGACTACCCCGATGAGGACATTCCCGACCTGCTGCGGGGAGAGATGCTGACGGCGCTGGCGCACAGTGAATCGGAGCTGGAGGCTCTGCTGGACACCTTCTCCCGGGGACAGCTGATGAAACAGGGCGTGCCCACGGTGCTGCTGGGCAAGCCCAACGTGGGCAAGTCCTCCCTGCTCAACGCGCTGGTGGGCTATGACCGCGCCATCGTCACCGACGTGGCTGGCACCACCCGGGACACGGTGGAGGAAAAACTGCTGCTGGGTCATGTGCTGCTGCGGCTGACCGACACGGCGGGTATCCGCCGGAGCAGCGACACGGTGGAGCAGATGGGCGTGGCGCGCAGCCGTCAGGCGGCGGAGCACGCCGCGCTGGCACTGCTGCTGCTGGACGGTGCCGCGCCGCTGGATGAGCAGGACGAGGCGGCCATCGCGCTGGCGGCACAGGCACCCCGGCAGCTGGTGATCGTCAACAAATCCGACCTGCCCCGGCAGGTGGATATGGCGGCGCTGACGGCGCGGTTCGGCAGCGTCATCCCCCTCTCCGCCAAGACGGGAGAGGGCATCCCCCAGCTGCGGCAGGCGGTGGAGGCGCTGTACCCGGAGGGACAGTCGCCCCAGGGCGAGCTGCTGACCAACGCCCGGCAGGCGGACGCGGTGCGCCGTGCCCTTCACAGCGTGAAAAATGCCCGCTCCTCGCTGGAGCTGGGCATGACGCCGGATGTGGTGCTGACCGACACGGAGGCCGCACTGGAGGCACTGGGTGAATTGAACGGAAAACGCATCCGGGAGGATCTGGTGGAGACCATCTTCTCCCGGTTCTGCGTGGGAAAGTGAGGACGTGTATGGATTGGCTGGAGCTGAAGATCGACACCGCCCCCGCCGGCATCGATCCGGTGACGGAGATGCTGACGGAGCAGGGCGTGACCGGGGTGATTATCGATGACGCCCGGGATTTCAAGGATTTTATGGCGCACAACCAGGCCTACTGGGACTATGTGGACGAGGCGCTGGTACAGGAAAAGCAGGATCTCTGCCGGGTCACCTTCTACGTGGAGAACTCGGCGGCAGGCTACGCCGCCATCGCCGCCATCCGCATGGCCATGCACGCCATGAAGCAGGCGCATCCGGAGTATGCGCCGCTGCTGCTGACCATGGAGAACGTAAAGGACGAGGACTGGGAGAATAACTGGAAGCAGTTCTACAAGCCCATGGAGATCGGTCGGCGGCTGCTGGTGATCCCCGCGTGGGAGCAGGCGGAAGCCGGTGACCGGGTGACGCTGGTGCTCAACCCGGGGCTGACCTTCGGCACCGGCAGCCACGCCACCACCCGGCTGTGCCTGACGGCGCTGGAGAGCCGCATCCACGGCGGCGAGCGGGTGCTGGATCTGGGCTGCGGCAGCGGCATTCTGTCCATTGCCGCCCTGCAGCTGGGTGCAGACGCCGCCTTTGCCTGCGACATTGATGAGAAGTGCATCGACGTGGCCTATGAAAATGCCGCTCTCAACGGCATCGGCCGCGACAGGCTGACGGTGCGGCAGGGCGACGCCACCCGGGAGGGCGCGCTGCGGACGGCCATCGGCACCGGCTACGACGTGGTGGTGGCCAACATCGTGGCGGACGTGATCATCTCCCTGGCACCCCAGGTGCGGCACTTTCTCAAGGAGGGCGGCTGGTTCCTGACTTCCGGCATCATCGACGACCGGGCGGAAGAGGTGGCCGCGGCGCTGACCGCCGCCGGCTGGCAGATCGTGGAAAAGAGCAGCAGCGAGGGCTGGTACTGCTATGTGTGCCGCTGAACGGGCGGCGAAAGGAGATACCTATGAAACAGTATGACGTGATCGTGATCGGCGCGGGTCCCGGCGGCATTTTCTCCGCCTATGAGCTGATGAAGCGCCGGCCGGAGTGGAAGGTGGCCGTGCTGGAGGCGGGCAATCCGCTGGAGAAGCGCCGCTGTCCCATCGACGGCGACAAGGTGAAGTCCTGCATCCACTGCAAGACCTGCGCCATTATGAACGGCTTCGGCGGCGCGGGCGCCTTTTCCGACGGCAAGTACAACCTGACCAATGCCTTCGGCGGCACCCTGTATGAGTATATCGGCAAGCAGAAGGCCATGGAGCTGATGCACTATGTAGACGAGATCAACATGGCCAACGGCGGCGCGGGCACCAAGCTGTACTCCACGGCGGACAGCAGCTTCAAGCGGCTGTGCCTGCAGAACAACCTCCATCTGCTGGACGCCTCCGTGCGGCATCTGGGCACCGACATCAACTACAAGGTGCTGGAAAACCTGTATGCCCAGCTGAAGGAGGGCGTGGACTTCTTCTTCCTGACGCCGGTAAAGGCGCTGCGGATGGAAACCGGCGGCTATGTGGCAGAGACGGAGCAGGACACCTTCTTTGGCCGCAAGTGCATTATCTCCGTGGGACGCAGCGGCAGCAAGTGGATGGAGTCCGTGTGCGAGGAGCTGCAGATCCCCACCAAATCCAACCGGGTGGACATCGGCGTGCGGGTGGAGCTGCCCGCCGAGGTGTTCGCGCCCATCACCGACGAGCTGTACGAGAGCAAGATCGTCTA
>CAKTMQ010000107.1 GCA_934573945.1 uncultured Oscillospiraceae bacterium | reverse complement strand
GTCGTGATACCAGCGGGGGTATTCCTTTGCGGTTAACAGGCGAAAATTCATAGACGTTCCTCCTTCAACAGTCGCTGTATATCCTCCGGCAGAGGGGCGGTGACGTCGATGACCGCGCCGGTGACCGGGTGCAGCATCCGCAGGTGATAGCTGTGGAGCGCAGGGCGGGCGATGAGCGCCCTGTCCTCCGTGCCGTAGAGCCAGTCTCCGGTGAGCGGGCAGCCGATGGCGGCCATGTGGAGCCGCAGCTGGTGGGTGCGTCCCGTGAGGGGACGCAGCCGCAGCAGGGCGCGGTCATGACCGGTGGAGAGTACCTGATAGAGCGTGTGAGAGGGCAGGCCGTCCGGATCGATCCGGCGCTTGAGCAGGGAGTCCGGATCCCGGCCGATGGGCAGGTCGATACTGCCCCGGAGCGGTGTGGGTATGCCGTCACTGACGGCACGGTACTCCCGGCGGAAGTCATCACTGTGAAGCAGCGCCATACACCGCTGGTGCATATAGCCGTTTTTGGCCACCACCATCACGCCGGTGACGCCGCGATCCAGTCGGTTCACCGGGTGAAAGGCGGCGTTGTGCAGATAGTGTGCCACGGCACCGGCCACCGTCACCGTCTCCTCGGTCAGCGCCGCCGAGTGGACGGCGATGCCTGCGGGCTTGTTGAGCACCAGCAGATCCTCATCTTCCCAGAGAATGTCCAGCGGATAGTCCACCGGCACGATGGCGGGCGAGATGCTGTGAACATCGGAGATATTCACGGTGAGAACGTCACCGGAGGCAGCGGGTGTGCGGGTGGTCACCGGCTGGCCGTTGCGCAGGATGGCGTTTTCCCGCCATTTGAGGGATTTGAGCAGGGTAGAGGAGATATGCAGCTCCCGGCGCAGCAGGATACCGACCCGCTGGCCGGCCATCGCCGGTGTGACAGTGAGGGTGAGAATTCGCATGGCAGACGCCTCCTGAGGAAAAATCCAAAATCATTATAGCATATGGCGGGGAAATATGATAGACTATGTGTCATAACTGGCCAAAGCGGAGAAAGGATGGTACGATTATGGCATCGAAAGTATATTTTGCGGATCTGCGGGCGAATTACCGCGAAAATCTGCAGCAGAAGCTGACCCGGCTGATGAAAACAGCGGGGATGGGCGAGATCGATTTCGACAAGAAATATGTGGCGATCAAGATGCACTTCGGCGAACCGGGCAATCTGGCGTTTCTGCGTCCAAACTGGGCAAAGACGGTGGCGGATTTCGTCAAGGAACGGGGCGGAAAGCCCTTCCTGACGGACTGCAACACCCTGTATGTGGGCGGGCGGAAGAACGCGCTGGATCATCTGGACAGCGCCATGCTCAACGGCTTTAATCCCATGACCACCGGCTGTCAGATCATCATTGCCGACGGTCTGAAGGGCAATGACGAGGTATACGTGCCGGTAGAGGGCGGCGAATATGTGAAGGAGGCCAAGATCGGCCGCGCCGTGATGGACGCGGACGTGTTCATCTCCCTGACCCATTTCAAGGGGCATGAGACGGCGGGATTCGGCGGCTGTCTGAAGAATATCGGCATGGGCTGCGGCAGCCGTGCCGGCAAGATGGAGCAGCACAATGCGGGCAAGCCCTATGTGAACCAGAAGCACTGCGTGGGCTGCGGGCAGTGCTGCAAGATCTGCGCCCATGGGGCGCCGGTCATCACCGACAGAAAGGCCAGCATTGACCACGACAAGTGCGTGGGCTGCGGCCGCTGCATCGCCGTCTGTCCCCACAACGCCATCGAGATCAACTGGGATGAGTCCACCTCCAACCTGAATCGCAAGATCGCGGAGTACACCAAGGCGGTGGTGGATGGTCGTCCCTGCTTCCACATCTCACTGGTGCTGGACGTGTCGCCCAACTGCGACTGTCACTCGGAGAACGATATGGCCATCGTGCCCAATGTGGGTATGTTTGCCTCCTTCGATCCGGTGGCGCTGGACATGGCCTGCGTGGACGCGGTCAATGCCCAGCCGGTGCTCAGCGGCAGCGCCGCTGACAACGGGGCGGATCATGAGCATGAGCACGATCACTTCCAGCGGCTCCATCCGGATACGGACTGGCGCAGCTGTCTGGAACACGGCGAAAAGATCGGTATCGGTACCCGGGAGTACGAGCTGATCAAGATCTGAGAAAAGAAAGGCTGGTACAACGTACCGGCTTTTCTGAAACTGTCGAAAAAACCTGCGGACGGCAAACTCTGCGAGGTTTTTTGACACGCTGATAAAATCTCCGGTACGATGTACCGGGGATTTTATTTACGGGTGGGGCTTCGTCTCCTGATAGAACATGTTCCAGTCCACCTGATAGGCGTGCAGCGTCTCCGGGGAATGGCACACCATACGCAGTGTCAGGCCGGGATGGGTGCGGTCACAGGCCACCAGTTCCCGCAGCGCGATATGAGCGGCCTGGGGCAGAGGGAAGCGGTAGACGCCGGTGCCCAGAGAGGGAAAGTCCACACTGCGGCAGCTGTTGTCCAGTGCCAGCTGCAGTGCGCTGCGGTAGCAGGAGGCCAGCAGCGCGGCCTCGCCGCATTGGCCGCCGCGCCAGATAGGCGGCGGCGTGTGGATGATCCAGCGGCAGGGGAGAGCAAAGCCGGGGGTGATCCTGGCCTGACCGGTGGGGCAGCCGTTCAGCTGCCGGCAGGCATCGGCCAGTTCCTGGCCGGCAACGCGGTGAATGGCGGCGTCCACCCCACCGCCGCCCAGCAGTGAGCAGTTGGCGGCGTTGACGATGGCGTCCGCAGTGGAGAGAGTAATGTCTCCTAACACGACAGAAACAGACATAAAATACACCTATTGTTGACAGAATTTTAACAAAAAATATGAACAAAAGTTAAATTTTTCGTGATAAAAAGCGGTGACGGATTTACAGGGGAGGGAAAAAATGCTACAATCAGTTTGCTGCTGTCGGCAGACGAGATTGGCCTGCTGAGGGATGGTACGACCATTGACAGGTATATTTCTCTGTTGATAGCTGGCAGTATTCAGGCAAGAGAAAGGAGCGACGGTGCAGCATGAGAAAGTATGTGCCGGTCTATGAAGGGAATCTGCGCAAGCACACCCTGTCGGTGCCGCGGTGTATCAGCGAGTGCAGCGGTATCCGTGTGTTTGGCCGCCGGATCAAGTCGCTGGTGTTTTCCACGGATGTGGCCATTATCAAGAATATCAACGCGGACGCGGTGATCGCGGTATATCCCTTTACACCACAGCCCAGCATTACACAGGCCATTATCGGGATTTCCGAGGTGCCGGTCTTTTGCGGTGTGGGCGGCGGCCTGACCAACGGTGCGCGCAGCGCCAGCATGGCGGCCTATGTGGAGCATCAGGGTGCCTACGGAGTGGTGTGCAACAGCAAGATCGGTTTGGAGACGATCCGAGACATCAAGAATGCCGTGGAGATCCCGGTGGTCTACACGGTGATCTCGGAGAAGATGGACATTACGGCGTATCTGGAGGCGGGTGTGGACTTTGTCAACGTCTCCGGTGCGGCTAAGACGCCTCAGATCGTGGCAGCGCTGCGGGAGCGGCATCCGGAGCTGCCCATTATCGCCACCGGCGGCCCCACGGAGGAGAGCATCCTTGCCACCATCCGCGCCGGCGCCAATGCCATTACATATACGCCGCCCAGCAACGCGGAGTTGTTTGCCGAAACTATGGCAAAAAACCGCAGCGAGCTGGAGTGAAAGAATATCGGACACAGAGCCGCAAGGCTGACCTGACGTCAGCCTTGCGGCTTTTGCCGTGCTTTTCGTGGTTTTTATTATGCTTGCAGGTAGGAGCGGCATTTTTCATTGGCGTCGTAAGCGACGCGGGCTTCGTCCACAGTGACCAGATGGCCGTCGCGGACGGTGACTTTGCCGTGCACCACTGTGCAGTCCACGACGCCGCGGACACCCACGGTGCCCAGCACCGACTTGGCATCGAAGCAGGAGCCTACCAGTTCCAGACGGCGGCTGTCGATGAGGAACAAGTCGGCGCACTTGCCCACGGCCAGCTGGCCGATGTCATCCCGACCCAGCAGCCGGGCACTGCCCCGAGTGGCCATTTTCAGCACATCATAGCCACTGGGAGCCGCCTTGCTGGAGCAGAGACGGTGGAGCAGGAAAGCGGTGCGCAGCTCCTCCATCAGGCTGGAGCCGTCGTTGGAGGCGCTGCCGTCCACCGCCAGACCCACCGGCACACCCAGCGCCAGCATCTCCGGGATGCGGGCCACGCCGCTGGACAGCTTCATGTTGCTGATGGGGCAGTGTGCCACGCCGGTGCCGGTCTGTGCCAGCAGGCGCAGCTCCTCGTCATTGAAGTGGATGCCGTGGGCGAACCACACATCGTCGCCGATCCAGCCCAGCCGCTCCATGTAGGCCAGCGGACGGACGCCCTCCCGCTCCAGCATGAAGCGCTCCTCGTCCTTCGTTTCGCACAGGTGGGTGTGGAGCCGCACACCATACTGCCGCGCCAGTATGGCACTCTGCCGCAGCAGCTCCGCCGACACGGAGAAGGGGGAACAGGGCGCCAGTGCCACGCGGTGCATGGAACCGTAGGCGGGATCGTGGTATTTTTCGATGCAGCGGATGGAGTCAGCCATGATCTCATCTACCGTCTGAACCACGCTGTCCGGCGGCAGACCGCCGTCCTTCACGCTCAGATCCATGCTGCCCCGGCTGAGATACATCCGGATCCCCAGATCCTGTGCCGCTGCCAGCTGTGCGCCCAGCAGATCGCCGGCGCCGGCAGGAAATACGTAGTGGTGGTCAAAGCAGGTGGTGCAGCCGTGCTTCATCAGCTCACCCATACCGGTGAGGCTGGAGAGCCGGATTACATCTTCATCCAGATTCTTCCAGATCTCGTAGAGGGTTTTGAGCCAGTCGAACAGCTCCATGTTCTGCACCTGAGGCAGATTGCGGGAGAACACCTGGTAGAGATGGTGATGGGTATTGATGAGGCCGGGGTAACACAGCATATGGCGGGCGTCGATGGTTTCATCGGCGGTGACGTCCAGCTGCTGACCGATGGCTTTGATGACGCCGTCCTCGCAGTAGAGATCGACATCTGTCAGCAGACGGTCGGCGTCATCGCAGGTGACCAGCTGGGCAATGTTTTGAATAAGCAGGGAGGACATGGGCTTCTCCTTTCAAGTCAAAATCAGAAAAAGAGCAGGCCGCAGAGCGGCCTACTCTTTTTAAGCAGGTCAGCGTTCCTCGCGGAAGTAGGAGAGACCGAGGGACGCAGGGGGCTGATCCTCCCGCTTCTTGCGCAGGGACAC
>CAKTMQ010000106.1 GCA_934573945.1 uncultured Oscillospiraceae bacterium | reverse complement strand
ACACCGACCACGTCAACACACTGCGCCTGTGGGACGCCAAGTCCCCCAAGCCCATCGACATGAAGCTGTTCTCGCAGGGACAGTACCTCCGCTCCGGTGAGGAGCGCGCCATGGCGGACGTGATCTCCAAGGTGCTGTATCCGGAGGACAACCACTACGAGGGCAAATCCCTGCGCCTGAAGCAGCAGTATTTCTTCGTGTCCGCCACGGTGCAGTCCATCACCCGCCAGCATATCCAGCAGTACGGTACGCTGAAGAACTTCCATGAGAAGAACGTCATCCAGATCAATGACACCCATCCGGCGCTGGTGATCCCGGAGCTGATGCGGATCCTGATCGACGATGCCGGTCTGGGCTGGGACGAGGCGTGGGAGATCACCACCCACTCGGTGGCCTACACCAACCACACCGTGCTGGCTGAGGCACTGGAGGTCTGGCCGCAGCAGCTGTTTGAGACGCTGCTGCCCCGTGTCTGGCAGATCCTCACGGAGATCGCCCGCCGCTATCAGGAGAAGATCGAGGACTACTACCACGGTGACCGGGAGAAGGTCAGCCGCATGGCCGTCATCTGGGACGGCGCCGTGCGCATGGCCAACCTGTGCATCGCCGGCGGCATGGCGGTCAACGGTGTCAGCGCGCTGCACTCGGATATTCTCCGCAATGACGTATTCCGCGACCAGTGCGCCATGGAGCCGGAGAAGTTCAAAAACGTCACCAACGGCGTGGATCACCGCCGCTGGATCGGCCAGATCAACGCCGGCCTTGACGCGCTGCTGAAGGATACCGTAGGCGAGGGCTATCTGACCCATGCCGGACAGATGCAGGGGCTGGAGCGCTACGCCGACGACAGCGAGGTGCTGCTGCGGATCGGCCAGATCAAAAAGGCCAACAAGGAGGCCTTCGCCAAGTGGGCGTACCGGCAGCAGGGCGTGGTGCTGAACACCGACGCCATCTTCGATGTACAGGTGAAGCGGCTCCACGAGTACAAGCGCCAGCTGATGAACGCGCTGCACATCATCTACCTCTACCAGCAGCTGCGTGACGATCCCCAGATGGCTTTCACGCCCCACACCTTCCTGTTCGGCGCCAAGGCCGCGCCCGGCTACGCGGTGGCCAAGCGGATCATCCACCTCATCAACTCTCTGGCCGATCAGATCAATAACGATCCTGTCTGCAAGGATCGGCTGCAGGTGGTGTTCCTGGAGAATTACCGTGTGTCCATGGCGGAGATGCTGATGCCCGCCAGCGAGGTGAGCCAGCAGATCTCCACCGCCGGCAAGGAGGCCAGCGGCACCGGCAACATGAAATTCATGATGAACGGCGCCCTGACGGTGGGCACGCTGGACGGTGCCAACGTGGAGATGCATCAGGTACTGGGCGACGAGAATATGTTCCTCTTCGGCCTCCGTGCCAATGAGGTGGCGCACCTGCAGCACAGCTACGATCCCCATCTGCTGTATGACCGGGATCCCATGCTGCGCCGCGTGGTGGATCAGCTCAAAACCGGCTTCTCCGACGGCGTCAGCTATGAGGATCTGTGGCAGCGGCTGCTGTTCGGCGGCGACTGCCCGGCGGATCAGTATATGCTGCTGGCCGACCTGCCTGCCTACGCCGAGGCGGAGCAGCGCATGGTGCGCGCCTATGGCGACGTCGTCGGCTGGAACCGCAAGAGCCTCATCAATATTGCCCGCAGCGGTATTTTCGCCGCGGATCGTTCCATTGCCGATTACGCCGACACCATCTGGCACGTGCCCTATAAGAAGTAAAAAGACACAAAGAGACCTGCCTGTGAGAAAACTCACAGGCAGGTCTCTTATGGCGTTGAAGCTCATTTTCTGCACCGACTGCCGGTGTTCAGGCAGATGATCCCCACGATGATAGCTGTCATGAACAGAGCAAGGCCGATCCACAGCAGAAGCATCGCCTGGAATACTTCACTGGCCGCGATCACCAGCCAGCATCCGGCCAATACAAACATGAAGCGGGACATGATCCTACAGAGTTTTTGGGTATCGTATTTGGCTTTTTCCTCGGGAGAGGCTGTGTTGTAGCCGGCGATCAGCTCCATCCCCTTGCCGTGGGCGAAGAGGATGCCCAGCAGGACGAATATCGCCGTGATGAAAAGATGCAGTACCAGCAGCATAGTGAACCTCCTGTTTTCTTAATACGCGGAATCCTTCAGCTCCTCCCGGATCCGGGCAAAGGCAGCGTCCTCGCCCTGCTCCTTCAGCAGCAGCAGCCACCGATCCAGCAGAGCCGCCGTGTCCGCGTGCATAAAGCGGCTGGCATCGGTGTGCCGGAGATCCTTGCTGCGCTGGTAGTACTCCCAGGGGGACGCGTCTGTGTACTTCTCCTTCTGATAGACCCGGCAGGCGGCGATGCGGTCACAGAACATCTCCGCCACATATTTTTTCGGCATCTTGCATCCGCCGATATATACGCTGCCGTCGGGACGCAGACAGTAGTCGATCCAATATTCGAAGTGGTGGCGGTTGCGCCCCTTGTGGTGCAGCCACGACAGGCTCACGCCGTTGGCGATGCGCTCGGCGTCGTTGGGACTGCGGTAGCCCTGAAAATACTTGACGCCCCGCCAGAATTCCACGGGACTGTATTTGCTCAGGTCGTGGGTCAGACCCTGCCACACCAGTCCCAGCTTCAGGCAGTAGTGCCGTACCCAGCGGCGATGGGTGTTGATGGTATGTAGGTGGTCGTACAGATGCATGGCGCCGCCTCCTTTACCCAACAGTATACCACACTTTTTCTCAGCGTGTCAAAAAAGCCTCGCAGAGTTTGCCGCCGGCAGGCGGCAAAAAATTCAGATCTTGCGTCAGCGTGTTAAGAAATATGCCGGTGTCGGCGCGTTAAGAAAATATGCCAGTGGCATATTTTTAGTGCCGATCTTGGCGGCTATGCCGCCATAGCATCCATCAGGATTTGCACCGCACCATCTTTTAATCCCGATCTTGGCGGCTATGCCGCCGCAGCATCCATGCGGCTCTATCCTGCTGCGGATCCCAAAATTTTTCGGCGGCGTTTGAGCCGCCGAAATTTTGACCGCGGCCACGCGCTCACCTCTCTTCATCTGCCGCAGGTAGCGCTCGGATCGCTTCCCGCGCAGCATCTATCTTGATTTTCCTGCATCATCGGCAGAACAAGCGCGGTTCGGAACGAATCCTGTTTTGCCAAAAAGGCGCAGCCCTGTTTCGACAGTCTCAAAAAAAGAGCAGCCATACGGCTGCTCTTTTTCTGGAGAGAAAAGATCTGGATAAACTCCGGAGAATTTACAGGTTCTTCTCGTAGGACTCGATCATCTTCTTGAACGTGTGACCCGTAGAAACTTCGGAATCATCAGCCGGGGAAAACGCCGCAATCGCTTGCGGCACAACGGTTTGCGCCGCTGCCTGACGCCGCAGGTTTTGCAGGTGCTTTTCGCAGCTCTCACCGGTGAAGATCTTGATGTCCAGGCGGAGGGAACCGTCCTCCTCTGGTGTGACGAAGATCTTATCGATATAGCGGGCCACGAACTCCTTGGTGATGACGCCTTTGGCGGCATCCTTCTGGGCATTGCGCAGAACGGTGCGAATGGTGTCAAGCTGCTGCTTCATATTCCCAGCGGACTCCTGCTGGGCGCTCAGCTCGTCCAACTGGGTTTGCAGCGCTTTTGCTTCCGCGGAGCACTGCTTGTTCATGGCAAGGAAGTCCGAGTCGTCCAGCTTGCCCTGAGCATTGAAGGTCAGCAGCTTCATGCGTTTCTGCTCCACGGTAGCCAATTTCTTATGCAGTGCGGCGATCTGAGAGCCCAACTTGCCGCCGCGATCCAGGGAGCGGTACATCTCCACATACTCTTCGATCAGGGCCTCTGCGCTGGCCTCCGTGTCGCGGAACACGTCCAGCAGCAGGGGCTTGATCTCGTCCTCGTAGAGGGGGAAGGAATCGCAGGAGTCCGCGCCGTTTTTGATCTTGCTGGAGCAGACCCACTTGCTGTTTTTATGCCCCTGCTTGTCCTGAGATTCCCGACGGTAGTAGGCGGTGCCGCAGCAGGTGCAGAAGAGCTTTCCAGTCAGCAGATTGGCGTGGTTGCAGACGCCTTGCCGGTTTTTTACGTCGTCGCTGCGGCGGCGGAGAATGGTATTGGCCTGATCCCACAGCTCCTCGGATACGATGGCGGGTACGATCTCGCCTGTCTCGTCCTTGAACATGACCCACTCCTCCGGTGGCAGGAACTTCTGCTTCTTGGTGAACATGTCCACCACCTTGACCTTGTTGCCCACATAGTAGCCCTTGTATTTGGGGTTGGAGATCATGTTGGACATGGTAGTGTGGGCGATTTTCTTGCCGTTGAGATTGCGGTAGCCCTTCTCCCAGAACAGCACTTCGATCTGCTTCATGGAGTATTGATCGGTGGCGTACAGCTCAAACAGCTCCCGTACCATGGGAGCCTGCTCCTCGTCAATGACAAGGCGGCGGTTCTCCTTGCGATAGCCGAAGATACGGCTGTTGCCCAGCACCACATTGTTCTTGATGGCCTGCTGATGGCCGAATTTTACGCGGCTGCTGAGCTTGCGCAGCTCGTCCTGGGCGATGGAGGACATGATGGACAGCCGTAGCTCGGAGTCCTCATCAAAGGTGTTGATGTTATCATTCTGGAAGAATACGCCCACGCCGCAGCCAAGAAGCTGCCGTGTGAACTGAATGGAGTCCAGTGTGTTGCGGGCAAAACGGGAGATCTCCTTGGTGATGATAAGATCGAAGGTATCCTCCGCAGCGTCATCGATCATGCGGTTGAAGTTTTCGCGGCGCTTGGTGGAGATGCCGGACAGACCCTCATCAATGTAGCCGGGGACAAACGTCCACGCGGCATTCCGGCGGATGAAGTCCTCGTAGTATTGGATCTGGTTGCCCAGCGAGTTCAACTGCTCGTCAGACTCGGAGGACACGCGGGCGTAGTAAGTCACCCGCAGGGGGATGTCGTATAGGCTCTTTGTCCGCAGTTGCTGCCGAATGTCATGAATGTCCATAACCTCACCTCACAAAAAAGTTCGCTATATCATGTTCTATATTGTATCAAATAGAAAAGAAGAAAGCAAGGAAAGAAACGGAAAAAACCTGGATTTCTATATGCTATTGTATTATTATGTTTTTGTAATTTTGGAAAAGGTAAAATTAATAAAAAATATCGTCTGATTTTCTACTCTTCTAATACATTTAATACTATTAGTTTGTTTTGCAGTATTACATTTTGAAAAGGCGAGGAACAATAAATTACATAAAGAGATGAGCAAAACAGTTGGAAGGAACTGCCCACAAACAAGGCAAACGGGAATCAAAAGAGTTTGGGGCATCTCA
>CAKTMQ010000105.1 GCA_934573945.1 uncultured Oscillospiraceae bacterium | reverse complement strand
GCATAAAGGAGAGGATCTGGTTGTCGGTGCTGGGCTCAATACCGCCGGTATCCACCAGACGGAACTTGCGTCCCAGCCACTCGCTCTCCCCGTAGATCCGGTCACGGGTCACACCGGGGGTGTCCTCCACGATGCTCAGACGCTTGCCGATCAGCTTATTGAAAAGCATGGACTTGCCCACATTGGGGCGTCCCACAATGGCGATCAAAGGCTTTGCCATATATTATACCTCCGTTTCCAGTATGGCGTCCAGCAAGTCTCCTCCATCGACGCCCACAATTTGGATCGGACTGCCCAACTCCTCGGACAGCCGCTCCACCGTGTAATCATCCAAAAAAACCGTCTCGCCGTGGCGCAGCATATGCAGCGGCAGCAGCACACGTCTTCCCTGTACCTGCCCCCGCAGCTGCGCGGCGATGTCCTGCCCTGTCAGCAGCCCCGCCACATCGATGGTGTGGCCGAAAAAGTCGTTTTCCACCGCCGTCACCCGGGCATCCAGCTGCGGGAAATACTGCCGCGCCTGCGCCATCAGCTGCTCCATAAAGGGCGCTGCCGCCACACCTGTGGCGATGGTGAAGGGCGACGGTGCAGCATCCGGCTCCTCCATCCGCATGGCGGAGAGGAACTCCTGCTCCAGCGAGCGCAGCATTCCCACGCCGTTTTCCAGCTGCCGGTAGCCCTCGTAATAGTCCTCCTCCGGCAGCGGCAGTCCAGCACGCAGGAACAGCTCGTCGGCACAGAAAAAGCGCCTCGTACCGAAACGCCGCAGATTCTCCTCTCCGAACTCCTCGGCAATGGCGATAATCTCCCGGGCACACGCGCCGTCCACCGGCCGCAGCTTCGCCAGTCCCTTACGGTACTTGGTAATGCCCACCGGCACCAGCGAGCAGCTGGAAAACCGCCAGTCCGTCAGATCCCGCAACGTGCGCCGCAGCTGCGCGCCGTCGTTCCAGCCGGGACACACCACGATCTGCCCGTTCATCACGATCCCCGCCTTGCAGAAAGCGCGGATATAATCCAGTGACCGCTCCGCCGCCTTGTTGCCCAGCAGCGTGCAATGCAGCTGCGGATCCGTGGCGTGGACGGACACATTGATGGGGCTGATGTGCAGGTCGATGATCCGCTGCGCCTCCCGCTCGCTGAGATTTGTCAGTGTGGTATAGTTGCCCAGCAGAAAGCTGAGCCGTTCGTCGTCGTCCTTGATATACAGCGATGGCCGCATATGGGGCGGCATCTGATCCACAAAGCAGAAGATGCAGTGGTTGGCACACTGGTGCATCTCGTCCATCAGATAGGTAGGAAAGTTCAATCCCAGATCCTGTCCCTCCTCCTTCCGGATGGTCACGTGCCGGGTCTTTCCCTCCCGTTCCAGCAGCAGCACCGCTTTGGGATCATACCCGTAAAACCGGTAGTCCAGTACATCCACAATCTGATGGCCGTTGATCTCCAGCAGCCGTTCGCCCACGGCGATCCCGGCTTTTTCCGCCGGTGAATGACGATCGATGGATGTAATAACGGTGCTCATGGCGCGCTCTCCCTTGCAAAACGGCATACTGCCACATGATAACTAGTTTATTATACCTACTTTCACACGCTTACGCAAGCCAAAAAGCAAATTTTCACTGTTCCCTGCCGTTATCTGTCAGTATATGCCCCAAAGCACACCCTGTAAAACGAATCTTATCGATCAACTTCATGAAATACTGTCATGGAGCGGCAAAAAAGTAAGGAGGGAAGAACAGGTCTTCCCTCCTAACAAGGACACACGGATTACTTGCCTGCGGCCACGGACTTGATCTCCTTGACCTGACGGCCATTGTAGGTACCGCACTCAGGGCACATTCTGTGAGGCAGATGCAGAGCACCGCACTTGGGGCATGCCACCAGACCGGGAGTCGCCAGCTTCCAAACGGAGCTGCGTCTCTTATTGCGTCTTTGCTTTGATACTTTTCCCTTAGGGACTGCCATGTTGACACCTCCTTGGTCTTTTAACTGCCTTGAGCAGTAGTATAATAATGAAGCTCGCTCACCGACCCTCCAGCAGCTGCGCCAGTTTGGCCAGCCGCGGATCCACCGCCTTCCTGCACCGGCAGGCCTCGTGATTGAGGTTGGCGCCGCATCCGGGACAAAGCCCCTTGCAATCGAGAGAGCAGAGTGTTTTTGTGTCCATCTCAAGGATAAACGCAGTGCGAGCCACTTCGCCCAAGTCCACCTCGTCGTTCTCCAGCAGCACGATCTCCTCATCGTCGTCAGACTGCCGTTCCTCCGCCAGCACACACTGGCATTCCACAGTCTTTTCCTCGGTAAAGGGTTCCGCACAGCGGTCACAAACGCAGTGGAGCGTCGTACTCGCCTCGAGCGTACACAGCAGGACGCCGGCCTTGTTCCTGATCCGGCCTTCCACAGTGACCGGTTGGGACACGGGGTAGCTGCCGCCGAATTCCAAATCGCTCAGATCCATTTCAAAATGGACATCCTGCGCCGCATCCGGCGTATGCAGCAGCTTGTTTACGTTCAAAAGCATAGTACACCTCGCAATGACACGGGTAGTATTATAGCGTGAAAAACACCGCTTGTCAAACCTTTTTTGGAAAAATTCCGCATTATTTTCACACGGCGAATTCCTTTTGACATTTTCCCCACGGCTGGTTACAATAGGGTGGTCATCGACGGAAGGAGGACGTGCCCATGCGGGAGCTGACAATCGGAAAAAACGACGCCGGACAGCGACTGGATCGCTTTGTGGCAAAGTCACTGCCGCTGCTTCCCGCGGCGCTGCTGCAAAAGTATATCCGTCTCAAGCGGATCAAGTGCAACGGCCAGCGGGCGGCACGGGATCAGCGGCTGCAGGAAGGCGACGTGCTGCAGCTATATATCAACGACGAGTTTTTTGAAAAGCCCCGGGAGGACAATCTCTTTCTGACGCTGTTCAAGCCCAGCCTTACCATCGTCTACGAGGATGAAAATCTGCTGCTGCTGGACAAACGCCCCGGGTTGGTGGTTCACGCGGATGAGACGGAGAAGGTCAACACCCTCATCAACCACATCCAGGCCTATCTCTATCAGAAGCGGGAGTGGAACCCCAAGTGGGAAAACACTTTCACCCCCGCCCTGTGCAACCGGATCGACCGCAACACCGGCGGCATCGTCATCGCCGCCAAAAACGCAGAGACACTGCGGATCATCAATGAGAAAATCCGCAGCCGGGAGATTGACAAGCGCTATCTGTGCATCACCATCGGTGCCCCCAGGCCGCCCAAGGGTCGGGTGGAACTTTTTCTGGTAAAGGACGAGAAAAAGAAGGAGGTCTCCGTCCGGGAGAAGCCGGTTCCCGGCGGCAAGACGGCCATCACTTATTACGAAACACTGGCGCGCCGCGATGATCTGGCGCTGGTGGAGGTAGGGCTGGAAACCGGCCGCACCCATCAGATCCGCGCCACCTTTGCCCATATGGGCTGCCCTCTGCTGGGGGATGGCAAATATGGCCGCGGCGATGTGAACCGCCGCTACGGAGAGACGCGGCAGGCACTGTATTCCTACAAATTGACTTTTGATTTTCCCACCGACGCGGGACTGCTGAACTATCTGAAAGGGCATGTCTTTCAGGTGGAACGTGTTCCCTTCCGGGACAAGTATTTCGGATAATGCCGCAGAGGGCATCCGGTCGGGACGCCCTCCTTTCATAACATAAAGGCCGCAGCTATCCGCTCTTCCGGCAAGCAGATGCGGCGTCCGGCTGTGGCTGAAAGATCCCCATCAGGCTTCAGGCGGTCTTATTGTCAAAATGCTTGATTCAGGCCCCTATTGTTTACAAAATTTCCACAGGTTCCGCGTTGCAGCCTCTGTCGAAACGTGCTATAATGGCTACATTCAAAATCAGGGCTTTTACATGATTCAAAATAGCGGACTATGCAAAAGAAAGAACTCACTCCATCACAACAGAAGATCGTGGGTGCCGTCGCTGCCGGGATCACCGCCGTTGTCTTTATCCTGCTGATATGGCTGGTAGGTGCCCCGCTGGTACGCTTCGCCTCACAGCCGGAAAATTTCCGGCTGTGGATCGACTCCCACGGCTTTTATGGACGTCTGGCCTACATGGGCATGGTGATCCTGCAGGTGGTAGTGGCGCTGATCCCCGGAGAGCCCTTCGAGATCGCCGGCGGGTATGCTTTCGGTGCGCTGGAGGGGACGCTGCTGTGTCTGCTGGCCTCCTCGGTGGGCAGCGTCTGCGTCTTTTTGCTGGTACGCCGGTTCGGTGTGCGGCTGGCGGAGATCTTCTTTTCCCGGGAAAAGCTCCGCTCCGTCCGCTTCCTGCAGGCCACACCACGACGCGACCTGCTGTTCCTCGTTGTCTTTATGCTGCCCGGCACGCCCAAGGATCTGCTGTGCTACTTCGCCGGGCTGACCGACATCCGCTTCCCTGTCTGGCTGCTGATCTGCTCACTGGGCAGGATCCCCTCCATCATCACCTCCACGCTGGGCGGCAACGCGCTGGGCACCAAAAACTACTGGGGTGCCGTGCTGGTATTTGTGATCACACTGCTTATCAGCGGCGGCAGCCTCCTGTTTTACGAACACCTCTGCCGCCGCAGGCAGACCGATCATCCCGCCGCTTCGGAAGAGCCTGCTCCCAAAGAGCAGGATGATGCCCCGAAAGAACATTGAATTCCTCTGACAATTCTGGCAAAAACTGTCATCTATTTCTCCTTTCCTCCTGTCCATTGTGAGAAATCACATGATTCCTTCCTCAATTTTCGTTAAGTTTACCAAAAAGAAAATTCTTTCAAAATTTTGTACCGTTTGACCAAAACATCGTATTTACTTTGGCGGAAAAGTGTGCTTTAATTGTAATGGTACAAATCGGCGTACTACAAGCCGACGCACTTTTACGGTGTGGATGGCAAATTTGAGGAGGAAAATTTGATGGTACAGTTTGCAAGTAGAATGAATCTGCTGAAGGGTTCCGAGATCCGTGAACTGCTGAAGCTGACCGCACAGCCCGATATTATTTCTTTTGCCGGCGGTATGCCCGCACCTGAGCTGTTCCCCGTGGAGCAGATGATGCAGGCCTCCGAGGCCGTGCTGAAGGAAAATGGCCGTGTAGCACTGCAGTATTCTTCCACCGAAGGTTATCCCCGTCTGCGTGAGCAGATCGCCGAGCGTATGCTGGCAAAGAACAACATCCGCACCGATGCTGACCATATTCTGGTCACCTCCGGTTCCCAGCAGGGTCTGGACTTCTCCGCCCGTGTGTTCCTGAACCCCGGTGACGTGGTGCTGCTGGAGAGCCCCTCCTATCTGGGCGCTGTCAACGCTTTCAAGGCCTGTGAGCCTACCTTTATCGAAGTCCCCACCGACGACGGCGGCATGATCATGGAAGAGCTGGAGAAGATCCTGGCCACCACCGAGCGTGTGAAGATGATCTATGTCATCCCCGATTTCCAGAACCCCACCGGCCGTACCTGGGATCTGGATCGCCGTCATAAGTTCATGGAGATCGTCAA
>CAKTMQ010000104.1 GCA_934573945.1 uncultured Oscillospiraceae bacterium | reverse complement strand
ATCTTCTCTGCGGACTGGTCGATGACCTGGTGGTCATAGGCCTTCAGACGAATGCGGATCATTTCTTTTGCCATTTTGGTTCTTTCCTCCATAATTTGTACGGTGTTTGTTTCTTTGACCAATGCCGTACGGTGAGAAATTTCTTATACGCCGTTCCGTGCGTATCATTCCAGCTCATAAGAAACACCGGCGCAATCCGGCCGGTGTGCTTCTGGCACAGCGATCTACGCTGACGTACACAGAACTTCCTCAGCCGCCCGATTATCGGACATACTCCCCGAAAGTTACCGGCTCACGCCGCAATCTTTCGGTTCATCGCAGTTGTAAACGCCTCCGGGTGTGCAGCACCCATCGCACGCGTACCTACATATAATAAAGGAAAATCCCCCTGTTGTCAAGGGGATTTTTCCATTTTACGCACAAATTTTTTCAAGAATTTTTGTATTTTTGCTGACTGCCGTAGCAGGCGGTCAGTGGGCCTAGGGATGGGGTGAACGCGATGACGCGAAGCGGGCACCCTTGGGATACCCCGCCCTCCGTTCAGCAGAAAATTCTGGACGGGAGAGGCGGATCCCCTCCCGTCCACACATTCCGCTTCTCATGCCACACTCTGCACCGTGCCCACGAACAGGGGCACATTGGCGTCGCTGAAGATCGCAAACAGGAACGGCCGGTTCAGGTTCATCTCCACCATGACAGACGGCTCCTGGTCCGCCGCGGGCACCACCACAATCTCCGTGTAGGCCGCAGCCTCCACGCCCTCCTCGTCGATCCTGACGCGGGCGGCCTGCATCACACTGCCCACCACGGCGCCGTCGTCGGTCAGCGGCGTGA
Source organism: uncultured Oscillospiraceae bacterium (assembly GCA_934573945.1). Lineage (GTDB taxonomy): Bacteria > Bacillota > Clostridia > Oscillospirales > Oscillospiraceae > Vescimonas. The sequence continues at coordinate 4,735 of CAKTMQ010000104.1, read as the reverse complement.
AGTCCGCCTTCTCCCTATCAAAGGCATCCGTCACACCCAACGCCTTCAGGACATCCATCAGGTCAGCAGACGACTTCACATCGAACTTCGGCACCGACCACACCACCTGAGCACCGCTGTACTCCCCTGTCAGCTCCATCAGAAACCCTTCCCGTGCCAGCAGGCTCTCCGGCGTCACGCCCTCGTCCGGCAGCACGAACACCATCCGCCCACATTCCAGTCCCTTAGGCGCAGCGGTATAGCCCTCGCCCCGGAGGACACTGCCTGCTTTCGTCTGGTGCATGAAGTCCATCCGCTGCTCGCTGCCGTCAGCAGCCGTGAAGGTATCTGTTGTCGTCTGACCGGTCTCGAAGGCGGTTTTCCAGCCCGCTTTATAATATATAGTATTGTACAGCCGCAGCAGATCCTCCATCTTTGTGCGCATATCCCCCGTCTCTTCAGACAGCAGCCCGCCGGTCTGCTGGTTCAGCCAGCCGGCAACAGCCTTGTCGGCCGCCTCCGTCCCCATGGGTACCCGGTAGGAAGACGCATAGTACCACTCCGCCAGCGCGTCCGCCGCCGACTGCTTCACAGCGGCATTCTCCCGCAGGAATGCGGCATTGGCCAACCGGCACACAGCGTCATCGTCCCGATAGACGCTCATCCACAGGTCTTTGATCTGCCGCCGCAGCGCTTCCGTATCGGCAGCGCCCAGCAGATCCAGCACCTGCCGCCGCGTCTCGCCGTCCGTTATCTCCGTCAGCATTCCCAGCGCCGCATACAGACTGATAGGCGAATAGACCGTGTTCTCTTGTCCGGTAAATATCTCCGCCGCCGTCCTGTCGGCAAAGCGCCGCACCGCGCCGCTATCCGGCTGCTCGCCCTTGCCCATTTTTTGCAGCGCCTCCATGTACTCGGTGTACGCCGCATCGTAATCGTCCCAGTTGTCATCGCCGTTGTCACTGAAATAGTCCTCATAGCGAGGCTCTTCGGGGTAGACCGGGTAGGCCGCCTCCCTGACCGTATACTGCGTCAGATCCACCGCCGGCGCCGTTCGCTCCGGCCAGCCGCTCTCTACCGTTGCCGCACCGCAGCCTGCCAGCATCAGCACCGTCAGCACGCCGCACAATATCGCTCTCATGCGTTTCATGTTACATTCCCTCCATCGTCTGTACCGCGCCCACAAACAGCGGCGCACCATCCTTCCAGATGGCAAACAGGAACGGCCGATTCAGGTTCATCTCCTCCTCAAGCAGCTCCTGCGGCGGCGCCGCTGCGGCGTCCACGTCCACCTCGGTATAAGCGGCGGCTTCTATGCCCTCCTCGTCGATCCTCACCCGCGCCGCCTGATTCACGCTCTCCACATATGCCGGCTGCTTCGTCAGCGGTGCAAAGTCCGCCTTGTTTTTATCAAAGGCGTCCGTGACCCCCAGCGCCCGCAATGCGTCGTTCAGCTTCAGCGAATCGTGGATGTCAAACCTGGGCACCGACCAGTTGACCTGCACCACCCATTCGTCCACTGGCAGCAGTTCGCCCAGAAGGTTCTCCCGCTGCAAAAGCTCCTCCACCGTCACGCCCTCATCCGGCAGATAGAAGGTCATCTCGCCGCTGTCCTTCAGATACAGCGACGCACGCCGATAGCCCTCTCCCCGTGCCACAGGGCTTCCCTCGATGGAGATATGCATGAAGTCCGTTTTCTGCTCCGTGCCGTCGGCGGCGTTGAATATATCCTCCGCCGTCGCGCCCCCGAAGAACTCGGCCTGCCACGCCGCCTTATAATATATGGTATTATACAGCCGCAGCAAGTCTCTTTTCTCCGTCCTGATGGCTCCGGTATCGTCGGTCAGCAGATTGTTGGTCTGCTGATCCAGCCACACGGCAATGGCCTTGTCTGCCGCGCTTGTCCCCATAGGCAAGCCATAGCTGGATGCGTAATAATCCTCCGCCAGCACCTCCAGCGGCTCTTTATGGAGCGTCATCGTTTCATTGAGGAACGCTGCATTCCCCAGCCACAGGGCGCTGTCCTTCTCGTCGCGGTAAAGCTGCCGCCACAAACTCTGCGTCCACTGCCGCAAACTCTCGTTATCGGATACGCCCAGCAGCTCTGTCACCTGTTCCTTTGTCCGACCCTCTGTCAGCTCCGTCAGCATCCCCAGCGCCAGATACAGGCTCACCGGTGAGTACACGGCGTTCTCCCCCACCGGAAGGATCGCCTCCGCCGTCTCACTGCTGAACCGCACCAGCTCCTCGGTGTCCACCCGTTCCTCCGTTTTCTGCGTCCGGGTGGGATAGCCGACCTCCACGATGGCGCACTCCCCTGCCGCACCGCTGCCGCAGCCTGCCAGCATCAGCACCGTCAGCACGCCGCACAGCATCATTCGTATCTTTTTCATTCTCTCTTTCCTCCTGCATCCAGCTGCCTGATTATATGATAATTATGTTTTCGCTCTTATTTTTGTGACGAAAAATTCCATCCAAATGTTCCCGTCTTTCGTTCTTCACAAAAAATTTTCACTTTGCTCCTTTACTTTCACGTGCGAAAGCGTTAAAATACGAAAGTAACAGATGTCACCATATATAGGGACCGAAGGTATTACAAGGGAGGGACCACACCATGGCCGTGCATACCACCAAATGCAAAATCGCCAAAAAGGAAAAGAGCGATCGCCTGTACAAGGCGATCCTGACGCTGGAAACCGAGGAGGAGTGTTATAACTTCTTTCAGGATCTGTGCACCATTCCGGAGCTGCGCTCTATGGAGCAGCGCTACGAGGTGGCCACCCTGCTGAGTCAGGGCATGATCTACAACGATATTCTGGAGCGCACCGGCGCCTCCAGCGCCACCATCAGCCGGGTCAACCGCAGTCTGATCTACGGTGCCGGCGGCTACGAGAGTGTGCTGGAGAAGATGAAGGATCTGGAGGAGCAAGCCCCGGCCGAGAAGGAGTCGGAGGAATGAGCGCCTACGACGCGCTGGCCGCCAGCTACGACGCCTTGACAGGCGACGTACTGTACGAAAAGCGGGCTGATTTTATCGAAAAGCTGTTCCGCCGCAGCCGGATCCCGGTACACACGGTGCTGGATCTGGCCTGCGGTACCGGCGCCATGACCTGGATCCTCACCGGACGGGGCTATGAGCTGATCGGTGTGGACAACAGCGAGGATATGCTGGCCGCCGCCATGAGCAAAAGCGGCACGGTGGCCGGTGTGCCCCCCATCTTTCTGCACCAGTCCATGCCGAAGCTGGATCTCTACGGCACAGTGGATGCCGCTATCTGCTGTCTGGACAGTCTCAACTATCTGACCCGCCCCGCCGATGTACAGCGCACCTTTGCCCGGCTGCACCTGTTTGTCGCCCCTGGCGGCCTATTGGTTTTTGACATCAACACGGTGGAAAAACTGGCCGGGCTGGACGGACAGGTATTTCTGGACGAGACGGAGGACACCTACTGCGTCTGGCGCACCGAATATGCCCGGGGACTCTGCACCTACTACGTGGATCTGTTCCGCCGTCAGCCGGACGACGCGTGGGCAAGGGATCTGGAAATCCACCGCCAGCGGGCGTACACCGTGGAGGCATTGACCGCATGGCTGGAGGCCGCCGGCTTCGGCCACATCCGCACCTATGGCGACATGGTGCGCCGCGCCCCCCGGGAGGGTGAGCAGCGCATCTATTTCACCGCCATCCGCAAATGATCTCAGAAGGAGAAAATTCTATGGACAGAATCGTAAGAGCCATTTCATCCGACGGCCTGGTACAGGCCGCCGCTATCTGCAGCCGTGACCTGACCGAGCGGGCACGGCAGATCCACAAACTGCTGCCGGTGGGCACCGCGGCGCTGGGGCGCACCCTCTCCGCCGCCAGCCTGATGGGCAACGCCCTGAAGGACGGTGGCGCCAGCCTGACCCTGCAGATCAAGGGCAACGGTCCGCTGGGCACTGTGCTGGCCGTGTCCGACAACCAGGGCAACGTCCGGGGCTATGTGGTCAATCCCCAGACGGATCTCCCCCTGCGCAGTGACGGCAAGCTGGACGTCGGCGGCGCCGTCGGCCACGAGGGCACGCTGACCGTCATCAAGGATCTGCACATGAAGGAGCCGTATGTGGGCACCATCGACCTGCTGGGCGGCGAGATCGCCGAGGACGTGGCCGCCTATTTCGTGGAATCCGAGCAGATCCCTACCGCCTGCGGTCTGGGCGTCCTGGTGGATCGTGACCAGAGCGTCAAGGCAGCCGGCGGCTATCTGATCCAGCTGCTGCCCGGTGCCGGTGAGGACACCATCGTCAAGGTAGAGGGCGGCATCATGGCTGCCGGCAGCGTCTCCGCCATACTGGAGCAGGACGACGATCCCGAACATCTGCTGCGGCAGGTCATGTCGGATTTCGATCTGAAAATTCTGGAGACGTCGCCCGTCACATACCGCTGCTACTGCAGCCGCCAGCGGGTGGAGCGGGCGCTGATCTCGCTGGGTAAGGATGAGCTGCAGCAGCTGCTGGACGAGCAGGGGCATTGCAGCATGACCTGCCAGTTCTGCGACGCGGTGTACGATTTCTCCGCCGACCAGCTGCGTGCACTGATCGCCGGCCTGTAAGCCGCCAAAAATATTTTTGAAAATTTTTGATTTTTTTGTTGACAGTTTGCGGTGAGTTTAGTATAATAACATTCGCCGTTTACGGATGGCAAGGACGGGAGCATAGCTCAGCTGGTTAGAGCACCTGCCTTACAAGCAGGGGGTCACTGGTTCGAGTCCAGTTG
>CAKTMQ010000103.1 GCA_934573945.1 uncultured Oscillospiraceae bacterium | reverse complement strand
TCCACATCCTCGGCGTCGGTGTCGCTGTACAGCAGGGCGGGCACCGTCCGCAGAAAGCCCCGGCAGGTGTCGAACACGTACATCCCCGGATACCCCTCCGCGTCAAAGGCAAGGCGGTAGTGCAGCTGCATCCAGCCCGCCACCCGCCGGTTGTCGCCCCGCTGAAAGTAAAGGCGGTATTTCAGCGCCGTTTCATACACGCTCTCGCCCCGGCTGGCGTCCCAGATGGCGGGATCGGCCACGCCGGTGATGGTGCGTCCCCGCAGGTAGGGGTGCTCGTTCTCGATGCGGCGAATTTCCGCAAACTGCCTGTCCGGCGTCCACAGCACGCCCTCGTTGGGGGTGGAGGTGCAGCCGTACAGCTCCAGAATGCGGTACAGCACGCCGTCGTGATCCACCGCCCACCAGCCGCAGGAAAAGGGCTTGGCGTAGCCGAAGTCGTAGCTGCGGTAGACCCGCCACTCCCGGGGCACGTCAAAGGCGGGGATCACGTGGGTGAAGCGGCGGTCGGCGTAATGGGTGGGATCGTCGGTGAACTCGCTGAACACCTGCCCCTGAAAGAGATCCCACCGTCCCTCCAGCCACGCCTGCCGCAGGCGGCGGGGCAGCGCCTCCAGCTGCTTCAGATAGTCCGGCTGTGCTTTCAGCAGCGCCTTGTTGTCGGTGACCCGGGCGGGGATGAACACGTAGTCCTCCGGGTTTTCCCCCGGCTCGTAGCGCCGGTCGATGAACAGCCGCTTGATGTAGCTGTGGCCGGGGCCGCCGGGGTTGCAGGTGTAGTAGATGCGCTTGGGAAAATCGTTGACGCCCCGGAGACAGGCGGCGAACTGCCGCATCCACTGCTCCCGCAGCTGGGTGCACTCGTCCAGAAAGATCACGTCGTACTCCGCCCCCTGGTAGCGATCCATGTCGCCGTCGGAGGCACAGTAGCCGAACTCCAGCGTGGAGCCGTTGGGGAAATAGAATATACGGTCGGTGGCCTTGTACTGCGCCACCTCCCGCAGGATGACCCGGAGCTGGCGGATGTGGTTGTTCTCCAGCTCCTGACAGGTGCGGCGGACGATCAGCAGGCGGATGCCGGCGTAGTTCAGCGCCAGCAGGATGGCCTTGATGCGGACTGCCCAGCTCTTGCCGCCGCCCCGTGCGCCGCCGAAAGCAATATATTTCTTCTGACATTCCAGAAATCGCTTCTGTTTCTCGTTAGGGCGCGGCAGCCTGAGATGGATCACATGCTCTGCCATACGGATAAAATCTCCTTTCTGTTTTCTCACCGGCGGCCGTTTGGCAGTCCGGAGGACTGCCCACGGCCATGGCATTGAAATTGAAAATTGATAACTGACCGTTGATTATTGGGAATTGATTACTGATAGTTGATATTGATAGTTGATAGTTGGTAATTGATCATTGATTATTGGCATCATTTGCATGCAAGTGCTGCAAATGCATCTTCCGTTGACGGTTCCTTAACGGCGCTGCGCTTTTCCCAGAGCTTCTCCGCCGCCCTGCGCCGCCGCTCCACCACCCGCTGATACCGCAGGTTGTCGCGGTCGATGTCATTCCGGACATACTCCCACACGTAGGTCAGCGCCGGGTTGTCGAAATCCGGCACCTGTCCGTGCCGGGCATAGTCGAAGATCGCCATGAACATGGTGTAAGCGTCCTCCATGGGCATCTGCCTGAGCAGGTCAACGGCGGTAAAATACAGCATCACGCCCGGCCGTTCCTTCTGAGACATGGTGTACTCCTCCTTTCCGGTGATGGAGGCCGTCGCCTCCTCAACCCCGCCCCGTTTTTTCCCCGATGTTGCACGGAGGCGGGCAACAGGCGCGGCGATTTCAGGAAAGGATGGGCGGATGCCGGGAGTTTGCGGGGCGCGGCGCGAAGCATCGGAGGGGGAGACACGCACGCACCCCCTTGCGAAATCGCAGGGGCGGGGCAGAGCCCCGCCCCTACGGAGTTTACAGAGGGTGCAAAGTACGCAAAACAAAGCAAGACAAAGCAAGACAAAGCAAAAAGAGGCCGCGCCCCAAAGGTGCGCGGCCTCCCGCAGAAAAGCTCTATGCTGTTATGACACAGGGTGCCGCGGGGTGATCAGGGTCACTGCGCGTCCTGCTCCTTGCGTCTGCCGCGGACAGTCAGCACTGCCAGCGCACCGGCGCTGAGCACCAGAGCGGCGGCCATGCTGGCCATGGGGAAGTTGTCGGCGGTGCCGGCGCTCTTCACGCCGTCGCCGGTCTTGGTATCGGTCTTGCTGTCGGTCTTGCCGGAGGGCGCGTCCGCGTACACTCTGTCCACCTTGAAGGTGGTGGTGGCCGTGCCGTCAGCGGTGGTGACCGCCAGCTTATGGGTACCCAGGCTCAGCGTGGCCAGGTAGTCAGCGTGCAGGCTCACCGTGGTCTTGCCGGTCTTGGCGTCGGTGGTGAGGGTGTAGTTCCTGGCATCCACATCCTTGCCGTCCACCTTGACGACGATGCTCTGTGCGCCCGGCTCCACCACGAAGTCCAGCGTACCGCTGCCCTTGCTCCAGGTGTCCTTGCCGCCCACGGGCTTGACCGTGGTGTCAGCGGACTTGATGGCGGGGATCACGGTAGCGTCCTTGGTGATCTCCTTGGTGGCGGCGGCGTCACTGTAATACTTGCCGCAGCCGGCGCAGTACCAGTACTCGATGTTGCCGTCGGCGGTCGCGGTGGCGTCCACCTTGGTCACATGGCGCAGGTCGCTGTGGTTGGCGGCGTCCACGTCGCCGAAGCTCTCGCCGCAGTACTGGCACACGGCCTTATCCACGCAGGTGGCGGGGGTGCCCACAGCGTGCTTGCAGGTATAGCCGCACTTGGTGCACTTGCCGTCCGCCCAGTCGTGCGCCTCCTCGGCCACCACAACGGCGCCGCAGCAGTCATACTTCTGGGTGTGGCTGGTCTCCGTGTACGCCCAAACCAGGCTGCCGGTGTGGTTGGCGGCGTCCACGTCGCCGTAGACAGCCAGGCAGATGTCGCACCTGGCCTTGTCCACGCAGGTGGCCGTGCCGCCGTTGTGGCTGTCGCAGATGATGGTGCCGTCACGGTTCAGGGTACCCCTCAGGGTGATCAGGCCGTGGTTGGTCAGGGTGGTGTCGGCGGGAACGGTCAGCGCGGTGCCGGCGGGAATGGCCAGCTTCATGTCACTCTCCACGGTCACATCGCCGGGGATGCTGGCGTTGCCGATGACCTTGCCGACCTTTTTGTTGAAGAGCACACTGTCAGCAATGCCGTTGGGATCGCTGTCAAAGGTCTCGGTACCGGTGGTCTCGATCCAGCAGCCGGTGACCTGCGTATTGTCGCTGGCACCAAGGCCATAGAAACCGTCGGCGCCCTCAGCCACGATGATGCTGTTGTTCAGTGTCAGCGTACTGGCAGCCCAGATAGCGGCATCATTCGTACCAACAGCCTTGACGGTGCTGTTGGCAATGATCACAGTGCCACCATACATACCGGGATAACCGCCCTCGGCTTCCACATAGGCGTTGTTAATATCGATGGTACCGGCAGCATACACACCGTTGCTGGCTCCACCCTTGCTTTTGGCAATGAGCTTGCCGCCGTTGACGGTGATATTGTTATCGGCGCAGACAGCTATATCATAGGCCGTGGCCTTGAGGGTGGCGTTGCCCAGCACAGAGATGCTGCCATTGCCCCCGGTGCTCACACCATAGCCCGCATAAAGTCCGCTGGTGGCTCTGCCCTCAGCCTCCAGATAGGCGTTGTCCTGCAGGGTGATCGTGGCATCGTTGAAAGCTTCCAGACCGCTGACGGAAGACGACGCGGGATCGCTGGCGTCATCCTGCACACAGTAGAGCTTGGCGCTGTCCTTCAGGGTCAGGGAGTGGGTCATGCCGTTTCCCTGTCCCAGCTTCAGGGGCGTATATTTGCCGCAGCCGGTGTAGGTGACCTTGGCGGAACCGGCCAGCTCGCAGGTACCTTCCCACTGGCCGCTTCTGGTGCTGGGCAGGTTGACATTGATGGTGGTGTCCTCGATATACAGGGAGCTGGGATTGTTGGTTCTGGTGGACTGGGTCACACCCATATCCTCCATGTTCAGCGTACCGGAGCCGGTGATGGTCAGACCAGCGGCGTATATACTCTTGACGGTATTGACGGTACCAGCCGCCACGTCGATAACCAGCTTCGCACCGGTGGAATTGTTAATCGTCATACCACCGTTGATGGTCACGTTGTTAAGACGAATATGGTACGTCTTAGGCTCAGCAGGTGTATTAGTGCCCGGAACCAGAATCTTTCTGTCGGTGGTACCGGTCAGCTCGTAGACCTGGCCTTCCGCCCGGAGAACAATGGTATCTGCGTCGACCCTGTAATTCGTGTCATCATAGGTCTCGGTCGTGCCCACGTCCAGCTTCACGACCGGCAGATCGTCGGCTGCTGCCGGCACAGGCAGCATACAAAGCACCATACACAGGGTCAGGAGCACACTTACTAATTTCTTCATGATTTCCTCCATTTGTGTTTTTCAGTCGTGGTCTCATGCGGCTCCGCCCGCAGCCGCTGGATGGATCGCCTCTTTTCCGAAGATCGTTTCGATACGGCTGTCCCTCAGACAGCCGTACCCCCACTTTGCGAAAAAGCAAAGTGGGCGTGACGCATCACGCCATGGTGGCATTTTGATATAGTTTGATTGTAGCAAAGGCGTTTTGCAATTGCAAGCGCATTTGCATGAATCTGCCGGAATGTGACTTGAATCGCCCGTAGGGGGCGGCGGGATGGCCTGTGCGCAGCATATGCGCCTTGTGACCGCAGGGCGGGGCGTTTTACCCCGCCCTGGGATCATTTTATCCGATTTTTCCCGCGGGAGAGAGGGACTTACTCCTCCTCTTCCTTCCGCCTGGCACGGATGGACATCAGCGCCAGTGCGCCGCCGCTGATAAACAGCGCTGCGACCATGCTGCCCATGGGGAAGCTGTCGCCGGTGCCGGCGCTCTTCACGCCGTCCTTACCGTCCTTGCCGCCGCTCTCGCCCTTACCGTCGGTCTTGCCGTCGGGGGCGTTGGCATAGGCTCTGTCCACCTTGAAGGAGACAGAGGCGCTGCCGTCGTTGGAGCGGATGGTAATGGTGTGCTCGCCGAAGGCCAGCGTGCGCAGGAACGGCGTGCGGAACGTGACGATCAGCTTGCCGGTGGCGGGATCGGTGGTCACGTCGTAGTTGGCGGGATCCACCGTCACGCCGTCGATCTGCACGGTGAAGCTGTCATAATCCGGGTGGAAGATGACGCCCAGCGGCTTGTCGTCGGGGCTCCATACCTTCACATCGTCCACGATACGCAGGCCGATGGCGGGCAGGATGGTGTCCTCACGGGTGATCTCCCTGGTGGCGGCGGCGTCCAGATAATACTTGCCGCAGCCGTCGCAGAACCAGTACTCGATGTTGCCGTCGGTGGTGGAGGTGGCGTTGACCTTGGCCACGCGGCGCAGGCCGTCGTGGTTATCGGGCGCCAGATCACCGAAGCTCTCGCCGCAGTACTTGCACACCGCCAGATCCTTGCAGGTGGCGGGAGTGCCCACGGTGTGGCCGTCGTTGACCGTTACCTGCACCTGGGTGCTGTTGCCTGCCCGGTCG
>CAKTMQ010000102.1 GCA_934573945.1 uncultured Oscillospiraceae bacterium | reverse complement strand
GCGCACTGCTGCTTCTCACGGCCTGCGGACAGGTGGAGAGCAGCCCAGCAGAGGTTGTACCACCATCGGCAATCGTGACACAGGAGGATGTCCAGCAGCCACAGGCAACACCCAAACCCGCTACGGCAGTGAAAGAACTGGACACGGTATCGGGTGCTGCGGAGGAGCAGCCCCTAGAGGGAAAAGCTCCTCAGACGAAAACTGTCCCACAAACAACTCAACCCCTTGAGCCGGTCGAGGAACCTACAGAGGACATTCCCTCCGAGACTGTCCACGCCAAGACGGGATATGTGGAGCCGGAGCCGACACCGGAACCGGAACCCACGCCCGAACCAGCAGCCCCGGCAGACCGGCAGGTGGCTATCGACGCAGCCAACGCCTACGCGGTGACGCAGTATGGTGTCACCACGGACAGCAGCCTGACACTTGACAACAGTGCCTACCGCTTTCCTGCCGCAGTGCCGGTGGATGCCTCGCAAGCAACACTGGAGGCCAAGGCACGGGACATGGTAGACTTCACCTTCCGTCAGCTCATGATGCAGACGGGCCGGGACAGCGTGGCAGACGCCGGATTCCACTGCAATGTCTGCATTGTGGAGGATGGGGCAAGTTTGCTGATCTATGTTCTCTATGACTAACACGCAACAATTCCATACGCAAAGCCTCTCTGGCAACAGAGGGGCTTTACCTTTTGTGAAGGAGGAAAAACATTTGAAAGTATTCAAACGATTTGCAGCACTCATCTTGGCGCTGGTCATGGCAGCCATGCTGGCGGTATCTGCATATGCGGCAACCGTCGTGGTCAAATACAAGGTCTACGTCTATACCAGTCAGTTGACTTTCAAACAGTATGACTACAGCTCCAGCACCACGCCCAGCACACGGAATCTGACCATTCTGGCGGATAGCAGCCTTGGCAGCGGCAGTGCGCTGTACCACCTTAAATATGTCAACGGCACAGTGGCCTACTGCATCCAGCCGGGTGTTCGGTCGGACGACAGCAGCAATTATGTGCAGGGCTCCAGCGGCTGTTGGTACAACCTACCCGCCGCCGTCCAGAGCGGTATTGCGCTGGCGCTCGCCTGTGGTTATCCCAGCGCAGAGTATGGCACGGCCTACGGTGACAGCAACAGCAGCGATATTATCGGCGCTGAGAAATGGGCCGCTACGCAGGCAGTCATTTGGGACTTGATCTGTGAGTACAGAAGCCCCTACGACTACCGTTCCTGGGGCAGCAGTCCGTTTTATAACTGCGTGGATACGGCTCGCTATCCCACGTTTGCTTTGTGGTATGAAAAAATCGCGGACGCGATGCAAAGCGCCTCGGATATCCCCAGCTTTGCGGCAACTTCGTCTCGCTGGTGCGACACCATCGAGCTGACAAAGGATGCCAGCGGCAACTACAGCGCCAGCGTCACCGATACCAACGGTGTGCTGGGCGACTTCAACTTTGCCAGCAACAGCGGCAACGGCATCACGTTCAGCCAGAGGGGCAACACCCTGACCATCACGGCCACGGCTGAGGCAGCCAAGGGCCTCTCGACCGAGAAAACCTATTCCGCTACCGGCAGTGCCTACGGCATTGATCCGGATGAAGCAGTGCTGTGTTGGTATGATTCTACTGGAAAATACCAGTCGCTGGCCAGCTACACCGGTACAGGACTCGACCCTGTTCGGGCCTACATCAAGATCAAGGCTACGGTGGCAGATGAAGTATCCTCATCAATATTGCCTACACCGGCGTACTCCGAAGCGGTGAAAGCGTTTCGGAGATATTTCCGGAATTGCAGATCATCACGCCGGAGCAATTCCAGCGGGTGCAGCAGGGACGGGAGCAGCGATCTGCGGACTATCTGGCCAAGTGTGCTGCCGCTTATGGAACAGAGACGATCACACTGAAGGATGGCAGCGAAGCAGAGGTTTCCCGCCCGTTTCGCAGTTATCCCCGGAAAAATACCGGCAGCGCTCTGCTGTCCGGCAATGTGTATTGCGGTCACTGCGGTGGCCGCATTTTTGCGTCTACAGCGCGAAAAACCCATCACCCCACCGATGGCAGTAATGGCCGTGTAGCCATCTACAAATGCTATAACCGTACCCAACACAAAGAGAACTGCGACGGCCCCACGACCTACCGTGCCGAAAAGGTGGATGCCGTGGTCAGCAAGCTCATCCGGGATATTCTGCAAAAGGCCGGAGCTGTCAGCGAGTACGATATCGTCCGCAATCAGATCGGCGCAACGGCATCTGATCTGCAGCAGCAGATCCGGCAGGCCAAGCTGGAGCTTTCCAAAAAGCATATCGAGCAGGGGCGCTGGGAGGGGTTGATGCTGGACTCGCTGGACGGAAAATGTCCCTTCACCCCCGAGCAGGTCAAAAGCCGACTGGACTCCGTAAAGGAGGCCATGACATCACTGACTGCCAGCATCGAATCGCTGGAAGCGCGATTGGCCGACAGTGACAGGCTCACCCAGGAGCTGAAGGAGCAGCATCAGCAGCTCCTTTCCTGGGCGGAAATGTTTGACAACGCGACCCCGGCCGAGCGCAAGCTTATCGCGTCCCATTTGATCAGAGCCGTGACCCTGACCCGTGGCTATGGCATCCAAGTCGATTTCAACATTTCCGAGGCGCAGTATTTGAATGGGATGGAGTTGTAAGTGGGTTGCATGGATGTGTGCAACATGTGAAAAGATAGGCGAAAGGAGTGATTGCCACTTGTCAACAAAAATTAGACATCAACTTTGTAGAAAATTTGCATATATTTTTGTGGAAAATGATGGTATACTTTTAATGGGAGTATATTCTCTTAAAATGTTTGTATGGTTTTGAGAATACACCTGTCAAGCATAAGAAAGGAGGAGGTATCTATGGATGCTACAACTCGCAAATATATTAATAATTTAGCACAACAAGTAATAGCAACCTACAATATTGAGATTCCTATAACGGATATCAACAAAGTGGTAAAGAGCATTGGAGGGTCAATTTGTAAAAAAACGGGCTTCGACGATTTATGTGACGGCACCATAAAAAAATCTGGGGAAGACAGTTTTGAGATTGCTGTGTCGCGGTATCAATCCAGCAACCGAGAGATTTTTACAGTGGCTCACGAATTGGGGCATTTGTTTCTTCACATGGGTTTTAGAACCAACCTCGCGCTCTGGCAGCAACAGGACAATGCCGTTTATACGCGCTTTGGATCCTCTTTACAGGAAAGTCAAGCCAACGAGTTTGCCGGTGCATTACTAATGCCCGAAGAAGAATATCTCTCTGTTCTCCGACGCTTTGCAAAAGGAAATAAAGTAGACATGAATGAAGTGGCGCAGTATTTCCGTGTTTCAACAGCAGCCGCAACTACTCGCGGCAAGATTTTGGGGTACCTTGCATGAGTGATGAGTGTGTTAAAACTTCGCAATCTCTAGAAAATATGGAAGAACCCGCTCTTCTGGTGGAGGAAGGATGCATTCCGCCAGCGGTTCTGGCCGCGGGAACTCAAAAAGTAACAGAGACATTAGGGCAGGAGAGAGCCACCCATCCTCAAACATATATTTTTTTCTCTTTTGATATTGTTAACTCCACGCGGTATAAGGCCACGACGGGTAATTGGCCGTTGGTTATTAGAAGCCTATTAGATACAATTCGAGAACGAGTTGTACGTACCGACAGTTTGTCTGATAGCCGTTTATGGCGCGTTATTGGTGATGAAATGATATTTATCACCCCTGTACGGTCTAAAGTCAATTTGCGTGAAATTGTTTCAAAAATATTTGAAGTTACGCAAAAAGTGTCCATTTCGCTAAAGTGTGGGAAGTTTTTTGACTCGATTCAAGGGCAAGAACTAAAAAGCACTGAAATTGAAACTCTAAAAAGCCAGAACACATTGTCAATTAAGGCTGCAGCGTGGATTGCTGTTATCAATGCCCAATTGGTGACGCCATATGACAATATTGCTATTCATTACGAAGGATCTGCACAAGATGAAAGTATAAGCGAGTTCTTGGGGGAAGATATAGATGCGGGGTTTCGTCTCAAAGCATACACCCAAGATAGGCGGCTATGCTTAAGCGTTGAATTAGCAGCTTTTATTGAAAAGAAAAGCCTTCTCTATGTCATGGATTATACACGATTGAAAGGTGTTTGGAACGAAAGCTTATACCCTGTAATTTGGTACTACGATGAAGACGCCGTGTCTCTATGCCAAGAAGAGATTACAGGAGAAAGGCAGAAGATTCCGTTTGCAAATAGTTTTCGCTACGATGAAACGGATCAAAATCCTATTGTTCAGCGCTTTTTTGCACGTGGAGGGAAAAAGCAACGTAACTTTGGCGGCGATATTGCGTCAAATTACAGTGTGGCACCATGTATGTTTGTCGCAGAGAGTGCAATAAAAAAGATAATTGCGGATCGCAATATGCAGACAAAGCTAAACTATATTGAGAAATTTTTTGCTGATGAGCCTCAGATGATCGAAATACATCCGGCACCACTAGAATTGCACTGTGCAGTTGTATGCTGTGACACACTTAATCGACGCGTTTTTGCTACCCGGCGCAGTGAAAATCATCGCACCAATCCCCAAAAATGGGAATTTGGCTGTGCAAGAGCGTTAAGCAATGAGGCTCTTGCTCAAACAGTGACAAAACAGTATCTGCAGGCATTTGGACTTCAAATTGAGCTGTGCATGGATAAGTCAAGAGACGATCAACAACCATTACCTCTTGCTGTTTATGAATTATCTAAGACTGAAGGGAATATTGCAAAGGGCGTTATTTTTGTTGCGAAAGTTGTGAATCCGCTAGACGCTGACAATTTTCGCCCCGAAAGTAAACATACAGAAGTTAAATGGATATCGCGGGAGAATATTAACGAAATCCCCGATAACGAGGCAGTAAAAGACTTTAAAAGAACCCTTACAAACGTCTTGGACAACATGGATTACTACTTTAATGCTTAGGATGAAGGTGTATTTCTATGAGTGACAAAAACACTTCAGAGCCTTTCGTAAGTTTTCTTGATTCACAATTAGATAGAGTTAATTATTGGCTTTCTTTTGCCGAAGCAAAAAATGGTGCACTTCTTGCGTTAAACGTCGCAGCCTTGGCCTTGCTATCGGATTTCGGCACAGACTACACCGTGATATGGACATTTATTGTGATAGTTTTGCTTATGTCATGCGCGGTTTCTCTGTGGTCATTCTTTCCTATTACGAAAGAGCCTCCCTGCGGAAAAGAGGCCAATTATAAGAATAATCTGACATTTTGGGGAGATATCGCGGCATATTCAAGTGAAACATACTTGAATGAAGTTTTACGACAATACTTTCCGCAGAGTTCTGAGTGTACTGTATCCAGATTGGCGCAGGACATTGCTAACGAAATTACTTCCAATAGCAAAATTGCTTTTCGCAAGTACAAGTTCTTTAAGGGTGCTCTATTCTTGGATGGTCTCGCAGTCATTTTAGGAGCAATATTGTGTGTGCTTGCATAATATCCGTCCAATGTTTGTGTGGCATACTTTATTTCATCTCTTAGATGCAATATGTCAGCCTTGGGAGAGCGTTCGGTTCGCATCCGAGAGGTCGAGGGTTCGAATCCCTTCAGGTCCACCAAGAAAAGCTGTGAAATA
>CAKTMQ010000101.1 GCA_934573945.1 uncultured Oscillospiraceae bacterium | reverse complement strand
TCGCCCTGTACTACATCATCCGTACCCCCCTGCGGTTCTTCATGAACCTGTCCAACGACGTGATCACCGAGATCACCGACCTGGCCGTTTCCCTGGGCTATACCGCCCCTGCCGGAAACAACAACGCCTATGAGCAGATCTATCTGACCGACTTCATTCATGATAACTGGGCTTCCTTTGCCGGCAAGTTCGACGGCCTGATCGATCTGGACTACAGCTTCCTGGGTGTGGATCTGGCCAGCCAGCCCTCTCAGGTGCTCAGCCAGTTCCCCGGCGGCGGATGGCCGGTCTGGGGTCTGCTGATCATGCCCTTTATCGCCGCGGCGCTGCAGCTGGTGATGAGCATGGCCTCCATGAAGGCCAGCTCCAATACCATGAACAGCCAGAGCAAGATGATGATGTACCTGTTCCCGCTGATGACGGTGTGGATGGGCTTCATGTTCCCCGCCGCTCTGTGCGTATACTGGATCGCCAACGCCGCCTTCTCCGCCATTCAGGAGCAGATCCTCAACAAGTACTTCGGCAAGAAGCTGGACGAGGAGGAGAGCGACAAGGAGCGGGAGAAGCGGGAAAAGCGCGCCGCCAAGATGCAGGCCGCCCGCGAGAACTATAACCGCCAGCTGGAGCAGGCCAACAGCGCCAAAAAGCCCCAGCAGGGCAGTAAGAAAAAGACTCAGGCTCAGAAGGAGCACGACAAGGAAAAGCGCGCCGCCACCACCGAGGCGGGACGTGTGGGCAACCGCCCCTACGCCCGCGGCCGCGCCTACAGCGAGAAGCATTACGACGAATAAGGAGTTTTGTCTATGAGTTATATCGATGTAACAGGCAAGACCGAGGAAGAAGCCATCAGCAGCGCCCTTGCCCAGCTGGGCATGGATCGTGACGATGTGTCCGTGGAGATCCTGGAGCGCGCCAAGAGCGGCTTTCTGGGCATGGGCGCCAAGCCCGCCCGCGTGCGCGTGACCTACGGTCCCGACGAGGCACCGATGGAGGAGGTCGCCGTTCCCGTCAAGCCTGCGGCAGAGGAGAAGAAGGAAGAACCCAAACCGCAGCCGAAGCCTCAGCAGCCGAAGCAGCAGCCCCGGCAGTCCCAGCAGCCCAGACAGCCCCGTCCGCAGCAGCCGCCCAAGCCCAAGCGGGAGGAGAAGCCGCAGCCCGTGGCCGTGCCGGAGGAGACGCTGCCGGAGTGCAGCGACGAGAACGCCGTGCGGATCACCGTGTTCCTCACCGGTCTGCTGGAGCACATGGAGAGCCCCGCGGAGGTGAAGATCTACGAGGAGGAGAAGGGTCGCTACAAGGCCGTCCTCGTGGGTCAGAAGCTGGGTCAGCTGATCGGTCGCCGCGGTGAGACGCTGGATGCCATTCAGCAGCTGACCAACTATGCCGTCAACAGCGGCAATGACAAGCGGATCCGCGTTCATGTGGATGCGGAGAACTACCGTGCCCGCCGTGAGGCCAGCCTGGAGAGCCTGGCCATGAAGGTGGCCGGCAAGGTGAAGAAGTATCGCCGCAGCGTGACGCTGGAGGCCATGAACGCCTATGAGCGCCATGTGATCCACGCCGCCCTGCAGGACGTGAAGGGTGTGACCACCTATTCCGTGGGTACGGAGCCCAACCGCCGCGTGGTGGTGGCTTACGACCGGGGCGAGAATAACTGAACAGGAGGAGACGCGCCTGTGTCGGAGACGATCCGGGCGCGTCTCTTTTTTCCTGCCGCCGTGGGGTGAAAAGCCTTGCGCAAACACCGCCGCCGTGCTACAATAGACCCAATTTCTGACAAAGAGGGGGCAAATACCATGGAATTCAACGTGCAGCTGCAATTGGCCGGCTTGCTGGAGTGGATGCACCGGCAGATGGCGGCCTGCTATGGCAAGACCGCGGTGATCGGCATCTCCGGCGGCAAGGACAGCTCCACCGTGGCCGCGCTGGCCGTGGCCGCCTACGGACGGGAGAACGTGATGGGCGTGCTGATGCCCGACGGCGTGCAGCCGGATATAGATTACTCTCAGGCGCTGGTGGAAACGCTGCAGATCCCCCACGTCACCATCAATATTCACGACGCGGTACAGGGTGTGGTGAAGGAGATGGAGCGGGTGGGGCTGACCCCCAGCCGCCAGACGCTGGTGAATCTGCCCAGCCGTGTCCGGATGGCCACGCTGTACGCCGTGGCGCAGACGGTGGAGAGCGGCATCGTCATCAATACCAGCAACCTCAGCGAGGACTGGGTGGGCTACTGCACCATCTACGGCGACAGTGCCGGTGCCTTCTCGCCGCTGGGTATGTACACCACCGAGGAGGTCATCGCGCTGGGACGGGCGCTGGGTCTGCCGGAGAAGTTCCTGATCAAGCCGCCCTCTGACGGCCTGACGGGGCTGACGGACGAGGACAATCTGGGCTTTACCTACCACGCGGTGAACGAATACGTCCGCCGCGGCGTGGCCGACGAGGCCATCCGCCGGCAGATCGACCGCAAGCACGCGGCCAGCCGGTTCAAGTTCCAGACCCTGCCGGTCTATCAGAACGGCCTGCCCATCGTGCCGGAGGAGCCGACGGATTACTACAACCCCGACAAGAAATGATCCCGGGAGCCGTGAAGCCCAGCTTCACGGCTCTTTTCCCGTGGTTCTACCCCAGCAGCCCGGTGATGTCCTCCACGGTCAGCCCCTCCTGCAGCGCCAGCGTGATGGCGTAGCCGATAAGGCGACTCAGCTCCCGCACCTTGCCGTCAATGTCCCGGGGCGTGAGAAAGAGGGGGTCGTCCTCCTGCGGCATATCACCTTCGGCCAGCAGCGGCGCGGCGATGACCGTGGGCACCCCCACGGCGATAACGGGGATCCCCAGTGTTTCCCGGTCGATGGCCTTGCGGTGGTTGCCCACGCCGCTGCCGGGGATCAATCCCGTGTCCCCCAGCTGTACGGTGGCGCACAGCCGGTCGCGATGCCGCGCCGCCAGCGCGTCGATGGCGATCACCACGGCGGGCTGTGTGGCGCCGGTGATCCCCCGCAGCAGCTCCAGCGTCTCCATGCCGGTGGCGGCCAGTACGCCGGTGGCCACGGCGGAGACGGGGGTGAAGCCCTGAAACTGGCGGGGCAGGGCGCGTACCATGTGGCGCGTCACCAGCAGGCTCTCCAGCGCCAGCGGCCCCACGGCGTCGGCGGTCATGCCCCGGTTGCCCAGCCCGGCCACCAGCACCGGCGTCCGGCTTCCCACGGCGGGCAGCAGCACCTGCAGCTGCTGCGCCAGACAAGATGCCGCCCGGACAAAGAAACGCTCGTCCCGCTGAAAGTAAGGCCGCAGATCCACGGTGATGTAGCGCCCCACCGGTTTTTCCAGCGCCGCCGCCCCGGCCGCATCGGTCACGCGCACGTCGGTGACGGGGTAGCCCTGACAGGAAAAATCACGGGCATCAACGCCGCCAAGCTGCCGGAGCGGCCGCTTTTCCCGCAGCGCCTCCATGCTTTCCAGCGCCAAATCACTTCGTATGTTCCTCATGTTTGTGGTCGCACTCCTTCCAAAAACACAAAATCTTGTGCCCGATGGCTAGTTTTGCCGCGAAAAAAAGATTTATTCGAGAAAGGCAGAAAAAGATGAAAAAACCCCTTGCAATTTCTGTGCAAAGATGCTAAAATACTATCCTGCGTGGGACTTTTGACCACGTCAATGTCATTCCGAGGAGGTGTTTGGTTTGCCGAATATCAAGTCTGCTAAGAAGCGTGTTCTGGTGGCAGAAGCGCGTAATGCCCGCAACAAAGCCGAAAAGTCCGCACTGAAGACTGCTATCAAGAAGTTCGAGGCTGCTGCCGTTGACGGCGATCGCACCGAGGCCGAGGGCACTTACAAGGTCGCAGTCAAGGCGATCGACAAGGCTGCTGCCAAGGGTTTGATGCACAAGAACAATGCGGCTCATAAGAAGTCCGCCCTGACCCTGAAGCTCAACAAGATCGGTTAACGAACCCACATCCAACAGACGTCCGTTTGGGCGTCTGTTTTGCTTTGTACTTCTGCATGGTTTCTGCGCCGTTGTTGCCCCGCGGCGGGCAACAAAAAATGGATGTCTGGCAAGGCAGCGCAACGTAGTCGTCTGTGCAAAATGCGCCTTTTATGGCGTGTGTTTTCTTGTGTCAGGCGGCCTAACAGCGCGGATCTTTTTTTGGGGCAGAAGCGCCGCGCCGGATCAGGAGAGATGCAAGTGATGCAAATGCAGCAAGTGCATGCAAATGATGCCAATAACAATAATCAATTACCAACTATCAATTATCAATACTCAATTTTCAATTATCAATAATCAGTGATCAATTTTCAATGATCAATTACAATATCATGCCGCTTTGGCAGCCCACAGGGCTGCCGGTGCGGCGGGAGAAAAAAGAGACATGACTTTTATTTTTCCCTGCGGGGCGGGAACATTTTGCCCGCCTTCCGCGTCTTATAAGACAGAAAGGAAGGTGCATCACCCATGAAACACTCCGTTTCTCTTGTCCTGCTGTTCGCTGCCTGTGTGGTGGCGCTGTCGCTGCTGACAACACTGACCGGCTGCTCCACCGGAAAGCTGGAAACGCCTGATGATCTGAAAACGCCTGTGGATGATCCACCTGTGGCCGCAGGGGAGACTGCCGCCTATACCAGCGGTTATGTGGATCTGGCACTGACGCTGCCCGAGGGCTGGCAGTGGGAGTCGGTGCAGGATAAGTCCGCCAAAACCGAGGGGATCCGCTTCTGGAAGACCGACGACAGCACGGTGAAATTCCTGCTGCAGTGCTGGACGCGGGGCTATGGCCTCTGCGGCACGGATCTTGTCTCGGAGGAGCTAACGCTGTCCAACGGGCAGCAGGTGTGGCAGCACACCCATGAGCAGGATGCCTTCTGGGTCAATCTCTACTTTGCCGATGTGCCCGGGGACTATGTGCTGGAGCCGGACGGTGAAATGTCCGAGACCACGTGGAACGCTTGTCGGGAGGAGCTGCTCGCCATCCTTGCCACGGCGCAGCTCGGCCGGAACGCCCCCATGACGGAGCAGGAGGCTATCGACGCGGCCAAGCCTCTGTGTGATGGTGACTATGAGATGGCCTATGGCCGGTACGATGTGGCAACCGGCTGCTGGACGGTGATCTTCAGCAAGAGCGCCGTAGGGCAGAACAGCCTGCGCTTTACGGTATCTCCTCAGGGAAATGTGACGCCGCTGGAGGAAATGTAGACCGATCCGCAGGCGCTGCGCCGATCCTGCGGCCGATCCTGCGGCCGATTCTGTGCCGATTCTGTGCACACTGCCGCTTGACAACCTGTGGAAAACGTGCTATTCTTTTCTCCGTTACAGGCGATGAAGGGCGTGGCTGCCCGGAGCCGCGGGAGGAAATGCCCGCCGGATGCCCCGTTATCGGCATGAGAGTGTGGAAATATCCAAATTCAGGTGGAACCACGGACTATTGTTTAGTTCGCCCTGAGCCTTTGCCGGCTCAGGGCGTTTTTTTGCAGACCAGAAAATATTCACATAAAGGAGACGATCACATGAAGAATACCGAAAAGACCATGGACAAGATCGTGGCGCTGTGCAAAAACCGCGGCATCATCTTTGCAGGCTCCGAGATCTACGGCGGCCTTGCCAACACCTGGGACTACGGCCCGCTGGGCGTGGAGCTGAAGAACAACATCAAGAAGGCCTGGTGGAAGAAGTTCGTCCAGGAGAACCCCTACAACGTGGGGCAGGACGCCGCCATCCTCATGAACCCCCAGACCTGGGTGGCCAGCGGCCATCT
>CAKTMQ010000100.1 GCA_934573945.1 uncultured Oscillospiraceae bacterium | reverse complement strand
GTGAAGCCGGACAGGAAGTAGTACTGGGTCTGCTCGGGGGTCAGGATGGACACGGGGGGCAGAACGCCGAAAGCGTCAGCAGACAGGAAGATCACGTTCTTTGCCGCGGGAGCAGCGGAGATCGGACGAACAATATTCTTGATATGGTCGATGGGATAGCTGACGCGGGTGTTCTCGGTGACGGATTTGTCGTCGAAATCGATCTTACCGTTTTCGTCCACGGTAACATTCTCCAGCAGGGCGTCACGGCGGATGGCGTTGTAGATGTCGGGCTCAGAATCCTTGTCCAGATTGATGACCTTGGCATAGCAGCCGCCCTCGAAGTTAAACACGCCGTTGTCGTCCCAGCCGTGCTCGTCGTCGCCGATCAGCAGACGCTTGGGATCGGTGGACAGAGTAGTTTTGCCGGTGCCGGACAGGCCGAAGAAGATGGCAGTATTTTCGCCGTTCATGTCGGTATTGGCGGAGCAGTGCATGGAAGCGATGCCCTTCAGAGGCAGATAGTAGTTCATCATGGAGAACATACCCTTCTTCATTTCGCCGCCGTACCAGGTGTTGATGATGACCTGTTCACGGGAGGTGATGTTGAAGGCTACGCAGGTCTCGGAGTTGAGCCCCAGCTCTTTGAAATTCTCCACCTTTGCCTTGGAGGCGTTGTAGACCACGAAATCAGGCTCGAAGTTCTTCAGCTCCTCCGCAGTGGGCTTGATGAACATATTCTCCACAAAGTGAGCCTGCCAGGCCACTTCCATGATGAAGCGGACGGCCATGCGGGTATCCTTGTTGGCGCCGCAGAAAGCATCTACCACGAACAAACGCTTGTTGCACAGCTCGCTGACGGCGATATTCTTCACCTTGGCCCAGACATCCTCATTCATGGGGTGGTTGTCGTTCTTATAGCCGTCGGTGGTCCACCACACGGTATCCTTGGAATTGCTGTCCATGACGATATACTTGTCCTTAGGAGAGCGGCCGGTATAGATGCCGGTCATCACATTCACGGCGTCAAGCTCAGTAACCTGGCCAACTTCATAGCCGGTCAGTTCCTTCTTGGTCTCTTCAGCAAAGAGTTCTTCATAGGAGGGGTTGTAAACGATTTCGTTCACGCCGGTAATACCGTACTTTTTCAGATCGATCATGTTTTTACTCCTTTTCATTTATTGTCAATTATTTTAATTGTCTGGAATGTACCCTACATTTCGGGGGCATTGTTATTATACCACAGTTTTTTACGATATTCTACTGTTGAAACCGTATAAAAATCTCACAATGATTTAGGAAAGCTAACAAAAAAGCAGGACTATTTACCATCTCTTTTGCAAAGATGCAGTATTGCTTCCAGCACACCACCGCCTACTGCAAGAGCTTTGTCAGAAGCCGTGTAGCAGTATTCCACTTCACAGCGGGGATCGACATCGCCGGACTTCATGCCCTTGTACACAGGTGTTTCGTCGGCTAATAGGCCGCGCAACACGCCGTCAATAGTACATCGCATTGGCAGGCCGTTGACTGTACCGGCGACGTCGCCGGTTCTGACCACTTCACCGATTTTTCGCTCTGTGCGGAAAATACCGTCATCTGGCGCCCGGAGTACCCGCTCACCGGCATAGCCGCCGATCAATCCGGGAATATTGGTGTTGGGCAGCGGACTGCCGTGATAGATCACGCGCCCCAACGTGTGGCCGCGCATGGTCTCTACTGCTGCATGGCAGTCCTCCCCCGCTGTGAATCCGGGACCGATACCGATTACCACCGGGGCGTCGGTAATAGCTGTGCCCAGATTGCGCTTGGCCAGAATAGCGTCCACCAGTGCGTCCGGCCGCAGTTCCGCACGGCATATGGCCTCGGGATCTGCCAGAACAGGAACCTCACCCTCTGTCAGAAGCGTTGCGGCGGCCGCAGCGTCCCGTACAAAGCGCGCGGTTACATCCTCCACCACCGTACTGCCATGTACGATGGCCTGAGAGAAACATACGGTGCGGCGGATCGCCGTCGGGTGCGGCAGATCGGTCATAATGACTTGAAAGTGGGCACGATACAGCCGCAGTGCGATACCTGTGGCAATATCACCGGCACCGCGGATCAAAACGCGCATAGGACTCCCCCCTCTTTTTTCTTTTTCAAGAGGATAGCACGTCAGAGTCGGATAGTCAATATCCCGGCCTTGACGTTTTTTCACCGGCCTGCTACAATAGAGACTATGGAAAAGCTACATTACAACGTATCCTGCCGCTTATTTACCGACAGCAAGTGCTTCGGAGTGGGCATTGCGCAGCTGCTGCACCGGGTGGAGCGGCTTCATTCACTGCGCGCTGCGGCGGCAGAGATGGAGATGGCCTACTCCAAGGCTTGGACGATCATAAAACGCTCCGAAGAAGCATTAGGCTTTAAACTGCTGGACTCTACCACGGGAGGAAAAAACGGCGGCGGCGCCGTGCTCACCAGCGAGGGTAAGGCAATGCTGACGGCGTATGATACTTTTTGCGACGATCTGCGTACCTATGGTGACCGGGTATTTGCGGAGTATTTCCGGGCATTTATAACGGAAGAATAATTGAGCATAGGGCAAGAACCGCAGGCGAAAAGCCTGCGGTTCTTTATTATGTGTGAGGTGTATGCCGGTACATATAGCGGTAATCCTGACGGAGAATATTGCGGATGAAGGAGATGGACAGCACCGCGTCGGCGGCGATCCATGCGCAGGGATCCGCTGCGCACAGCGCATAAAACGCCAGTGGCGGCGCGTTGACGCCCACGGCTCCACCGGCAAAGAGCTGCGGCAGAAACATACATACAGCGATCCTGGCCACCAGCTCTGCCGCACCGGCACCCAATACAAACTGAGACCGTCCGATCCCCTGTACGCAGTTGCGCACCACGAAGATAAAGCCCAGAAACAGATACATAGAAAAATCCACGTATAGGAATGTATTGCCGAAGCGAATGGTCTCGCTGGTGATCTTATCAGAGCTGAGGAAAATACGCAGGTAGAAACCATTGTGCATGAGGATGAGTCCCAGACCAACAGAGATTACAGCAATTACCGCCATCATCGCCAGTGCCTGCAGGGTGCCTTTTTTGATACGCTCCGGCTTTCCGGCGCCCAGATTCTGGGCGGTGAAGCTGGTCATGGCGGCACCCAGACCGTTCATGGGAGTGCACATCAGGTTGCTGAGCTTGTTGGCGGCGCCGAAGCCGTTTTCCGCCGCACTGGAGGCCATGACGCCGTCGAGCATATCAAAGGACACAACAACGCTCTGCATCACAATGATGCCGATGGCCAACACGGAGAATTGCAGTCCCAGAGGAACGCCCTGCACGATGTGTCGCCGGATGTCCCACCAGGTGATGTGCCAGTCTGCCCGCTGGAGACGCAGCTCCGGATAGCGGGCAAAAGCGTAGATAAAGCAGCCGATGGTGCTGACCAGCTGCGCGGCCACCGTGGCGGCAGCCGCACCGGCAACGCCCCACCTCAGCACCAGAATGAACGCCAGATCCAGTGCCACATTCAGGATCGTAGAAAACAGCAGAAACAGCAGCGGCGTCACAGAGTCGCCCATGCTGCGCAGGAACGAGCAGATGAAATTGTAGAACAGCTGCGCACCGATACCGGCAAAGATGATGGCGCAGTAGGTATGCGCAGCGCGGTAGACCTCGCCGATGTCCGGCGTCACATTGATCCAGGCCAGCATGGGATCCAGCAGAAGCAGTGCCACAGTCGTCAACAGTACGGTGAGCACCGCTGAGAGGATGATCTGTGTTGCCAGAGAACGGCGGACACCCCGCTGGTCATGGCATCCAACACTGCAAGAGGTAACGACGCAGAAGCCGGCACTGACACCAAAAGCAAACTGCAGGAAGATAAAGACCAGTGAAGTCGTATCATTGACGCCTGCTACCTCCTGTGCCGTCAGCGTCTGGCCGACAATAGCCGCATCACTGATGGAATAGACCTGCTGAAGCAGATAGGAAAAAATAATGGGCAGCGAAAAGACGAGAATGGTTTTCCAGCACGTTCCTTCTGTCAGATCCAACGGATGAAAAAACGACTTAAAATGTTGATGATTCATATCATAATCCCAGCTTTTTACCTTATATGTTGCTGGAAGATTATAATATCGTCTTCCATGGAAGTCAATGGCCGCTTGTACAGAAAACAGCGTCCGCCAACAGGATTTTTTGTTGTAATTTCTACGTTTACCACTGCCGGGATCGTAAAACGGAGACGTTCTGCCATATGCAGAACGTCTCCGTTTGATCAGGCTTTGATCACGGTACAGTGTTCAATTCCGTAATAGTGAAAACAGTCCACCACCTGCTGGTCGATCCGTTCACCGCAGACCACCAACGGAATGGCCGGCGGGCAGCTGATGGCTGCCGCTGCGGAGATGCGTCCCAGACACTGTTCGACCGGCAGTATCTCGCGATCGGCCAGCAGTGTCTGATGCGGCGTCAATATCCGTTGAGGATGGGGGGCTACAGGCGGCTTGGCCGTGATGGCAACCATACGCGGGAAGGACATCAGCGTTTCCTCCAGCCGGGAAAGATCTTCTGCCGTATTGGCGGGTGAGAGCATCAGCACCACATAGTCTGTATCATAAAACTCCGGATAGATGTGACGGTTCATCAGGCACTGTGCCAGTGCGTCGCCGGTATAGCCATAGTATTTGGGACACAGCGTCAGCTTCAGCGATTCCTCTCCCGTTAGGGTGTAGCCACTGGCGATAAGGCGCTCTTTCAGAGTTGCCGCCCGGGGTAGAAGCTCTGACAGCTGCCGTCGAAAGGCAGCCATCCGGTCATTGACCGCATCCAGAGATTGCAGGATCAGGTACGAGGGACTGCTGGAGCCGAACAGGGACAGGGCGGCCTTCGCATGGTGTGTCAGCAGTGTTGGAGCGGCGGGAGATACATGGAGATAGGCGCCGCCGGTGACCACCGGCAGCGTCTTATGAGCGGAATCGCAGCAGATGTCCGCCCCCAGATCCAGCGGATGCCAGCTCTCCGGAAGAAACCGCAGATAGGCGCCATGGGCATTGTCCACCGCCAATAACGTGCCGAACTGATGACAAACTGCGGCGATCGCCGTCACATCGGCCAGATCACCCAGATAATCAGGACTGGTAAGATATACCGCTGTGGGGCGGTGTGCACATCGGGTCAATGCCTCCTGCACTTGTGCCGCCGTTACGCGGCAGGTATGATAGGAGCCGTCGTCCTCCGGATAGAGCCAGATGATGTCCACATCCAGCAGCGCAGCGGCATTGACAAGAGCCTTGTGGGCATTGCGTCCCGCCAAAATGCACGGCCGTTCTCCTTTTGAAACGGCATACTGTGCCAGCAGGTACAGCATGGCCTGTATGCAGAGGGTAGAACCTCCTGTGGCATAGAAGGTAGCTGCGCCGAACAGAGCGCTGGCCTGCGCTTCGCTTTCGGCGATGATCCCCTCCGGTGCAAAGAGTTCGTCTGCCCCATCGATCTCGGTAATATCATACGGCTCATAGCCCAGTACGGGAATGCCCTTGTGTCCCGGCATATGGAGACGGACGGGGTGGCCGGCAACGTAGCGGCGGACAAAGTCACAGATGGGGGTGCTCATTCCCCGTCACCCAGCTCCCGCGCTACGGCCACCATAATCGCGCACTCCATGCGCTTGCGGAACAGCTCGCAGCCCTGCTGGTACACACCTCGGACGGAACCGGTGGCGTGGTAGGCGTTAGCGGCGCAGCCGCCGGAACAGTACAGCCGTGCCCAGCAGTCGCGGCACTCCTCGTGCGCATACACATTGCATCCGGCGAACTCCGCCTGAATAGCCGCATTATCCACACCGTGCCAGATGTCGCCC
>CAKTMQ010000099.1 GCA_934573945.1 uncultured Oscillospiraceae bacterium | reverse complement strand
AGACGGATGGACTTGCCGTCGTTCTGGGGATTGATGCCCAGATCGGACTCCTGAATGGCCTTTTCAATGCCCTTCAGGGCGCTGGCATCCCAGGGGGTGATCAGCAGCGTGCGGGGATCGGGAGAGCCAACAGACGCGATCTGCTGGATCGGCGTGGGCGTGCCGTAGTAGTCCACAGTGATGCGGTTGAGCACGGAGGCGTTGGCACGACCGGCGCGCACGGCGGCAAAGTCGTTCTCCACAGACTCGATGCTCTTCTTCATTTTTTCCTCGTAGATCTTGTATTCATCCTTCAACATTGCTCAGTCCTCCTTGACGATTGTTCCGATTTTTTCACCGCGAATGGCGCGGACGATGTTATAGGGATCCTTCAGGGCAAATACCAGCACAGGGATGTGGTTGTCCATCGACATACTGGTGGCGGTGGAGTCCATCACGGCCAGATGCCGCTTGAGGACTTCATCGTAGGTGATGGCGTCGAACTTCACCGCGTTGGCGTTGACGGCGGGATCGCTGTCGTATACACCGTCGATGTTCTTGGCCAGCAGGATGATGTCGGCGCCGATCTCCGCGGCGCGGAGCACGGCGGCGGTGTCGGTGGAGAAATAGGGATTGCCGGTGCCGCAGCCGAAGATGACCACTCGTCCCTTTTCCAGATGCCGGATGGCTCTGGCGCGGATGTACGGTTCGGCCACAGCGCGGATCTCCAGCGCTGTCTGCACCCGCACGTCCACGCCCTTCTGCTCCAGCACGTCGGCCATGGCCATGCAGTTCATGGTAGTGGCCAGCATACCCATGTGGTCGGCACGGGAGCGCTCGATATAGCCCTCGCCGTTTTTGACGCCGCGCCAGAAGTTGCCGCCGCCGATGACCACGCCGATCTCCACGCCCATGGCGGCGCACTCCTTGATGACGTCGGCCACCTGGCCCATCACCTTGAAGTCCAGGCCAAAGTGCTTGTCACCGGCCAGCGCCTCGCCGCTGATCTTCAGCAGCACCCGTTTGTATCTCGGTTCGTCCATGCACATACTCCCCTTTATCATTCTTACATTCCCTGCTATTTTACCTTATTTCTTCCGGTTTGCATAGAGGGAAAATCAAAATTTTGCAGATTCTTTTATTGTCCGGCGGGAGAAAAGCTGGTATACTGTCACCAAAAAGGGGGGGCGATACCATGGAATTGCGGTGTGTGAAGGGGCGTACCTGGGTGGCGGAGGCATCTACGGCGCTGCTGGG
Organism: uncultured Oscillospiraceae bacterium; assembly: GCA_934573945.1. Taxonomy (GTDB): domain Bacteria; phylum Bacillota; class Clostridia; order Oscillospirales; family Oscillospiraceae; genus Vescimonas. The sequence continues at coordinate 4,635 of CAKTMQ010000099.1, read as the reverse complement.
CGTCTGCTTTGTCACGGACAGGGATATTGTGCTCATCGACACAGGCTATGCCAAACTGGATCGGGCGGGGCTGACGGCGCTGCTGGATGGCAGCGGTCTGCGTCTGCGGGGCGTGATCTGCAGCCATGCCCACTTTGACCACAGCGGCAACGTGCGGTATTTGCAGCAGCGTTACGGGGCACAGGCGGCGGCGCATCTCATCGAGGCGGGCATCTCCGTCAATCCGGACGCCTACCGCGCCAACTACGTGGCGCTGACCTACGGCAAGAGCCGGGAACTGTTTCTGGAGGAGTGCTTCACCGCCGATGTGATCGTCGGCCCGGAGGACGACCGGCTGGACTTCTGCGGAGCCCATTTTGGTATTTTGCAGCTGCCCGGTCACAGCGCAGGCCATATCGGCGTGGTGACGCCGGACAATGTGGCCTATGTGGGGGACTGCCTGATCGATCAGCAGCAGATCGACGGCGCCAAGCTGCCCACCTCCATGTTTATCGCCCGGGATCTCCAGAGCAAGGAGTCTCTGCGGCGGACGAGCTTTGACGCCTATATTGTGGCGCACAAGGCGGTGGTGACGGATATTGTCCCGCTGATCGACAGCAACGAGGCATTCCTCTACCGCAAGGCGGAGGAATTGCTGGCAGACCTGACGGACGGGATGACTTTCGACCAGTGGCTGGGAACGTTTTGCCGCCGGGAGGAGATCCGCACCAAAAACGAACTGAAATTCTCCATTATCGAGCGGAATTTTACCAATTTTGTGGACTGGCTCACCGATGAGGAACGGGTGACGGTGCGGCGGGAGTACTGCGCCAAGACGTATTATCACAGCTGAGCGTATCATGAAATAACGCATCCCCCGGTCTCAGTCCGGGGGATGCGTTATTTTTATATTGAGATCAAGGGATGCGGCAACAGGTGTTTACACCTCGTCCAACTTGCCCCGGGCGTGGAGCACGTCGTCGGCGGTGAGCTGCATCAGATCGTCCCGGGTGATGTTTTCCATTTTGGCCAGACGGTTGTTCTGCGCCACCAGGATATGCTCAAAGATGTTCCGTACGCCGCGGGCGTTGCCGAAGCTGTCTCCGGCGGCGCTCTCCTCGGCGATATAATCCCGCACCAGCGGCTCCGCCTCCGGCGTCAGCACATAGCCCTTGCCGCAGCGCATCCGGAAAATGGCCATCATCTCATCCACGGAGTAGTCCGGGAAGAGGAGGAAGCGGTTGAAGCGGCTCTCCAGGCCGGGATTGGAGTGGATAAATTTCTCCATCAGGTCGGTGTAGCCCGCAACGATCACCACCAGGTCGTCCCGGTGATCCTCCATGGCCTTGAGTACGGTGTCGATGGCCTCCTGGCCGAAGTCGTTTTCCGACTTACCGTTGAGAGCGTAGGCCTCATCGATGAACAGCACGCCGCCCATGGCCTTTTCAATGACCTTCTGGGTTTTAAGCGCCGTCTGTCCCACATAGCCGGCCACCAGACCGCTGCGATCCACCTCCACCAGCTGTCCCTTGCTGAGAATGCCCAGACTGCGGTAGATGCGCGCCATCATGCGCGCCATCATGGTCTTGCCGGTGCCGGGGTTGCCGGTAAACACCATGTGCAGCGACATATCGGTGGTGGGCAGGTCGTGCTCCCGGCGCAGCTTGTAGACCTGCACCATGTTGATAAGACTGCGCACCTCTTCCTTTACCACGTCGAGGCCGATGTAGCTGTCCAGCTCTGCCAGCAGATCCTCCAGCTTTTCCGGCGGCGGCAGCTCCTCCTGAGGCGCGGCGTCCTTCTCTCCCGTGGAGGCGGCGGCCTTTTTGCTCCCAGCGTCCGGTGCCTGAGACGCTTGAGGTACGGCGGGAGAACGGGGCGCTTCCGGCGCGCCCCAGAAATCGCTGTTCATCCGCTTCATGCTGCTTTCCGTCATGGAGCGGATCACATCCAGCTGCTGTAAGATGATCTTATCCTTCTGATCCATTATGCGTCCTCCTCAATGTGAGAGTTTTACATGGGATATAGCGGCGAACAGCAGTGACGCCAGAAAGCCGGTCAGTACGCCGGTGAACAGCGACACCGCCAGCAGAAAGGGCAGATACCCCAATACCATGGTGCTGCCCAGCGTGATCACCGCCGCCGCCATCTGGCCGATGTTGTGGGCGGCGGCGCCGCCGATGGAGACGCCGTAGATGCTCAGGCGGCGGCAGTGCTGCAGGGCGATCATCACCGCCATGGCCAGCAGTCCTCCCAGCAGAGAGAACAGCATGGCGGATACGTTGCCGGCGAACAGGCCGCCCAGCACGCACCGCGTGATCAGGATCGCCAGCGCCGGCAGGGCGCCCAGCTCGTACAGGGCGAACACTGTTACAATATTGGCCAGACCCAGCTTGACCCCCGGCAGGGGGATCAGCAGGGAGATGGGGAACAGGCTCTCCAGCGTGCTCAGTCCCAGCGCCAGTGCCGCCAGCACGGCGCACAGCGCCAGCTGCTTGGTTGTCCATTTCATATCCGTCACCCCACGATCACGTCCGGCGTACCGCTGTCCGGACTGCCTTCCAGATGGATGACCACCTGCGCCGGCAGGCATACGATGGATTGTCCCGCCCGCGTGATAACGCCGGTGTGGACGCAGTCCTGGGTGGGGCAGTCGCTGTGGGATATGCAGACGCCGGACTGCCCGCTGGCCGAGACGGCAGGGGAGAGGGTCAGCATATAGCCATTGTGGGTGATCGTTTTTGCCTCGTCCGGAAATCGGGAGAGGGGGATCCGCTCCTGCTCCTGACCGCCCACGGCGATCACAACGGTCACGGCACCGCTTTGGGTCTTGGGCAGATAGAAGCACAGCGCCGCGGCGATGGCCAGCAGCGCCACGATGACTGCCACGAAGGCGTCATAGCGGTTGAATTTCAGCTCAGGCTGCCAGGCATTGGTAGTCATAGCCGCTTCCCTCCGTCTCGTCAAAGCAGTTCTGCAGGCCGGCGGTGTACAGCACGCGGCCATCCGCCGTCACCAGCACCATGTCGAAGGAATCGCTTCGCTGCCGCCAGAAATTCACGGCGCCTGCCTCACCCATCACATACAGGGCGGTGGAGTAGGCGTCGGCGCGGGTGCCCTGTCCATCACCGGCACCGTAGGTGATGATGGACACGCTCAGAAGGTCGCTCTGGGCGGGATACCCGGTGGCGGGATCGATGATATGCTGATATACCGTCCCGTCCGGGGCGGTGAAGTACCGCTGATAGCCGCCGGAGGTCACCACGAAGGCATCCGACAGATGGAGCGTGCAGGCAAAGGCGTCGGTGTTCCGGGGATCCTGAATGGCCACATTCCAAGGCCGTCCGTCGGCAGTGACACCGTAGACGTACACGTTGCCGCCCAGACTGGCGAAGCCGCCGGATGTCTGGCTGGCGGCGAACAGCGCGGCCACCGCGTCGGAGGCGTAGCCCTTGGCGATGCCGCCCAGATCGACGGCGCATCCGGTATCCAGTGAAGCGGCGGTGCCGTCCAGATGGACGTGTTCGCTGCCCACCAGCGGCAGCAGAGCGGTGATCTCCTCCGGAGAGGGTACACGGGGCGCGTCGGTGGTGATGCCCCAAAGTGTCACCAGCGGGGCGATGGTCACATCAAAGGCACCGCCGGTCTCGGCACTGTAGGAGAGCGCTGCACGCAGCAGCTGCGCCGTTTCGTCGTCCAGCTGGGCGCTGCCGTCGGTGTTGAGACGGCTGACATCGCTGTTCTCCAATGTGCGGCTCAGCTTCTGTTCCAGTGCGTTGATGTCGTGGGAGGTGCGCTGCAGCAGGTCGAAGCCGCCGTCGCCCACCGCCACCAGTGACATATAGGTGTCCATGGCGAAGAGATCCAGCGTCTCGGTTTTGGGAGCGCCGCAGCCGGTCAGCGACAGCGTCAGCAGTACCGTCAACAGCAGGCAGAAGGCTTTTTTCACAGCTCCCGTCTCCCTTCCAGTGCCCGCATCAGCGTGGCGTCGTCGGCGAATTCCAGATGGCCGCCCACGGGGATGCCGTAGGCCAGCCGTGTCACCTTGACACCGAAGGGCTTCAGCAGCCGGGCGATGTACAGCGCCGTGGCCTCGCCCTCGGTGTCGGGGTTGGTGGCCATGATGACCTCGGTGATGCCGCCCTGCGCTACGCGATCCAGCAGGGAGCGGATCTGCAGGTCGTCCGGCCCCACATGGTTCATGGGGGACAGTACGCCGTGGAGTACATGATAGCGACCGTTGAACTCCCGGGAACGCTCGATGGCCAGTACGTCACGGGGATCGGCCACCACGCAGATCAGCGTCTCATCCCGCCGGGGATCGGCGCAGATAGGGCACAGACCGCCGGCGGTCAGGTTCCGGCAGACGGGGCACAGCGTCACGCTGCGCTTGGCGTCCACGATGGCGTCGGCAAAGGCCTGCGCCTCGTCCAGCGGCAGGTTCAATACATGAAAAGCCAGCCGCTGGGCGGACTTGCCGCCGATGCCCGGCAGACGGGCGAACTGCTCCACCAGCCTCTCAAGAGGTGCGGGAAAATACTCCATGGTTCAACCTCGCAGTTCCCGGATGCAGGCGGGAATATCCTGCGCCTTGTACACGGCGCTGCCGGCCACCAGCACGTTGGCGCCGCTGTGGATGCACACATGACAGGTCTG
>CAKTMQ010000098.1 GCA_934573945.1 uncultured Oscillospiraceae bacterium | reverse complement strand
GACTTCACCCGGTCGATCCGGCTGGCGGACATGGCGATGGAGCGGCCGTACAGCGACTGTACCGCCTCCGGCGACAGCCGTCCCCGCTCCATATGCCGGGCGCGCTCCATGGCCGCCAGCGCCGGCGCGTACCGGACATCAGCGGCAAAATACTGCCGCAGCGCCGCATCCTCACCGGCGGCACACAGCGCCGTGGCCGGCAGTGTCAATCGGTAAGTGCCGTCCTCCCGGCGCACCTTTACATTGGGAAACAGCAAGGCCGTGCGCTCCACCACGAAGGAGGGGCGCAGCGCGGCGCCGGTCACGTCCGTGACCGGCCAGCTGATATGCAGCCGCTCGGTGGGCTGGGCAAGGCATGCATAGATATTCTGCAGCTCGTTATCAAGCGGGTCAAAGGTGGCGTCGGACAGCGGAATATCCCGCTGCTGCAGCGCTTGCCGGTCATCGTTATCCAAAATGCCGCCGCCCCGGTCGATCTGGGGCAGCAGGTGATCGTTGGCGCCCAGCAGAAACAACACCCTGACCCGGTGCCGGTCATTACGGGTGATCTCGCTGACCTTTACCTGATCCAGTGTAGCGGGGATAGTTCCCACGCTGTACTGGGTCAGCACCAGGCGCAGCAGCTTGGCAAATTCCTCGCCGGACAGCTCCGTGTCCCCCAGGATCTCCACGAACTGATCCAGCACATTGCAGAAAATCTGCCACAGCTGGGCATACTCCTCCGCCAGCTGCACCTGCCCCGCAGTCAGCAGCTGCTCCGCCTTGTCCCGCAGCACCTCCGGCACACCGGCTGCCGCGGCGAATTCATACAGCGTCTGTGCCTTTTCCCGGGCAGTGGGACGCTCCTTCATCCCCGCCGCCAGCGCCAGCAGCGGAGAACGCACCTTTTCGCGGATGCGGTTCACCTCCGCCAGACGGGCGATGCGCTCCTCGTTCATCTCCATGCCGTAGCCGTCGGGATTGGCCGTCCACGGCACATCCCGCAACCACATATTGCCCCGGATCTCCCAGCGGATCACGTAGTTCTCCAGTATGTCGCACTCCGCCTCCGTAACGGCGGTCATGCCGGTTTTCAGATAGCGGAACATATCCTCGTATTCAAAGCCGCCGGTCACCGCGTCCACAGCGGAGAGCAGCAGCGTCATCACCGGCTTTTCCAGAATGTCGCTGCGGCGGCTGATATAGGCCGGCACGCCGTCGCGCTGGAACACCGATTCCAGCAGCGGCGCGTAGATCTCCATACTGCGGCTGGCCACGGCGATGTCCCGGTAGCGATAGCCCTGCCGCACCAGCTGCCGGATCTGTGCGGAGACGTACTCCACCTCCGTGTAGGCGGTAGACGCCTCGTACAGCGACACCGCCTCCGTCTCTCCCTCCCAGGGAACGGCGCCGCCGAAGAAATACTGCTCCAGATGTCCCAGCGGCGTGTCGTCCTGCCGCTGCAGATAGGTGATGTGGCAGGGTACTCCCTCCTGCTGCGCCATGCGCATCATCCGCTGCCGCTGTACCAGCGCATTTTGGAATAGCTGTCCGCTGCGGTCGCCCAGCAGCGTCACCGTCACGCTGTGGCAGCGGTGCAGCGCCAGCGCCAGCACGCTTTCCTCCTGCCGGTTGAAGAAGGAGAAGCCGTCCAGATAGAGATCCTTGCCATCCAGATAATGGGACTGGGGTAAACTGTCGCACAGCTTCTGCACGCGGGATCGCACATCCATCTCCCCGCCGCGGAGCCGGGCATCATAGGCGGCAAAGATCATGGCCACATCCCGCAGCTTATCGCCCATGGCGCCCTCCATATCCTCCACGCGGCGGTACAGGGTCTCCGGCGCGATCTGATAGGCGTAAAATTCATCGGCCAGCGTGGTCAGCTGGTGGAGAAACGCCGCCCGTTGGGACGGCCTGCCGAATACCTTCAGCTGGGTGTGCAGCTCCTGCAGGCAGCGGCGCATGGTCAGCAGCTTGCCGCCGTTGTCCAACGTTACATCGGCCAGACCGCCGGTCTGGCTCAGCACCCGATTGGCAAGGCTCTGGAAGCTGAGCACCTCTGCGCTGCGGCAGGCGGTGACGCCGCATACACGGCACAGATCCAGCTCTGCCTCATGGGAGGTGTGCTCCGGCACCAGCAGCAGCTGGGGGCGGTCGTTCAATTCCTTTTTTATGGCATCCAGCACATGGTACGACTTACCTGTACCGGCACGGCCGATCAATATGGTCAGCATGAGTGCCTGTCCTCCTTGGAAGTAATACTCTTAATTTTGTATTATACCGTACTTTCGCCCCCTTGGAAAGTGCGGCGGCAAATTTTCCTGTTGACGCTGTAAACAGCCCATGCTACGATATGCTTACGCAACGCACACAGCCCTGCACCATTTTACTGCAAGTGGAGGTAGAGAAATGAGCCATCGATCTTCGTCATCCCCGCCGGTCACCCATTCAAAAATTCTGGCTGCCGTCGCTTTCCTGCTCATCGCATCGGTATCACTCACCGCCGCCGTGCTCTTTACCGGCAGCAGCGGCTCCTTCCGGTATCTGGGACTGGAGGGCTCCGTGCTGCGCTATGCCATCGAGGCCGGAACGCAGACCACCGCACCGCAGCTGTATGTGGAGCAATACCATGACGGCGCGCTGCAAAAGACTTTTCCGCTGAACATCGGCGACCCGCCGCTGACCCTGACCATCGACGCTGCAGCGATCTCCCCGGCGGCAAGTGACGTACAGGCCGGCGAGACGACTATACGGCCGCTGGGACTCCTCTCCGCACTGGACGACAGCTTTCACGGCCAGCCGACCGGGTGGGGGCTGATGCCGGGTGAGACCGTGCGGCACGTCACGGCAGGCAAGCGGTATTGTCTGGCTTTCTGCGCCTATTCCTACCAGCAGGAGGAGCCCCTGTGCTTTGATTCGGCGTCTCTCTCCGCCATCACCGACGATCCATCCCTGCTCAACGGTCTGGATGGCTATTACTATGTAGTGTGGGGCTGCTTCCCCGCTGCCGACACAGCGCAAACGCCGCCGGATGACGGAATGCCCCTTGACGGAGAGCGTCTGGTACAGCTCAATGAGCTTTTCTCCGCCGGAAGTTGGTACACACAGGCGCTGACCAGTCTCTATGACGACCCGCGGGACGTGGATCTCTATCAGATGTTCTACAACGGCGGCCAGCGGCAGGTCACCCAGGAGGAGTACGACTACGTACAGCAGCTGTTGGACTACCCCGGCACCGACGTACTGGTCATCACACCGCAGGAGATGGATCAGGCCCTGGAGCAGGTGTTCGGCCTGTCTCTGACCGAGACCCATCAGGTGGGGCTCGAGCAATTCCTCTATCGGAAAGATAACGACTGCTACTATCTTTGCCACGGCGACACCAACGCCATGAGCGTCACCTTCCTGCAGGGGAGCAATCAGGGCGAGGGCTGTCTCTCGGTGGAATACCAGGGCTATGACGGTCTGTACAGCGTGGAGCTGCGGCTGGGGCAGACGGAAGCCGACGCGGGACTCGTCTACATCTATAGCCACACAAAGGCAGATTGACTGCGAATAAATCAAAACCTCCGGCTAAGCACCTCCGGCTAAGCCGGAGGTTTGACCAGGCCCTATAAGGGCCTATTACCGGCAAACCCCTCAAGGGGCACTGATTTTTTCTTCGCTTGCCTCCTCTGCCCTACCGCCCGCAAACGGTCTATCACCATTACCGGAAGCCTCTTGCTTGTCGGTGGTTCTATTGCTTTTCATGAATCAGTCTCCTCCTTTTTGTAAGTGTTGGTCGGCAAACTTTTCACTTACTCTAACTTGGCGACTTTTTCTTGTCTACTTTTCCTCTCGCCATAGGCTATTTTTTACCCCCGGCAAAGCCGGGGGTTGCCTTTTGTAGCCAAGACGTAAAAGACCGAGCGCGGCAAAGCCGCGCTCGGTCTTTTCGCTTAATATGATCTTTTACTGCCACAGGCTGCACAGCAGATCGGTGTAGGCGCTGGGATCGTCAATGGACAGTCCCGCGATCAGGCACGCCTGATTATAGAGGATCCGGGCATACTTCTTCGCCTTCTCCGGGTCGGTGATACGCGCCGTCCGGAACGTGATGAACGCGGGATGATCCACATTGATCTCCAGGATCCGCTTGGCCTTCATGTTCATGTCCGGCTGCACGGCAGTGAAGTACTTCTCCATCTCGAAGGTGATCCCCTCACCGCTGGACAGACACACGGGATGGGTCTTGAGTTTGGTGCTGGCTTTTACCTCCGTCACCTCATCACCCAGTGTCTCCTTGATAAAGGCAAAGTCATCCTGATACTGCTCCGACTCCGCATTCTTCGGTGCATCGTCCAGTTCCAGTTCGCCGTCCACCACACTGCGGAAAGGTTTGTCCCGGTACTTGCCGAACACATCAGGGATAAAGCTGTCGGTGTTGTCGGTGAAGTACAGCATTTCGTAGTCATGCTCCTTCACCAGCTCCGTCTGGGGCAGGTGATCGATGGCGCTGACGCTCTCGCCGGTGGCATAGTAAATGAACTTCTGGCTCTCCGGCATCCGCTCCACGTATTCGTCCAATGTAACCAGCTTCTGCTCCTTGGAGGAGTAGAACAGCAGCAGATCCTGCACCTTTTCCTTGTTGATGCCGTAATTATCCAGCGCACACAGCTTCAGCTGACGGCCATAGCTGCGGTAAAGCGTCTCGTAGTTCTCCCGCTCCTCCTTGAGCATCCGCAGCAGCTCCGCCTTGATCTTCTTCTCCAGATTGGCGGCGATGACCTTCAGCTGCCGGTCGTGCTGCAGCAGTTCCCGGGAGATGTTCAGGCTCAGGTCGGGAGAATCCACCACACCGCGGACGAAATTGAAGTAAGGCGGCAGCAGATCGGCGCAGTGATCCATAATCATCACACCGGAGCTGTACAGCTGCAGGCCGGGCTTGAAGTCCTCCGTAAAGTACATATTGGGCATCCGGGAGGGGATAAACAGCAACGCCCGATAAGTCACAGCACCCTCCGCCGAGACCGTCAGCACCGACTGGGGCGGCGCCATCTCGCCGAACCGCTCCTCATAGAACTTGTCATATTCCTCCCGGGTGACCTCGCTCTTCTTCCGCTGCCACAAGGGCACCATGGAGTTCAAAGTCTCCCACTCATACGTCTCCTCATACTCCGGCTTGTCGGCGGTGCAGCCCTCCTTCAGCTTGGAGCGGGGCATCTTCATCCGGATGGGAAAACGGATATAGTCGCTGTACTTCTTGACCAAACGGTACAGCACATACTCCCGCAGGTACTGGCTGTACTCGTCCTGTTCCTCCTCGGTATCCGGCTTGATGTGCATGATCACATCCGTGCCCACCGTGTCCTTTTCACAGGGTTCCACCGTATAACCGTCCACGCCGGAGGACTGCCAGCGGTAAGCCTGATCAGCGCCGTACTTCTTCGTCACCACAGTGATCTCATCGGCTACCATGAAGGCGGAGTAAAAGCCCACACCGAACTGACCGATGATGTCAGTCGCCTCCTGCGTCTCCTGTTCCGCCAGCTCCCCTTTGAAGTGAAAACTGCCACTGTTGGCGATCACACCCAGGTTGTTCTCCAGATCCTCCTGATCCATACCGATGCCGTTGTCGCTGACGGTGAGGAGCCGGTTCTCCCGATCCACCGTAATGGTAATGCGGAAATCATCCCGGTTCATGCCCACTTTGTCGTCCGTCAGGCTGAGATAGCACAGCTTGTCGATGGCGTCAGAGGCGTTAGAGAAGATCTCGCGCAGAAAGATCTCCTTATGTGTATAGATGGAATTGATCATCAAATCCAGCAGACGTTTGGATTCTGCCTTAAATTGCTTTTTCCTCATCGCATTTCTTCCTTTCCATGTGGATACCATCGATTGACAAGGGCAGACACGGTTTTGACGGACAGAAATGCGCCCATACTACGTCAAGCCCCTTGAC
>CAKTMQ010000097.1 GCA_934573945.1 uncultured Oscillospiraceae bacterium | reverse complement strand
TCGGCGGACAGCTCCATGGTCTCGAAGAACTTCTCCATCAGCTCCTCATCGGCGCCGGCGGCGGCCTCCATCAGCTCGGCGCGCAGCGCCTCCACCTCGTCAGCCATGTCGCCGGGGATGGCACACTCGCCCTTGGCGTCATAGGCCTTGTTGTGCAGCAGATCCACGATCACGGTAACGGCCTTGTTGGCGTCCGCCTTGGTGGCCACGATGGGGGCGATGGCGGTGCCGTACTTGGCCTTGATGGCCTCGATGCAGGAGGTATAGTCGGCGTTGGCCTCCTCCACGCGGTTGATGAACATCATGCGGGGCTTCTTGCCCAGCATCTTCCAGGTGCGCTCCATGCCCACGGACAGGCCGTCCTTGGCGTTGCCCACGATAACGGCGCACTCAGCGGCGCGGATGGCGCAGACGGCCTCGCCGGAGAAGTCGAAGTTGCCGGGGGCGTCCATCACATTGATCTTGATGTTCTTATACATGACGGGAGCAAAGGCCAGAGAAATAGAGATCTGGCGCTTGATCTCCTCGGCGTCGTAGTCGCAGGTGGTGTTGCCGTCAGCGCTCTTGCCCAGACGGTCGATCCCCTTGGTCATAAAGAGCATCTGCTCGGCCAGAGAGGTCTTGCCGGAGCCGCCATGGCCCAGCAGCGCAATATTACGGATGTCTTTTGCAGTCATATCGTTGTGTTCTCCCTTCAATTTGATCCAGCGCATGGCGGCCGCCACGCGCAAAATGCTCAACATAAAGATTATAGCTCACTTTTACAAGCCTGACAACTGTTATTTTTCATATTTGTACGAAAAGTCGGGGCTTCCTTATGGCGTTTCGTCAAGTTTCACAACAAAAACGCCGCTTTACTGGGCACCTCGCCCAGAGAAGCAGCTCGGCGCCTGTCAAAGGGCTTTTCATCGGGAAGCCTTAGTCTGTCGAAAAGGCTTCGCAGAATTCGCTGCCCGCCATGGCAGCGAACAATTTGAATTATTTTTGCCGCGTCGATGCGTCAAGAAAATATGCCAGTGGCATATTTTTAGCATCCGATCTCGGCGGCTATATCCTGTTGCGGTTCCCAAAATTTCGGCGGCAATTAAGCCGCCGAAATTTTGACCGCAGCCACGCGCTCACCTCGCTTCATCTGCCACAGGCAGCGCCCGGATCACTTCCCGCCGCAGCATCCGTCTTGAATTTGTTGTACCATCGACGGAATGGATGCGGGTCGAGGCGAAGCCTGTTTTCAAAAAAGGCTGCGCTTTTTAATGAGTAAAGGCTCCCCATCGGGGAGCCTTTTCGCAGTTCTCAGAAGTATTTGACCAGACCGCTGAGCAGCAGCGTGGGCAGCAGCCACAGTGCCAGAAAGCCCAGCATATGCAGGGGCGAGAGGGTGGCGTAGCTGCCGGCGGAGGTGAGGTAGTAGGTCAGGAACAGCCCCACCGCCGCGCCCAGATAGCACAGCCAGGTGCCGCTGCGGACGGCGCTCCGGAGCCGACGGGAGCCGATGACCGTCTCAGTCAGGGGCATGAGCCCCTCCCGATAGATGACGGCGTTGGGCGCCTCGCCCCGCTGCTCCATGGCGTCCGACAGTGCCAGACGGGCGGATACATTGGGATAGACCGGCTTGCAGTCCACACCGAACTTCCGCTTCAAAAGCCCCGGCGTCACATTGCCGCTGCGCACGGCCAGCACAGGGCGCAGCCCTGCGCGGCGCAGTGCCCGCAGTGCCCAGTCCACGTTGCGGGAGGGCTGGTACTTGATGACGAAGATCGCGCCCAGCACCCCGTCGATGGCCAGAAAGACGCCGGTCTGCAGCTTCAGGTCGTGGGGCAGCGCCACCTTCTGTCTGCGCATGAAATACGCGCTGCCCATGGCTATGGTCTCGCCCCGGATGGTGGCGGTCACGCCGCCCTCCTCGCAGAACCGGAGATCCTGCGGATGGGCGGAAAAGCCGCCCTCCGCCGCCAGCTGCTGCCGGAACAGCGGCCAGAGCTGGCTGTGCGCCGCCTGCGCCATACCGGCGGCATAGGAGAGCATCCGGGTGCGTTCCTCTCCGAACACCTTGTACCCGTTGAAGGCCACGGTGCCGGTGGGGAACAGGTCGCTGTCCGTCACCAGCAGCTGACGGCTGCCGCTCAGCGCCGGTGCCCCGGCGTAGCCCGCCAGCGCGCTGCCGCTGCGGGTCAGCCGGTGCTGCAGCCGCTTCAGGGGCAGCGCCGCCGTCAGCGGCAGTGACAGGGGCAGCGCCACTGTCAGGTGCGCCGACCAGATCCACAGAAATCGATCCATACACTGCCCGGACAGGCAGACGACGGCGGCCAGCACGGTGGCCGCACTCAGCAGCAGCGGCGTCAGATACCACTGCCAGCGGCGGGTGGGGTCCGGCCGGTCGGTCATGTGGTAAAAGCCGGCCAGCGCGCCCTTCTGCTTGCAGATGCCCGCGTCGATGCGGGAGGCCACATAGGGCGGCTCGCCGCCGACGTTCACCAGCTGGAACGCCTCCCGGCGGGTATCCGCCTCCAGCAGCAGCCCCCACAGCCCGATCCAGATCAGCACGGCGGTGGCGGCGGCGAAGGGTGTGCCGCTTTGGACGCCGGTCAGCGCCGACACGGCACAGTCACCCAGCACCGCCAGTGTCAGCAGCAGCGTCCCGGCCTGACAGGTGACATGATGGCGCCGCAGCTCCTGCACGGCGTACTGCCACAGATCGGCGGCCAGCAGCGCCGTCAGCAGCAGACAGCCGCCCCAGACACCGCTGCGCAGCAGCGCCGTCTCCTGCCATACGGCAGGCAGATAGTGGAAATATTCCAGCGCCGCCAACAGCACCAGCGCGGCGGCGGGAAAGGTGATCAGCGTAAGGATGCGGCGCAGGTGCTTGACCCGCCGCCGTTCGGCGCGGAAGGCCTCGTCGCTGTCCGGTTCCGGTTCAGGCGGCGGCTCCGGCGCGCGGTGTGACGGCTCCTCCCACAGCTGCTCGGTGTCCTGCTTCAGACCCCGGCGGACACGGCGGCGCTGCAGCAGTCCCTGTAGCCGCTCCGCCAGCGTGGGCGTCTCCTCCAGGATGCCGTCGTCATTTTCCGCCAGCACTGCGTCCACGGTGTCGTGCATGACGTTTTTCAGGGAGACACGATCCGGCGGCAGATCTTCCTCCTCCGGCGGCGGTGCCGCCGGGGCGTCCTCTGCCGGATGGATCACCGGCAGCCGGGCGGTGTTCTGCCGCAGCTGCCGGGCTTTCCGGGAGGGCTTTCGCTTTTTTGTCGGCTTCGGCAGTCGGACGATGTCCTCCTTTTGGGGCGCGTCGGCCTCCGGTGCCGGTGAAAGCTCCGGAATGGGCGTCGGCTCTGAAATGGGCTCCGGTACCTGCGCCGGAGGCACCTCCGGCTGCGGAACGGCAGACGGTGCGGCGGTCGGTTCGTTTTGGGCAGGCTGACGCCCACCCTTGCCGTATTCGGCCAGGATGGCTTCCAGCGAGTAGTCCTCCTCCGGTACCGTCCCGGCGGCGGGCATATGCAGTTCGTCGCGTTGTTGTGACATATGGACAGCTCCCAAAACGGCGGATACGCCGTTTGACGATAATCGGAAGGACAGGCTCAGCTTCTCTGCCGCACGGCCTCGTACAGCAGGATCGCGGCGGCGGCAGAGGCGTTCAGCGAGGAGATGTGTCCCCGCATGGGGATGCTTACCAGAAAGTCGCAGTTCTCCGACACCAGACGGGTCATGCCGTCTCCCTCGGAGCCGATGACGATGGCGGCGGGACCCTTCAGGTCGGCGTCATAGAGCGCCGTGGTGCCGTCAGCCGCGGTGCCGAATACCCAGATACCCTGCTTTTTCAGCTCCTTCAGCAGCGACGGGATGTTGGCCACCCGCGCCACCGGCATATAGCTCACCGCACCGGCGGAGGTCTTGGCCACGATGGCGGTGAGACCGGCGCTGCGGCGCTTGGGAATGATGACGCCGTGGGCGCCGGCGCACTCGGCGGTGCGGAGGATGGCGCCCAGATTGTGGGGGTCGGAGATCTCGTCGCACACCACCAGCAGCGGCTGCTCACCCTTCTCCGCGGCGGCGGCGAGGATGCTCTCTACCGTCACATATTCCCGCACGGCGGCCAGCGCGATCACGCCCTGATGGGCGTGGGTGCGGCTCATGTTGTCCAGCTTGCGGCGGTCGGCCTCCACCACCACCACGCCCGCGTCCCGGGCGCGGGAGGCGATGTGCCCCAGCGTCTTGTCCGTCTCTCCCTTGGCCAGATAGATCTTATCGATGGCCGTTCCGGCGCGAAGCGCCTCTATGACCGCATTGCGGCCTTCGATCATGCCGTCAGCCTCCGCCTCCAGCGGCGGACGGCGTGTTTCGGCAGAGCGTTGTTCCTTCATAGCAAAAGCAGCCCTTTCTCGCAATTGATAGTAATACAAAAATCATTATAGCACAGCCGTCCGGTAAGATAAAGCGTGATTCATAGAAATTTTACAGAAAATCCGCCTATGTGCCGCTTGTGACAGGGATGCTTTTATGGTATACTGTCGTGTAAACTTACGATAGAGGTATTCGCTCTTTCAAGGAGGGTTCTATGCCTGATAACAACCGTAACAACAAAAACAACAAGAACAACAACCGCCTGCGGGGTGTCCTGACACTGGTGGCCTGGACGGCGGCGCTGACGGTGGTGATGAACTACATCGGTGCTTATTCCGGCAATACCGCCAACAAGTCCTCCAGCCATGAGATCAAGTACAGCCAGATGGTGGAGATGGTGGAGCAGGATCAGGTGGAGGAGATCCAGTTCAAGGACAAGACCATCTACGTCACGCCGGTGGACGGCTACACCTATACGGAGGAGCCGGCGGAGGGCAGCAAGGAGCAGCCCAAGACCTACACCAAATCCGAGGACACACAGCTGACCCTCTATACGGCCTATCTGTCCAACGACCAGCTGCTGCCGCTGCTGGAGGCGCACAACGTGACCTACAGCGGCTACTATGAGGCGCAGATGAACCCGGTGCTGGCCTTCATGGTCAGCTACATCCTGCCGACCATCATCATGGTGGGGCTGTTCATGCTGCTGATGCGCATTCTCAGCAAAGCCGGCGGCGGCGGACTGGGCGGCATCGGCAACGTGGGCAAGTCCAACGCCAAGGTCTATATGGAGAAATCCACCGGTGTCACCTTCAAGGATGTGGCCGGTCAGGATGAGGCCAAGGAATCGCTGGAGGAGATCATCGACTTCCTCCACAACCCCGGCAAGTACACCGCCATCGGCGCCAAGCTGCCCAAGGGCGCGCTGCTGGTAGGCTCTCCCGGTACCGGTAAAACACTGCTGGCCAAGGCGGTGGCCGGTGAAGCGGGTGTTCCCTTCTTCTCCATCTCCGGCTCCGACTTTGTGGAGATGTTCGTGGGCGTAGGCGCCAGCCGTGTCCGCGACCTGTTCAAGGAGGCGGCCAAGGTGGCTCCCTGCATCATCTTCATCGATGAGATCGACACCATCGGCAAATCCCGTGACGGCGGCAAGTTCGGCGGCAACGACGAGCGTGAGCAGACCCTGAACCAGCTGCTGGCGGAGCTGGACGGCTTTGACCCCAGCAAGGGCGTTATCGTGCTGGGCGCCACCAACCGTCCCGAGGTGCTGGACAAGGCGCTGCTGCGCCCCGGCCGCTTCGACCGCCGCATCACCGTGGATCGTCCCAATCTGGCCGGTCGTCTCGCCACGCTGCAGGTGCATACCCGCAGCATCCATCTGGCGGAGGACGTCAATCTGGAGAAGATCGCCCAGGCGACCGCCGGCTGCGTGGGCGCGGATCTGGCCAACCTGGTGAACGAGGCGGCGCTGCGCGCCGTCCGCAAGGGGCGCAAGGCGGTGAACCAGAACGACCTGCTGGTGTCCTTTGAGCTGGTCATCGCCGGCAGCGAAAAGAAGGGCACCGTCATCACCGAGGAGGAAAAGCGCATCATCGCCTATCACGAGGTGGGCCACGCGCTGGTGGCAGCCAAGCAGAAGAATGCTCAGCCTGTCAGCAAGATCACCATCGTGCCCCATACGCAGGGTGCGCTGGGCTATACGCTGCATCTGCCGGAGGAGGAGAAGTTCCTCATGTCCCGGGAGGACATTCTGGCGGAGATCCGCACGCTGCTGGCAGGCCGCTC
>CAKTMQ010000096.1 GCA_934573945.1 uncultured Oscillospiraceae bacterium | reverse complement strand
ATGGCCCGTTGGTCAAGTGGTTAAGACAGAGGCCTCTCACGCCTTTAACATCGGTTCGAATCCGGTACGGGTCACCAAAACAAAAAGCACCGCTTTGCGGTGCTTTTTCATTTGTCAAAAAAGCTCCGCCCTTTTGACAGACTGACACGCCCCCATCTGAAAAAGATGGGGGCGTGTTCTTATGTTCTTCCGTAAAGTCTTACACTCAGCCGCGCTGATCGATCAGTACCGTATTGGGATACATATCGGACAGTGCGTTATAAGCCGCATCACCCAGCGTGATGGTAGCGCCGGCGCCGATGGTGATGGTGGACTTCCGCTCCGTGCTGTAGTTGCCGTAAGTGGCCACCGCGCAGGCACTGCCGGAGGTGGCATTCACATGAATGGTGCCGCCGTTGATGTTGATGTATCCGCCGAAGGATGCACCCACGCCGTAGGAGTCGTCGCAGTCTCCGGTGATGTTGATCTGGCCGCCGTTCATGTTGGCCGTGGCGAAGTAGTTGCACTCGATACCCGTGACGCAGCCGCCGGTGATGTTGATAGCACCCGCGTTGAAGTTCAGCAGAATGTCATCTGCATCCGTCCCCGCATTGTCCCGACCGGCCACCAGCACGCTGCCGACGCCGCTGGCGTTGATCACGCCGCCGTCAAAATTCAGCGTGGCGTTGTTGGCCAGCTGAATGGCACAGAAGTTCCGGTCGCCCGTCACGTTGATCTCCGCGCCGGACTTGACGTTGATCACGATGCCGGTATCCGCACCGTTCTCACCGTAGGCGTAGATGGCCGTCTTGACACGGGCGTCGTTCTTGATGTCGATGGTGATGTCCTCCACATTCAGCGTGGTCGTACCCTCGCTGGTGGCCGCCTGATTCTCCAGCCGGATGGCTTTGCCCGCGCCGCTGGCAATGTTCAGCTTGCCGCTGCCGCCGGTCAAGTTCAGTGTTGCGCCGTCCTTCACCAGCACGCCGTCCAGATCACCGGAATTGATGGTCAGCACCTTGCCGTTCAGATCCAGATCCACGGTGCCCTTGGCCACCTCCAGCGTCTCGTTGTCAAAGGTGAAATCATCCGTCATCACGATGGTGTTCACGCCGGTCGTCTCGCTGTTGTTGATCTCATCCAGTGCGCTCTTCAGGTCATCCTTGCTGGCCACGGGATAGTCGGCGTCCTTGTCGTAATCGTCGCCGAAGCTGTCCGTCTCTTTCATGGCCTGGGTCGCCACCAGACTCACACCCATATTGATGCTGGGTGCCTCCGTACCAGTCTTGTGGTTGGCCTCGTTGCCAACGGTGGTGGGCATCCACACCACCAGCGTCACCAGCTGGGCGTCATTGCCCTTCTTGCCGACCTCCAGCACCGTCTCATCGCTCTCCGCGCCCTCAGCCGTGTAGTAAGCAATACCGTCCACGGTGGACAGCTTCACGCCGTCGCCAACCTTGGTCAGCAGCGCCGTGCGGTCAAAGCCCGCCTCCGTGGTCACGTCGCCGGGCAGCACCGCATACCGCAGATGCTCGGACAGCTTGATCACTGTGTTGTCCTCCGTTACGCCGGTCTTTTCGCTGGCAGCCACAATGCCCAGCTTGTACTTCAGCGCCAGTGTGCCCAGATTCTCGATCTTCAGCACGGCGAAGTCCACATGACCCGGCTCCCACTTGTCGCTGTTCTGAAACACCTGCGTAGTGCCGGTGACCTCGGTAAAGTCACCACCCACAGTGTTTTTCACGCTCAGCGCCACGTCCAGATTGCCGGACTTGATGGTGTTGACGCCGCTGGTCACGCTGTCGGTGAACCACGCGAAGGTGGTGCCCACCAGCATCACCAGACACATCACCAGCGCCATCGCACTGGTCAGCAGTGCCCGTCTGCTTGTTCGTTTGTTGTTCATGTTGTTCCTCCAATATGTGATTTTTACCGGCCTGCTGTCATTTCCCCCCTGCCGGCAAAAGCGGGGTCTCCCCTGCTGCGTGACCCGTTCCGCGAAGAACCTCTTGTTTCTTCACCAGAAGAAACAGACCGCACATATGTGCGGTCTGGCCGTTCGTATCCCTCATCACGCATATACAATTTGATTATACTACCTACTGCCCTCTCCCGCAAGCTGCAAAGACTATTTTTATGCAATTTATTAGAATTTTTTTGAGTTTTTATCGTGTTTTTACACAAAAGTCCGCATCCGTTGTCAAACCTACTATATAAAGAAGAGCGGCCTATGGCCGCTCTTCTTTATATAGTGCCGTCTTTATTTCGTCGCTTTTTCTCTGGCGATCTTGGCCAGCTCTTCCTCCTCCAGCACGCGGTAGGCCACCTTGCCCACCAGCGTCTTGGGCAGCTCCTCACGGAACTCGATGTCATAAGGCATGGCATACTTGGCAATGTGCTTGCGGCAATAGCCCAGCAGCTCCTGACGGGTGGCGTCATCAGCAGGGATACCGGGCTTGAGCATAACAAACGCCTTCACCTTCTGCATCTTGTAGGCGTCGGGCACACCGATGACGCAGCTCATCTGCACCTTGTCGTTGGCGTCCAGAATGTTCTCCAACTGACCGGGATAGACGTTATAGCCGGAGGAGATGATCATGCGCTTGGCACGGCCGCGGAAGTAGATAAAGCCCTGCTCGTCCATGGTACCCAGATCGCCGGTGTAGACCCAGGTCATGCCGTCGTCGTGCTTACGCAGGGTCTGCGCCGTCTCGTCGGGATGGTTCATGTACTCCTTCATGACCGTGGGGCCGGCCAGCAGGATCTCACCCTCTTCGCCGTAGGGCAGTTCCTCGTCGGTGCCGGGCTTGACGATCTTGATATAGGTGTCGGGGAAGGGCACGCCGATGGAGCCCTCCTTATACATATTGGGAGGCGTCAGGCAGCAGGCCGTCACCGTCTCGGTGGTGCCGTAGCCCTCGCGCACCTGGATCGACGCGTGATGATCGTACAGGAACTTGTCGAACTTCTTCTTCAGCTCGATGGACAGGCTGTCGCCGCCGGAGAACACGCCCTTCAGGCTGCTGAGATCGGCGCCCTCCATGCTGGGCAGCCGCAGCAGCGCCTCATACAGCGTGGGCACACCGGCGATGAAGTTGCACTTGTACTTGACGATCTGCTTGGCGTAGCTCTTTGCGGTAAACCGGGGGATCAGGATGCAGCGGCCGCCCTGCGACAGCATGGAGTGGACGCAGACGCCCAGACCGAAGCCGTGGAACAGCGGCATGGCCGCCAGCATCTTGTCACCGGGACGGAACATGGGGTTGGTGGCGATGATCTGCTGTCCCAGGGCGTTGAAGTTGCCGTTGGTCAGCACGATGCCCTTGGTGGTACCGGTGGTGCCGCCGGAATACAGGATGACGGCGGGATCGTCGTAGCCACGCTCCACCCGGTAGTTCTTGTAGAAGCAGTACCGGGACATATCCATGAATTCCCTCCAGCGGATCACCGGTGCGTCATCGGGGATCTTCTGGATCTTGCGTCCCTCCGTCAGCATATAGCCGGCGCGGATGGTGCGGGACAGGGCGTCCTTCACCGAGGCGATGATGATGTTGATGATCTTGGTGTTCTGCCGGATGTGTTCAAACTTGTCGTAGAACTGATCCAGCGTAATGGCGGTGGTGGACTCGGAGGCGTTAAGATAGAACTCGATTTCCTTCTCTGCCGACAGGGGATGGATCATGTTGGCGATGCCGCCCACCAGATTGACCGCATAGAACATATAGATGGCCTGGGGGCAGTTGGGCATGGCGATGGTGATCTTGTCACCGGGGCGGACGCCCAAAGTTTTCAGGCTCTTGGCGCACTTCTCGATCTCCTGCACCATCTTGCGGTAGGTGGTGGATTTCCCCATGAAGTCGAAGGCGATGTTGTTGGGATATGCCTGCGCCATCTTCTCCACAGCTTCAAACATGGAACCCTGGAAATAATCCAGATGCAGCGGCACGTCACCTACGTAATCCTTCCAGGGCATTTTTACTTCACTCATACTGTACTTCCTCCTTCAGCGGTTTTTCCAGTTCCTCGGGGTGTTCAAGCAGATATTTCAGCAGCCGCACGGACTTGGAGTAGTAATAGCCGTCCGCCAGCCGCTCGTCAATGGTCAGACCCAGATCCAGCGTCTCCTTCATGGTCACATGGCCGTCCGCGTCAAAAAACGGAGACATCTTCTTCTCGCCGATGATGCAGAACAGGGAGCAGGTGCCCCAGTTGGTCAGGTGGTGATAGCCGCACTTGAGCTTGATGGAGCCCAGATTGGAGATGACCACAGAGCTGTAATAGGGGTCAGTGGCGATCAGGTCGGCGGGCACCCAGCCGTGCCGGTCCAGGAACATCAGAAACCGCACGATGGCTTTGCCCATCCAACGGGGCATCTTGTTGAACATATCCATGCCCGCAGTGGAGGCATCCACCTTCTCGGAACGGCACTCCTGCACCTGGGAGCGGATGTACTCATGCACGTCCTCCACGGTGAACTCATCCTTGCCGTGGAGGAAGGCCAGCGCCTCCGCGCCCTTGTCGGAGAACTGCTTTTTCACCACGAAGGCGGCGGACACCTCGTTGCGCTGATAGAAGTTGCTGTTGACGATGAAGCGGTTCAGCTTGGGCCGCAGGGTGATGGTCTTGAGCAGGGCGGCCACCACCAGGTGGAACATGGTGTAGGGAAAGTCCGTCTCTGTTTTGTTCTTCTCGGCCAGATAAGCGTTGATGGCGGTCAGATCGATCCGCTCGGAAATATAGGCCTCGTTGTCGCAGCGGTTGGGATAGATGATGCCGGTGATGAAATGCAGGGAATCCAGCTCCCGCAGAAGCCGCCCGTCCCGCCGGTCACCGCGGCGGCGCTTGTATTGCTCCATATGTGTATGTAACTCCTTTTCTTTCGGATCGCATTCTCTTAACAGGTAAAAATAAAGAACCAGAGTATATTATAGACGTTTCTCCCTCGTTTGTCAAATTCTCCCCTGCTCCGTCGATACGCCTGACACTTTTTTCGGGAGAAACGCACCCTTTTTTCCAAAAAAGCGATTGCATTCACCTGCCGGATGTGCTACTATAGAAAGACAGAAAAACTCATATTGTCCGCACTGCACGAACAAATGTGAAGGAGGAACCACTATGCTGACCATGGAAATGCTCCGCGACGCCCAGCGCGTACTGTCCGGCGTGATCAACAAGACGCCGGTGATCCCCAGCACAGGTATCACCCAGAACTGCCGTCTGTATCTGAAAGCGGACTGTCTGCAAAAGACCGGCGCTTTCAAGCTGCGGGGCGCGTACTACAAGATCGCCACGCTGACCGAGGAGGAGAAGCGTCGGGGCGTGATCGCCTGTTCCGCCGGCAACCATGCCCAGGGCGTGGCCTTTGCTGCCCGCGACATGGGCATCCACGCCGTCATCTGCATCCCCCAGGGCGCGCCCCTGTCCAAGATCGAGGCCACCCGCAGCTACGGCGCGGAGGTAGTGCTGGTGCCCGGCGTGTATGACGACGCCTACGCCGAGGCCATCCGCCTGCGGGATGAAAAGGGCTATACCTTCATTCACCCCTTCGACGACTACAGCATCATGGCCGGTCAGGGCACCATCGGTCTGGAGATCCTGGAGCAGCTGCCCGACGTGGACGTGATCATCACGGCCATCGGCGGCGGCGGCCTGATCTCCGGCGTGGCCAGAGCCGTCAAGGAGCTGAAGCCCTCCTGCCAGGTCATCGGCGTGCAGGCCGAGGGCGCCGCCAGTATGTACGAGGCGCTGCGGCAGGACAAGATCATCACCCTGCCCCAGGTGGGCACCATGGCCGACGGTATTCAGGTCAAAACCGCCGGTGAGCTGACCTTTGATATGTGCCGCCGGTACGTGGACAAGGTGGTCACTGTCAGTGAGAGCGAGATCGCCGCAGCCATCCTGACCATCCTGGAAAAGCAGAAGCTGATCACCGAGGGCGCCGGCGCCGTCAGCGTGGCGGCGGTGATGTCCGGTAAGATCGACGTGCAGGGCAAGACCGTCTGTGCCCTGCTCTCCGGCGGCAATGTGGACGTGACCATGCTGGAGCGCATCATCAAGCACGGCCTCACCGCCGAGGGACGCGTTGCCAGCTTCTCCACCGTGCTGCCCGACCAGCCCAACGCACTGGCCACCTATCTGGCGGCGCTGTCCCACGAGGGCGT
>CAKTMQ010000095.1 GCA_934573945.1 uncultured Oscillospiraceae bacterium | reverse complement strand
CCTGCACCATCTTGAAGCCCTTGGTCACATAGCTGGGGTTGTGGCAGGCCACGAAGTCAGCCTTGTTGATATAATAGGGGGAACGGATGGGCTTGTCGCCAAAGCGCAGGTGGCTGATGGTCACGCCGCCGGTCTTCTTGGAGTCATACTGGAAGTACGCCTGAACATACTTGTCGGTATGGTCGCCGATGATCTTAATGGAGTTCTTGTTGGCGCCGACAGTGCCGTCGCCGCCCAAACCCCAGAACTTGCACTCGATGGTGCCGGCTGCGGCGGTGTTGGGACAGTTCTCGTCCTCGGGCAGGGACAGATCGGTCACGTCGTCCACGATGCCGATGGTGAACTGACGCTTCATCTCGGCCTTGTTCAGCTCGCTGTAAACGGCGAACACGGAGGCGGGAGGCGTATCCTTGCTGCCCAGACCGTAGCGGCCGCCGATAACGGTGATGTCGTTGCGGCCGGCGTTGGCCAGCGCGGTGACAACATCCTGATACAGAGGCTCGCCCTGTGCGCCGGGCTCCTTGGTACGATCCAGCACGGCGATCTTCTTGCAGGTGGCGGGGATGGCTTCGATCAGCTTCTCGGGGGCGAAGGGACGGAACAGGCGAACCTTGACCAGACCCACCTTCTCGCCGTGGGCGTTCAGGTAGTCGATGACTTCCTCAGCCACGTCGCAGATGGAGCCCATGGCCACGATCACACGGTCAGCGTCGGGCGCGCCGTAGTAGTTGAACAGCTTGTAATCGGTGCCCAGCTTGGCGTTGACCTTGTCCATGCACTTCTCCACCACGGCGGGCAGCTCGGCATAGTACTTGTTGCAGGCCTCGCGGTGCTGGAAGAAGATGTCGCCGTTCTCGTGGCTGCCGCGCATATGGGGATGCTCGGGGTTCAGCGCGTGGCGGCGGAACTCGGCCACGGCGTCCATGTCGCACATATCCTTCAGATCCTCGTAATCCCACACGGCGATCTTCTGGATCTCATGGCTGGTGCGGAAGCCGTCAAAGAAGTTGATAAAGGGGACTTTGCCCTCCAGCGCGGCCAGATGTGCCACGGGGCTGAGATCCATGACCTCCTGCACGTTGCCCTCGCACAGCATGGCGAAACCGGTCTGACGGCAGGCCATGACGTCGGAGTGATCGCCGAAGATGTTCAGCGCGTGGGTGGACACGGTACGGGCGGAGACATGGAACACGCAGGGCAGCTGCTCTGCTGCGATCTTATACATATTGGGGATCATCAGCAGCAGACCCTGAGATGCGGTGTAGGTGGTGGTCAGTGCACCAGCGCCCAGAGAGCCGTGGACAGCGCCGGCGGCGCCGGCCTCGGACTGCATCTCAACGACCTTGACCTGGGTGCCGAAGATGTTCTTCAGACCGTTCGCGCTCCACTGGTCAACGAAGTCGGCCATGGGGGAGGACGGTGTGATGGGGTAGATGGCTGCGACCTCGGAGAACGCGTAGCTGACGTGTGCAGCGGCGTTGTTGCCATCCATGGATTTCATTTTTCTTACCATTATGAACCTCCTTAAACCTCTTTCGCCTGAATCAGGCGAATTTCTAGCGTATCAGGATAATATCACAAAAAAACCGCACTGTAAACGGCATTTTTATGAAATTCTCGTCCTGTGAAACTTTATTTGCGTTTTTGCTGTTAGAGATCGTGATAGGGTCTGACAGCGGTACTTATTTTTACAAAACCTCTGTTCTTTTGCATCTTTGTGTGGTAAAATGCAATGGAACTGATTTTTTGGCGGGAGGGGGCTGAGACGGATGGTGACCACGGTGCGGTCGCTGGGACTGAGCGGCATCAGCGGCTATGAGGTGACGGTGGAGTGTATGCTCTCCGGCGGGCTGCCTGCCTTTGACGTGGTGGGTCTGCCGGATACGGCGGTGAAGGAAGCCCGGGAGCGTGTGCGTGCGGCCATCAAAAACTGCGGCGCATTGTTTCCGGTCAGCCGTATCACCGTCAATCTGGCGCCGGCGCGGCTCCGGAAGGAGGGAACGCTGTACGACCTGCCCATCCTGCTGGGACTGCTGGCGGCGGCAGGGGAGATCCCCTCGCTGCCGGAGGACGCCGCCTTTCTGGGCGAGCTGAGTCTCACCGGCAGCCTGCGGCCTGTCACCGGCGTGCTGCCTATGGCCATGTTCGCCGCCCGGCAGGGCGTCCGGACGCTGTACGTCCCGGCGGACAATGCCGCCGAGGCTACGCTGGCCGACGGTGTAACGGTCTACGGTGTGCGGGACGTGAAGCAGCTGCTGGCGCACCTCAAGGGCGAGACGGCCATCGACCCGGCGCCCCGGTGGGAACCGGCGGCTGTCCGCCGGCAGCTGCCGGATTTTGCCGACGTGATGGGGCAGGAGAATGTGAAGCGGGCGCTGGAGATCGCCGCCGCCGGCGGCCACAATGTGCTGCTCATCGGCTCGCCCGGTGCGGGAAAGTCCATGCTGGCGCGGCGGCTGCCCTCCATTCTGCCGGATATGACCCGGGCGGAGGCGCTGCAGACCACGGAGATCTACTCCGTGGCGGGCATGACCGATCCCACTCATCCGCTGGTGGACGTGCGTCCCTTCCGCAGTCCGCATCACACCGCCTCGCCGGTGTCTCTGTCCGGCGGCGGCAGCGTGCCCCGTCCCGGTGAGATCTCGCTGGCGCACAACGGGATCCTTTTCCTGGATGAGCTGCCGGAGTTTGATAAGTCGGCGCTGGAGACGCTGCGTCAGCCATTGGAGGACGGACAGGTGACCATCACCCGCGTCACCGGTACCCTGACGCTGCCCAGCCGCTTCATGCTGGTGTGCGCCATGAACCCCTGCCGCTGCGGCTGGTATGGGCATCCCTCCGGCCGCTGCCGCTGCTCGGCTCAGCAGGTGGAGCAGTATATGCGCCGCATCTCCGGGCCGCTGCTGGATCGCATCGATATGCACATCGAGGTGCCCACCGTGGAATACGAGGCCATGCGCCGCAAAACACAGCCGGAATCCTCTGCCGTGGTGCGGCAGCGCGTCAACGCTGCCCGGGAGGTGCAGAAGCGCCGCTTTGCCGGCACGGAGGTGTCCTGCAACGCCTACATGACCCCCGCCATGATCGGCCGGTACTGCAAGCTGGACGAGGCGGGGGAGCGGCTGATGCAGGGCGCGTTTGACCGGCTGGGGCTGACAGGCCGCAGCCATGACCGGATCCTGCGGATGGCGCGCACCATCGCCGACCTGGACGGCGCGGAGCATATCGAGGCCAACCATCTGGCGGAGGCCATCCAGTACAGAAGCAACGCGCTGCTGAAGTAAAGCGATGGCATGGGCTGCAAGCTCCATGCCGCATGAGCGAATATACATTAATTTAAGGAGAGACGATCCTCATGCATGAGATCATACTTTGCAAACTGGGCGAGGTGGTGCTCAAGGGCTTGAATCGCCGCAGCTTTGAGATGAAGCTGATGAGCAATATCCGCCGCCGCACCCAGCATTTCGGGAAATTCAAGGTCTACTCCCGGCAGTCCACCATCTACGTGGAGCCGATGGAGGAGAGCTGCGATGTGGGCGGCGCCTATGAGGCCTGCAAGAAGGTGTTCGGCATCATCGCCATCGCCCGCGCCGTTCCCTGCGCCAAGGAGAAGGAGGCCATCTTTGAGACGGCCAGAACTTATCTGGCACCGGCGCTGCTGGCGGCCAGGTCCTTCAAGGTGGAGAGCAAGCGGGCGGACAAATCCTTCCCCATGGGCAGCATCCAGCTGAGCCAGTGGGTAGGCGGTGCGCTCCACGACGCCTTCCCCCACCTGACGGTGGACGTCCACGACCCGGAGCTGACGGTGCATCTGGAGGTGCGGGAGGACGCGGCCTACGTCCACGGCCCCGCCGAGAGCGCCGCCGGCGGTCTGCCCATCGGCATGGGCGGCCACGCGGTGAGCATGCTGTCCGGCGGCATCGACAGCCCCGTGTCCAGCTATATGATCGCCAAGCGGGGCGTGCAGCTGGAGCTGCTCCACTTTGCCTCGCCCCCCTATACCAGCGAGCAGGCGCGGGAAAAGGTGCTGCAGCTGGCGCAGGAGCTGACAGTCTGGTGCGGCCGCCTGACGGTGCACGTGGTGCCCTTTACGGAGATCCAGGAGGAGATCCGCCGTAAGTGCCCGGAGGATCACTTTACCCTCATCATGCGCCGCTTCATGATGCGGCTTGCCGACCGGCTGGCGCATGAGCTGTGCTGCAAGGCGCTGGTCACCGGCGAGAGTCTGGGGCAGGTGGCCAGTCAGACCATCCAGGCGCTGGGCGTCAGCGACGACGTGGCCACCATGCCGGTGCTGCGTCCGCTGATCGGCATGGACAAGGAGGAGATCGTGAGGATCGCCCGCCATGTGGGCACCTTTGAGACGTCGATCCTGCCCTATGAGGACTGCTGTACCGTGTTCACGCCCCGCCACCCCAAGACCAAGCCCGACATCGCGCAGGTGCGGGAATACGAGGCGGCGCTGGACGTGGATGCCCTGTGTGACAAGGCGCTGGCAGGCAGGGAGATGATCCGCCTGTACCCCCGGTGAGGTGCGCCATGGAAGAGACTCTGGAGCGGCAGGTCATTGCCGCACTGCGTGAAAAGGGACTGATGCTGGCCACGGCGGAGAGCTGCACCGGCGGACTGGCCGCCAAGCGGCTGACGGATGTACCCGGGGCGTCGGCGGTGTTTCTGGGCGGCGTGGTCAGCTATACCAACGGCGTGAAGGAGCGTGTGCTGGGCGTGCCCCATGAGACGCTGGCGCGCTGCAGCGCCGTCTCGGAGGAGACGGCACGTGCCATGGCCGAGGGCGTCCGCGCCCTGACCGGCGCTGATCTGGCGCTGTCCGTCACCGGCGTGGCGGGACCCGACCGGGACGACCGGGGGCACCCGGTGGGCACGGTGTATACGGCACTGGCAGGCGCAGGGGAGACCCGGGTACGGGATCTGCATCTGGACGGCGATCGTGCGTCCATTCGCCGGCAGAGCGCGGACGAGATGTTCCGGCTGCTGCTGGCCTATCTGAAAGACAAGGAGAACAGCGTTTATGGCAAAGAATAAGGTATATTCCAATATCAATCAGTACGCCAACCGGGAGGAAGAGATCCGCAAGGCGAAGGGCAATCCCAATAAGAACTATCACGCCAAGAAGAAAAACAGCAACTACGGCGGCTATACCACCGGCAACTATATGGCGCAGAAGATCATCGACAAGGCCAAGCAGCAGGAGCGGGTCAAGCTGCCCACCTGGATGAAGATCTGTCTGGGTCTGCTGTTTGCGGGGCTGCTGGTGGTGCTGATCCTGCGCCTGACGGTGTATAAGGACAGCGTTCTGCTCAACAGCCTGTCGTCCTTGCTGCTGGGCGTCACCTGCCTGGCGCTGTTCTACATCCGCCGCTTCAAGCACACCCAGAAGGACAGCGGCCTCTACAAGGCCATCACCGTGCTGCTGACCATCTGCGGTGTGGTCTATACCTTCATGGGTGCGGTGGGCCTGCTGACATTGGCGGGTATCATCTGAAAAACGGCGGTTTTTTGGTGAAAATGCCATTGACAAACGGCTGAAAAGTGGTTATATTATCAACTAACATGATGCGAATGCGATGAAGGGGACAGGCGCACTGCCCATCCGATGCGAAGAGAGCCGCCGTTTTGGTGCAAGGCGGACGCGGACACAGTGTGGACATCACCCCGGAGCATCCGGCTGAAAGCCTGTGGGCGAGTAGGTGCGGACGGCGGCGAACCGTTATCTGATCGCACCCACGGTTGGTGGGACTGAGTGGCTGCTGCAAAGCGGCAACGAGAGTGGTACCGCAGAGGTCGTTATTCAGCGCCTTTGTCTCTTGAGGAGACAAAGGCGCTTTTTATTTTGCCGGAGGCGTGCCCATGAAATGCCCGAAATGTGGAAAAGAAATGCTGAGCGGTTCGATGCATACGCAGAAGTACCCTTACTGGACGCAGCAGGAACTGCGGCTTTTCAAAGCGCCGACCGACATGATCTGCTTGGGTCCGCTCGATGACGACGATACGTCGATGTTCACGCGGGATCCGTTTCCGGAGTTTCCGGATGCGGAAATTTGTCAAGAATGTGGACTGGTCGTTTTTCCCTGCAAGATGATTAAAAAGAGAGCAACGAAGTAATTTATCATAATAAAGGAGAAGCAACATGGAGTACAAAAAGACACTGAATATGCCCAAGAGCGGATTTCCCATGCGGGCGGGGCTGCCCAACCGCGAGCCGGAGATGCTGAAGCACTGGGA
>CAKTMQ010000094.1 GCA_934573945.1 uncultured Oscillospiraceae bacterium | reverse complement strand
AGCAGATCACGGACGGACAGCACGCCCAGCAGCTTGCGCCGGGGATCGGTGACGTACAGGATATTGATGGTCTCCAGTTCGCCGCCGATGCGGCGGATGCGCTTAAAAGCGTCCGCCACCGTCATATCCTTTTTCAGGGACAGAAATTCCATGTTCATGATGGAACCGGCGCTGTCCTCGGGGTACTTCAGAATTTCATTGATGGACTTGCGCATCTCCGGCGTGGCCTTGTCCAGGATGCGGATCACCACGCTGGCGGGCATCTCCTCCACGATGTCCACGGCATCGTCCAGATACAGCTCGTCCAGCACTTCCTTCAGCTCCGTGTTGGAAAAGCCGTTGATGAGCATCTCCTGGCTCTCGCTCTCCAGCTCCACGAACACCTCCGCCGCCGTCTCCTTTGGCAGCAGGCGGTACAAAAGGGGCATGACCTCGGGACCGGCCTCCTCCAGGATCAGTGCGATGTCCGCAGGCTCCATAGGCAGGAACAGCTCCCGCAGGTCGGCGTAGCGTTTATCGTGGATCATCTCCATGATCTCTTCCAGCAGCGCATCCATCTTGTTTTCCAGATCCAGCATCTTCTGTTCCTCCTTTCCCTGTTTTGCCCGCGGATGCAGGCCATAAAAAAATACCCCAGCGCGGCAGGCGCTGCGGTGTGGAGTGGAGCCGTTTTGATGTGCGGCTGCCCTACCGTTACGAGCTTTAGCATCGCCGGGCGGTGAAACTGCGTTAGATGGTACCTTGGTTTCGATACCGCCTGTTCAAACCCTCTCATGGTGTCTCCACCACTTTGCGGCAGCAGTCCATATCCCTGCGGTAGCCTTACCTACCGGTGAACATATATGTATAGTATGTCAAAACGGGGGCGTTGTCAAGTGAAAGGTCGGCGTTTTCCACAAAATAACCGCTTCGCGTGCCGCCGGCTCCATATTGTCAGAATGAACCGGTCGAACCGGCACGGAACGCGGCGAAAAGTTAGGGGTGTACAAACAGGGAAATGTGTGCTATAATTTGTATAGAATGCAGAATTTCCTGCACTTGTTTTGGTTGTTTCGCAGGGCAGCGCGCCCTGCGGTGATATAGAGGCCGTTCCAACAGGCGGCCGGATATAGCACAATTCAACACACGGTCTCCACAGGGCGAAAGCCACGATGCTCCCCCGGCGATACAGGGTCGGCGGGACATCGGGTCGCCTTTGTTTTGCTGCACCTTTTTGGATGCTTACCGCCCTGAAAACACCGTGTATCATACCCCATTTTGGTACATTAAAGGAGTTATTTATGGCAGAAAAATTCAAAATCATCCCTCTTGGCGGTCTCAACGAGATCGGCAAGAACATGACCGCCTACGAATATGGCGGTGAGATCATCGTGGTGGACTGTGGTATGGCTTTCCCCGGCGATGATATGTACGGCATCGACTGCGTCATCCCCGACGTCAGCTATCTGGTGAAGAACCACAGCCGACTGCGTGGTATGTTCATCACCCACGGGCACGAGGATCACATCGGCGCCATCCCCTACGTGCTCAAGCAGATCAATATGCCCATCTACTGTACCCGGCTGACGGCCGGGCTCATCAAGCTGAAGCTGCAGGAGCACGGGCTGCTGAATTCCACCAAGCTGATCACCGTAGAAGCGGGACAGACCATCCGCGCCGGTAAATTTCAGGTGGAGTTCATCCACGTCAACCACTCCATCGCCGACTCGGTGGCCTTTGCCATCCACACACGGATGGGCACGGTGGTACACACCGGCGACTTCAAGATCGACTCCACGCCCATCGACGGTGAGGTCATCGACCTGGCGCGGTTCGGCCAGCTGGGTCGGGAGGGCGTGCTGGCATTGCTGGCTGACTCCACCAATGTGGAGCGTCCCGGCTACACCATGAGTGAGAAGGCGGTAGGCAAGACCTTCATCCGCCAGTTCTCCGGCTGCGACAAGCGGATCATCGTCACCACCTTTGCCAGCAACGTGCACCGCATCCAGCAGGTGCTGGACGCGGCGGCAGCCTGCGGGCGGAAGGTGGCCGTCACCGGCCGCAGCATGGAGAACATCATGAAGGTCTCCACGGAGCTGGGCTACATGAAGGTGCCCAAGAACACCCTGATGGACATCCACAAGATCAAGGGTCTGCCCCTGCAGCAGCAGGTGATCGTCACCACCGGCTCTCAGGGCGAGGAGATGAGCGCCCTGTACCGCATGGCTTTCTCCACCCACAAGCAGGTGGACATCGGCCCGGGGGACAAGGTCATCATCTCCGCCAGTGCCATCCCCGGCAACGAGGTGACGGTGGGACGGGTCATCAACGAGCTGTTCCGCAAGGGCGCCGACGTGGTCTATGACAAGGCGGATATGCTCCACGTGTCCGGCCACGCCTGTCAGGAGGAGCTGAAGATCATCCACGCCCTGACCCGTCCCAAGTTCTTCATTCCCCTCCACGGCGAGCAGCGGATGCTGCAGATCCACAAGCGGGTGGCACAGGAGATGGGGATGCACCCCAACAACATCTGCGTGGCCGACAACGGCAGCGTGATCGAGCTGACCACCAAGCACATGAAGTGTGAGACCTCTGTGCCCGCCGGCGAGGTATTCGTGGACGGCGGCGGTGTGGGCGAAGTGGGCGCCGTGGTGCTCAATGACCGGAAACTGCTGGCAGAGGACGGCATGGTCGTGGTGGTACTGCCCATGTCCAGCCACGACCACCAGCTGCTGTGCCCGCCGGAGATCGTGACCCGGGGCTTTGTATACGTCAAGGAGAACGAGGAACTGATGCAGGAGATGCGCAAGGTGGCCGCCAAGGCGGTGGACGGTATGTCCGCACGGCGGCGCAAGGATGACGGCGAGGTGTGCCGCACGGTGAAGTCCTCCGTCAGCACCTACCTCTACAAGCACACCAAGCGCAGCCCCATGATCATCCCCATGGTGACGCGGCTGTAAGGCGCGGCGGCGCATACCGCGCAGCCGCTCTGATAAAAAATATCACACAAGCCCCGTGCACCACAGGTGCACGGGGCTTGCGTTTCGTTTGAATCTGTATCTAATCAGATGGTGTCTGGTCACACTGTCGGTGAACCATGCGAAGGTGGTGCCCACCAGCATCACGATGCACATTGCCAGCGCCATGATGCTGGTAAAGAGTGCGCGTCTGGTTGCTTTTTTGGTTGTCATTTTCTTTATGACCCCCCATTTCATAAATTTGCCGGTGTAGGGTCAAGCGCCGCCGTCCGGCTTAGCCGACAGCGCCCGCGGATGTATGATCTGACCGCTACCTGATGGGGCAGACAGAGCTGTAACGCCCTGCCTGCCCGCAGGGGGAGGTCAGGTACACTAAGGCGCGGCGTGTGCCGTGCCTTAGTGCCGTGGAGTTATATAGGGCATTTCCTATAGCGTTTCACAGGGACAGACGACCACCCGCACGGGATATTACAAGGAGTACATACTTCTGCCGCACAGCACGATGCTGCCGCGATGCATCTCTA
Organism: uncultured Oscillospiraceae bacterium; assembly: GCA_934573945.1. Lineage (GTDB taxonomy): Bacteria > Bacillota > Clostridia > Oscillospirales > Oscillospiraceae > Vescimonas. Next base: position 2,814 of record CAKTMQ010000094.1, on the reverse strand, counting down.
TTGGAAGATGGTATTTATCCTGTGCTTTTCCCCTAGGGGAAAAGCACAGGATAAATAGGTTTTGTAAATATGCAGGCACCATGATACTGGTACATATACCTGTGTATACAGGTATAGTTCAGCACGCTGCCAAAAAATTGCAACCCATATTCACCAATCCCCGTTTATTTCGGCTACTTCGTCGAATGTTTCTGCTTATTATTGTTAATTTTAACGAAAAAGAGGTCATAAGCCGCTGCGAGGACGCTTCACAGTTCTTCCTGCGGCAGTACGTGCAGCAATGACAGCAAAAAAGAACCGTCCGGAGACGGTTCTTTTTCCTGTTGCAGACTCGATCCGGGGCACCTTTATGTCCGGCGTTCATGCGTCAGAACCACTTCTTCCGCTTGAAATACCACACCAGCAGCGCCACCACCAGTACGGACACGATCACCACCAGCGGGTAGCCGTACTGCCAGCGCAGCAGCGGCATATCGATGAAATTCATGCCGTACCAGCCGGCGATCAGGCTCAGGGGCAGGAAGATAGCGGTGACGATGGTCAGCAGCTTCATGACGCGGTTTTGCAGAATATCCACCTGCGCCTGATACTCGCTGCTGATCTGGGTGGCGTACTCGTGGAGCATCCGGGTTTCGCCCCGCAGGTTCTCCAGACGGCGCAGGAAGTGTCCCAGCCGTTTTTTGGCGCGGCCACCGAACCGCTCCTCCCCATCCTCCAGCAGCAAGGAGGCAAAATCACCCAGCTGGGCGTAGAACCGGTTGGTGCGGTTCAGCTCCTTGCGGATCACGCTCATCTGGTGGAGGAAGCGGGTGGTGTTCTCGTCCAGCACCGCCTGCTCCAGATTGGTCAGCCGGGTCTCCAGCTGCTGGATATAGGGCAGATCATCCCGGATAAGGGAGATGAGCAGATCCACCAGGAAGTCGTCGGCGCCGGTCTGGGCATGGAGCAGCGGTGCCATAGCGCCGCCGATGCTGCCGGATACCACGCCGTCGTGATCCGCCACCAGCAGTACATCACTGCGCCACACGAAGCTGAAGCGGCGGGCAGGTTGATTGGCTCGGGCAGGGATACGCAGATGGCCTGTCATACTGTCGCTGTCCACCCGCAGCCAGCAGAACTGAGACTCATGGGGGTCGGATGGCGCCGCAGGCGGCACAAGGCCGTCCGGCAGGGCGGCGGCGCGCAGCTCCTCCGGCGTCAGAACCGCCACAACGCCCTGCCAGTCTGCCGGCGGGGCGTTCAACGGCTGCAGGCCTTTTTCAAAACGGTAATAGGACATACATCTACCATCTCCTTTGTGTCAGCCTTGGCGGCGGGCAAGCACCCGGTCGGCAGCCTCCCGCTCCTCCGGCTTCAATCGGAGGTCGGCGGCCATGCGGCGCAGCTTGTCGGCGGCATATTGGTTCATCCGCATTTCCAGCTGCCGCATTCTCTGTTCCTCCGGCGTTTCCGGCAGACGGGCCTCCTCCGGGTAACGCAGTTCGACCCGACGGCAGACCGGACAGACCCATAGCTCCACCGTCAGTGTGGTATCCCGTATGGCGGTCTGCGGCAGAGAAATGATCTCCGGTGACACGGCAAAGCTGCCCCGGTCAATGAACCGCAGCTCCGTGTCCGGGCAGCGCAGACAATGCGGGACATACGCGGCAGCGGCAGCGTCTGCCGGCGCGAACGGCTCCGGTTCGCAGGCGGCACTGTACTGCTTCTCCGGCACCGGATCGGGGTAGGGCTTTGCCATAAGGCGTTCTCCTTTCATTCGCCGCGGCGGCGGCAGAGCAGCTTTTGGGCGGCCTTTTTGGCATCGGGGACATGGTCCTTTCCGTCGATGACCTTTTGCAGCTGCTTCTCGGTATAATTCCGGAAAGTGTGTTCAAATTTTTCCACCGGGGATAGTGCCTTCCGCTTCTCAAATTCCTCCGCCGGAGACAGCGGCACAAACAGCGCCACATAGCGGCAGCGGGGACAGATACAGACCTCCGTCTCCAGATACGTCTCCGGAGACAGCGGCGATTCCCGGACAGACAGACCGCCGGAACGGTACGGCTCCAGCACGATCTCCGCGTCACGACAGATGGGGCACAGGCGTTTCACTATATCAGGCATGGGCAGTTCCTTTCATCTGCCGGAGCAGCGTGTCAATAACGGCACCCAGCAGCAGTCCCAGCCAGCCGAACAGCAGCGCCGCCTCCACGCCGCCCAGTGGGGTAAGCCCGCCCGACACACCAGCGGCAAATACGGCAGCGTTATAGAGGCTCACCGCCACATAGGCGGCGGGCATAATGAACAGCAGTCCCTTACAGGGCTGCTTGCCGCCCCACAGCAGCCGGAACAGCAGCATGACGGCAAAGGCCAGCACCGGCAGCTTCCACATACTGCCGAAATTCAAAAGATAGATACGTGTCATGAAAAGGAGATACGTAAGCATGGCGGCTCCTTTCTGTACAGCGGATTGGGGGTACGGCGGCTCCTGTGCAGCCGTCGATACTGGCGTACAGGGGCGGACATATCGTCCGCCCCTGTGGCATCAATATTCCGGGGCGTCCGGTGTTTTGCGATACAGCAGGGGCTTGCCCTCCGCATCTACCAGCAGCGTCATACCGCCGGAGTTGCCTGCGCAGTGATAGAGATACTGCACGCCGGTCTGTGTGTCCACCCAAACCTCGTTGCTGCCAAAGAAGCCTCCCTCTTCCGCGACCTTGATAAAACGACCGTCTTTTTTCGCCATCGCTTTTACTCCGCCGCCTTATCGCTTTCCAGCAGCGTCTTGGCACTGGCGGCCAGACCGGCCAGTCCCTGGATCTCGCTGGGAATGAT
>CAKTMQ010000093.1 GCA_934573945.1 uncultured Oscillospiraceae bacterium | reverse complement strand
CGCTGGTGATGTGCCTGGTGATGCTGGTGGGCACCACGTTTGCGTGGTTTACCGACAGTGTGACCAGCGGCGTCAACACCATCAAGTCCGGCAATCTGGACGTGGAACTGACCTACAAGAACAGCGACGGAGAATTCAAAACCGTGGATCAGGATACTCTGCTGTTCGACCAGGAAGCCCTGTGGGAGCCGGGTCACGTGGAGTACGCCGTGCTGACCGTGAAGAACGTGGGCTCTCTGGCGCTGAAGTACAAGCTGGGCATCAACGTGGCCAATGAGGTCGTGGGCAAGACGGCTGACAACGCGGACATCAAGCTGTCCGAGCATCTGCGGTATGCGGTACTGTCCGGCGACGTGACCACGGCAGATGGCTTTGGCCGTGCGGCGCTGCTGGCCGCTGCTGGTGAGGGCACGCCTCTGGCCAATACTGACCGCACGGGCGAGCTGTATCCTGCTGCTGTGGCTACCGAAATGCAGAAGAATGAAGATACCGTGACGCTGGTGGTCTGGATGCCTACCACCGTGGGCAACGAGGCCAACCACGACGGTACCAACGTTCCCTCCATCGATCTGGGTATCAACCTGGTGGCCACCCAGAAGGACAGCGAAGAAGATAGCTTCGGTAACGATTACGATAAGGATCTGGCCTACCCGGTGATGGACGCCGCTGCTATCAACGACATCCTCAAGAGCGATGAGGGCGGCAGCCTGACGCTGGGCGGCAGCGTAAAGACCGATGATTACCTGAAGATCAAGGGCGATGTGGACGTGACGCTGGGCGGAAACACCTGGACGGTGGGAGACAACACCAAGGTCGTGGACGGCGCGGATCTGGAGGTCACCGGCGGTACCATTCTGAGCAGTAGCTATTCCGGTTCTTTTGATGTCCGTCCCGGTACCACCACCGACAGTGTGGTGGAGTTCAGCAATGTTCACTTTATAAACACTTACCGGATTAACCGCACGACGGGAGGCTCCAGCACCACTCATGCCGACTATGTGCTCAAGTATACGCCGGAGGCTGGCGGTCACACGAAGTTCGTGTTCAAGAACTGTACCTTTGATAACAGTGCGGTAAAGTTCTCCGGTCTGAGCGGTAGTGTCGGAACATTTGAGGCAGTGTTTGAAAACTGCACTTTCGCCGCGCTGACAAACAGCGAGCTGATCGAGGTGGGAAGTTACCTGGCGGACAGCAGCAGTATTACCATCAGAAACTGCACCTTCAATGTGACGGCGACCTCCAATTTCTCCATCGTGGACGGCAACTACGGCAGAGCGGCTACCGTCAACTTTGAGGGCAGCAACAGCTTCAACGCGGTAGTGGCCACTCCCACCGGCGCCGACAAGAAGGGCACGCCGGAGGAGATCAAGATCTTCAGCGAGAACCTGAATGTCAAGGCTTGCAGCGCCAAGACGGTCAACGGTCTGGATACCGTCACAGTGTCCGGCATCGTTACCAAGTAACACCCATTGCAGCATACAAAAAAGCATCCCCAGTCTTTGACTGGGGATGCTTTTTGCCGAGATGAAAAAGAACGCTCCCCCAGTTGGGGGAGCGTTCTTTCCTCTTACCGCGCATTCGATGCGCACACTTTAGTCAATGGAGATGGTCGAATTCTTCGGCAGCTTCTTCACAGCCTTGGGCACGGAGATCTGCAGGATCCCGCTTTCGAACTTGGCGCTGATCTGACCGGGCTCCACCTCCTCGCCCACATAGAAGCTGCGGCTGCAGGAACCGGCATAGCGCTCCTGACGGATGTATTTGCCCTTCTTGTCAGTCTCGCTCTTGTCCAGACCCTTTGCGGCCTGAATGGTCAGGCAGCCGTTCTTCAGCTCGATGCTGACCTCGTCCTTCTTGAAGCCAGGCAGGTCGATGTCCAGCTCATAGGAGTCCTCGGTCTCCCGGACGTCGGTCTTCATCAGGTTCTTGGCGTGCTTGCCGTACAGAGGATCCCGCCCCTGGGGCACCATCATACCAAACGGATCGGAAAAGAAATCATCAAACAGATTTTCACCAAAAATGCTGGGCAACATAAGTCATAACCTCCATTCAAATCATCTAACTCAGTTGCGCCTGGCGGGGGAAAGTCTCTCGTCGGCGAATGTCTGTTACTGTGTTATGCATCACGCACTGTTTCGCAGTACCATGATCCTCTCCGGCGGGCTCTTTTGCTCCCTCCCTCAAGGATCGCCCTCATTATAACGCAGTTTTTAGCACTGTCAATAGGAGAGTGCTAAAATTCATAATTTGTCTGACGTTTGTTCATAAATTATCCGAAAACAGCCGCTCCGACCGGATCAAACTGCACAGGATGGGTTGTTTATTGTCGAGAAAAATCGTTGAAAGAGGGGGTTGTTTTGGGAAATAGGACGTGATATACTGCTGTGGCATTCAAAAAAGGAGGACAGGAGGATACCGCTATGAGCAGGGGAAAGGGATTACGTGCCATCGAGATGACAACAGGCTCTCTGTGGAAGAACATTCTGCTGTTCAGCCTGCCTTTGATGATGACCCAGATCCTTGAGGTGCTCTTCAACCTCAGCGACGTGGCCATCGTGGGCAAATACGCCAGCTATCAGGCGCTGGGTTCTGTTGGCTCCACCACCACGCTGGTGACGCTGTTCACCGGCTTCCTGATCGGTATGGGCGCCGGCGTCAACGTGGCTGTGGCACGGGCTTTGGGCATCAGAAGCGACGAGCAGACGGAAAAGACGATCCACTCTGCCTTTGTGATCTGCACGGCGATGGGCGTGGCCGCCTGTCTGATCTGTACTTTCTTCGCCCGCCAGATGCTGACGCTGCTCAACACCAAGCCGGAGCTGCTGGACGGCGCGGTGATCTATCTGCAGATCTTTGCACTGGGTATGCCGGCCATGGCCATCTACAACTGCGGCAATGGCATCATGAGCGCGGCCGGCGACACGAAGCGGCCGCTGCTGTATCTGTCCATCGCCGGTGTGCTGAATGTGGCGCTGAACCTGTTCTTTGTGATCCGCTGCCACATGGCCTCCGAGGGCGTGGCACTGGCCAGCGCCATCGCCCAGTGTGTCTCCGCCCTGCTGATCGTGCTGCATCTGCTGCGCCGCCGCGACGCCTGCCGTCTGGAGCTGCGCAAGCTGCGGCTGCACCGGATGGCCTCGCAGCGGGTGCTGGTGATCGGTGTGCCCTCCGGATTGCAGAACGTGATTTTTGCCGTGGCCAACCTGTTCGTGCAGGTGGGCGTCAATACCTTTGACGCGGTGACGGTCTCCGGCGCCGCTGCCGCGGCCAATGCCGACACGCTGGTGTTCAATATGATGGCGGCCTTCTATACCGCCTGCGCCAGCTTCGTCAGCCGTAACTGGGGCGCCGGACAGAATGACCGCATCCTGAAGAGCTATCGCATCAGTATGTGCTATGCGGTGATCACGGGTGCGCTGTGCGGCGGCGCGCTGCTGCTGTTCGGTCGGGAATTCCTTTCGCTGTTCGCCAACGAGACGGAGGTCATCGACGCGGGCATGGATCGTCTGCGGATCATGAGCTTTTCCTTCTTCATCGCGCCGCTGATGGACAACAGCATCGCTGCCTCCCGGGGCATCGGCAAGAGTATCGTACCCACCGTGATTGTGGTTCTCGGTTCCTGTGTGTTCCGGGTGATCTGGATCTACACCATTTTTGCCTACTTCAAGACCATTCCCTCGCTGTACCTGCTTTACATCTTCTCCTGGGTCATCACCGGTGTGGCGGAGTATGTCTACTTCCGCGTCAGCTACCGTAAGTGCATCGGCCAGTCGGCGGCAGCGCTGGCGGCGGTGTCCAAATAAACCAACAGAAGAGCGGCGGTATTGACCGCCGCTCTTCTGTTGGTTTGTACTTATTTTACATTTTCCACGATGTGCACGTTCAGGTGGTCGTAGGTCATCTCCACACCGTGTTTGGCGAAAGCGGCGCGGAGATTCTCGTTCAGCGTCATGTAAACGCTCCAGAAGTTGTCCGGTGTTGCCCAGCAGCGCACCGAGTATTGGATAGCGCTGTTGCCGTACTCCGTCAGATAGACGCTGGGCGCCGGATCGGCCAGTACATGGGGCGTAGCGTTCACCGCCTCTATGCAGGCGGCTTTTACCGTCTCGGTAGGCGCATCGTAGGACGCCGCGATGTTGTGCACGATCCGCCGTCGTCCCAGGGCGGAGTAGTTGGTGATACGGGAGGAGGACAGCTCCTTGTTGGGCTGCATGATGATGTGTCCGTCGTAGGTCTCGATCTTGGTGTGGTGCAGCGTGATCTCCCGCACGATGCCTTCTGTGCTGCCCACCTCCACCATGTCGCCAATGCTGAAGGGACGGGAGGAGAGGATCACCAGACCGCCGGCCATATTGCCCAGAATGTCCTCCGCCGCAAGCGTGACGCCCAATGTCAGCACGGACATGATGGCCGTCAGCGATGTGGTGTTAATGCCCAGCGCCTCCGCCGTGATGATGGCGGTCAGCAGATAGAGTACGCACCGGATGGCGGTGAGGATGATCTGTGACAGTCGTTCATTGAGCCGGTGGGCACGTCCTACCAGCTTTTTCGCCAGCTTCATGACCAGCCGCATCACCAGCAGGCAGAGTAGTAGCGTGATGATCGCCGAGAGGATGTGTCCCAGACTGAAGCCGCTCAGCGAGATATTCAGAAAGTCCTTGATCTGATCCATAGGGTCAGCTCCTTTATCAAACGAAGTGTGACCAGTATAGCAGGTATGCCGCTTTTTTGCAAATACCGTCAGGTATGTTCATAAAAAATTTACGGTATTCTATTTTGGCAGGGCTGTTTTCGCAGTTAAAAGACTTTACCATCGATCGACAAGGGAAGACGCATTTGCCCTGTCAATCGACGGTATCCTGTGTGGAGGAAAACATCGTTTGCTTTCCACAGATCTCCATCGTTTTTTACAAAAAAGAAGGCCGATATGGAAAAATTCAGATACCGGCGAGGGGGGTATGAAGCGCCCCAACGACTGATAGAAAAGAACACCCGGGGCATATGCCCCGGGCGTTCTGCGTCAGTAATAGAGAGTAGTTACAGCATTTTTATGCAGGTAATCGCCGGTGCCAGCGCCGCTGCAAAGACGTCGCCGTCTGTTTTTTCACCCACGATGCAGCCATAGTGGGTGGGGACGGCGGCCTGCGGATGCAGTGCGTTGGCCAGCTCCGCCGCCTCCGTCGCCGTCATGGTGTAGGTGCCGCCCACCGGCAGGAAAGCTGCATCACAGTGCACGGCGCGGGCTTCCGGCGTGTTGTCGGTGTCGCCGGCCACGTAGACCTGCTGTCTGTCCATGGTCACCACATAGCCAACCCAATTGCTGGCTTTTGGGTGAAAGGGCTTACTTATATTGTAGGCGGGCACCGTCCGGAAGGATACGCCCCGTACCTCATAGCTGCCCTCCGGCTTTACGGTGAACAGCTGTGTCCGGGAAAAACCGGCGGCTTTCGCCGCTGTCAGACAGCTCTCCGGCAGTACCAGCACAGCGTCTGGCTTCATGACTCGCCGGAGATCCTCCGGGGAGAAGTGATCGTAGTGCTCGTGGGTGATGAAGATCACGTCTCCGTCCTGCGGCACTTCCGCCACCCGGAAGGGGTCGAACCACAGCACCGTGCTGCCGCCGCAGCGGATGCTGCTATGGCAGTTGATGGAAAAGCGACGCAGAAGATCGTTCATTTTCCTTACCTCCGTGACTGGTTTTCGTTACGGTTCCAACGTCATTTTTTCAAGTGGCCGAACAGACCCTTTTTCTCATAGGGTGCGCAGGCATAGCCGGTGACCTTGTAGCCGGTTGGCTCGATGACAGCGCGCAGCGCGTCCTCCGTCAGTGCCTCATCGGCGAGGATCACCGTTTCACCTTTACTGTGAGAGGATGTGACCTTTTTGACGGAAAAAGCACCCCGCACGGCGTCGTTGACATGGCTCTCACACATACTGCAGGCCATGCCGTCGATCTTCAATGTGATCTGATACATACTGTTGCCTCCTTTGCTCGCTTGTGATCGTTGTAATATTGGTTAGTATACACTAACTTTTGACCCGCAAAAACGCCGTTTTAGACGGCATTTTTACGGCATAAAGCTGCCTTGTTTCTGCAAAGAAGTTATCGCTTGAAGCTGTCCTTCAGGGAGACGCTGCGGTTGAACACCAGATGCGCCGCCGTGCTGTCCCGGTTGTCCAGGCAGAAATAGCCCAAACGCATGAACTGGAACGTGGGCGCATTCGTGCCGGTGCGGTTCTCCTGCTTATCAAACTCGGCGGCCACCTTCTGCATCTCCGGCTCGACCTTACATCCTGTGAGGACTGTCAGACTGTCTGGGTTCAGGCAGTCCAGGAAGTCCTTGTCCGGGCCGTCGGGCTGCTCGTCGGAGAACAGGTTGTCGTACAGCCGTACCTCGGCATCCAGGCAGTTGGCGGCGTCCACCCAGTGGAGCGTGGCGCCCTTGACCTTGCGGCCGTCGGCGGGGTCGCCGCCCCGGGAATCCGGGTCATAGGTGCAGAGCACCTCGGTGAC
>CAKTMQ010000092.1 GCA_934573945.1 uncultured Oscillospiraceae bacterium | reverse complement strand
TATCTGTGGCGTGAATATGAAAACGCCGTGGCGGGCGTTACCACGCCGGACTGCCGCACCCGCTGCAACGGCTGCGGCGCCAATAAGCTGGTAGGAGGGAAGTGCGATGTCTAAGCTGCGGCTGTTGTTTGTAAAGGAGGCCCAGGCGGCGTATATCTCCCATCTGGATCTGATGCGTACCTTCCAGCGCTGCTTTCCCCGCACTGAGCTGGAGATCAAGCATACCCAGGGCTATCATCCCCATCCTATCATCTCCATTGTGCTGCCCCTGCCGGTGGGGCAGTCCAGCGACTGTGAACTGCTGGATTTCGAGGTGACACAGGAGACCGACGGCAGCGGTATCGCTGAAAAGCTGAATACCGGAATGCCCACCGGTATCCGTGTGCTGGCGTGTTATCCAGCGGTCAGACCGGTGCGTGAGCTGGCGAGCCTGCGGGCGGAGGTAACGCTGGAGTATGACGCGGGCGTGCCGGCAGACGGCGCGGAGAAGCTGCGGGCGCTGCTGTCGCGGGACACGCTGGTGATCCAGAAGCGTACCAAGCGCAAGGAGCTGGCGGATGTGGACATCGCACCGATGATCCGCGCCGTCGCGGTGACGGCGGACAGCCATGCGCTGCATTTGGACGTCACCGTGCAGGCGCAGAATCCGGGGCTGAACCCCCAGCTGGTGGAAAAGGCCGTTGCCGCCCATCTGCCGGAGCTGACGCCGGACTTTACCCGGGTGCGCCGCCGTGCCATTCTGGACGAGGCCGGACAGGATTTTCGCTGAGCGGTCATGGCGGGATCAGTCCGCTCCGCGAAACGAGTACCCTTAGAAGGTTCTTGAGAATAAAAAATGACAAAAAATTAATTTTCCCCTTGCATTTCCTGCTTTCCTGTGATATTCTATCATGGTGTAAAAAGGGCGGTCCTCTGTCGCCGGTGCGAAAAGCACCCTTGTAATGGCGTTATGAACACCTATAAATACAGGAGGAAATAATCCATGGATCTCATTAAAGCGTTGAACGAAAAGCAGCTGAAGGAAGTGCCTCAGGTGGAAGTGGGCGATACCGTCCGCGTGCATGTGAAGGTCAAGGAAGGCTCCCGCGAGCGTATTCAGGTTTTTGAGGGTACCGTTATTGCCAAGAAGCATGGCGGCATCGAGGAGACCATCACCGTCCGCCGTATCTCCTACGGTGTGGGCGTGGAGAAGGTATTCCCCGTGCATTCTCCCTCCATTCAGACCATCGAGACCGTGCGTCACGGTTTTGTGCGCCGCGCCAAGCTGTATTATCTGCGTGATCGTGTCGGCAAGGCTGCCAAGATCCGCGAGAAGCTGTAAGCGATCTGATGACGGAAAAACCGCCCATAAACATGGGCGGTTTTTGCTTTTCTTTTTAGGAAAAATATGGTATACTGTACCGGAATATAGATTTGTGAGGTGATACACCGTGCAGATAGAGGGACTGAGCTGGTTTCCCGGCCATATGACGAAAACCAAGCGCATGATCGTGTCCGAGATCCGGAATATGGATGCGGTGTGCGAGATACTGGATGCGCGGATCCCGCTGTCCAGTCGGAACCCGGACGTGGACGAGATGACGGCGGGCAAGCCCCGCATGGTGGTGCTCAACCGGGTAGATCAGGCGGATCCCCGGGAGACGAAGCGCTGGGCGGCTTATTTCCGGGAGCAGGGCTGCGCGGTACTGGAAGCCAACGCCAAGGGCGGTGCGGGTACGGCGCAGTTCGCGGGTGCCGTGCGTGAGCTTTTGAAAGATAAGCTGGCGGCCTATGCGGAAAAAGGACAGGTTGGCCGGACGATCCGTGTGATGGTGCTGGGGATCCCCAATGTGGGAAAGTCCACTTTTATCAACAAGGTGGCGCACCGCAAGACCGCCAAAGCGGAGGATCGTCCCGGTGTGACCCGTTCCAAGCAGTGGGTGCCGGTGGATCGCACGCTGGAACTGCTGGATACACCGGGTATCCTGTGGCCGAAGTTTGATGATGTGGAAGTCGGCAAGCGTCTTGCCTTTACAGGCGCTATCAAGGACGATGTGATGGACATTGAGGAATTGGCCTGCTATCTGATGGAATATCTGGGCGGCCATTATGCCGATGTGCTGACGGAGCGGTATAAGATTGAGGTAGAGGAGGGCGACACCGGTTATGACCTGCTGACCAAGGCGGGGCGCAAGCGGGGATTCCTGATGCGGGGTGCCGAGGTGGATACGGAGCGCATGGCGCGTATCCTGCTGGATGAATTCCGCGGCGGGAAGCTGGGACGTTTTACGCTGGAAACGGTGGAGACTGCGGGATGAATTGCCTTTGCTGCAGCTGCCGGAGGAGCATACGGGAGTAGGGATATGGATGATTTGTATGTGTATGAGCGACAAGCGGCGGCGGAGGGCTTCTCGGCGGTCTGCGGTGTAGATGAAGCCGGTGCCGGACCGCTGATGGGGCCGGTGTATGCAGCGGCGGTGATCCTGCCCTCAGGGTGCAGCATCGAGGGATTGAACGATTCCAAGAAGCTGACGGAGAAGAAGCGGGACGCTCTTTATGCGGTTATCACCGAAGTGGCACTGGCCTGGTTTGTGGCCAGTGTCAGCGCGGCGGAAATTGACGCCACGGATATTCTCAGTGCCCGGATGAAAGCCATGCAGCTGGCCATCGACGGCCTGTCCTTGACACCGGAGCTGGCACTGATCGACGGCAATCGGGATGATGGCCGGTATGCGGCCATCACAACGACACATCGCTGCATCGTGGGAGGGGACGGCTGTTCAGCCTCCGTTGCGGCGGCGTCTGTTCTGGCAAAAGTGAGCCGTGACCGCTATGTAACAGAGATATTGGATCCGCGTTATCCCCAATATCAGTTTGCCAAGCACAAGGGTTACGGTACGAAGCTCCACTACGCCATGCTGGATCAGTATGGCCCCTGCCCGGAGCATCGTATGACCTTTCTGAAGAAGTGGGAGGCGCGGCGATGAGCCGAATTGCAGGGATGCAGGGAGAGGCGCTGACAGCACGCTATCTGCGTCAGCAGGGCTTCAGGCTGGCGGCACAGGGCTATCGCTGTCGTTTCGGGGAGATCGATCTGATTGCCTGGGACGGCGATGTGCTGTGCTTTGTGGAGGTCAAGACCCGCACCAATCTGGAGATGGCACTGCCACGGGAGTATGTGACGGCGCAGAAGCAGAATCGGCTCCGCAAAACGGCGCTGCTGTACCTGTCTGAGAAGCGGCTGGATTGTCCGGCGCGGTTCGATGTGGCGGAGGTCTATGCCGAACACGGCTTTGATCAGGCGCGTATCCACTATATAAAAAATGCTTTTCAATGAGGAGAATGTATATGAGATCCTATTTTGATGCCCATTGCGATACCATCTACCGCTGCATGGAGGGTGACGGCAGCAGTGTTGTGGCCTACGGCGACGCACGGCGGGGAGGTTATGCCCATCTGCGGCAGAATGACGGCCATATCGACCTGCTGCGGGAAAAGACGTTTGGACGTGCCGCCCAGTTTTTTGCCATCTTCTACGACGCGGCAGAGGCGCCTGACGACGGGATGTGGGCGCAGTGTCAACGGCAGCATGACTTCTTTTTACAGGAGATGGCTGCCAACAGCGACATTGTGCGCCACTGCCGCACCGGCAGTGAGGTGGACGCTGCTGTGGCCGACGGCAAGGTGGCCGCGCTTCTGAGCATCGAGGGCGGTGAACTGGTCGATTGCGACGTCCGCAGGGTGGAGACCGTGGCCGACTGGGGTGTCAGATTCCTGAACCCCGTGTGGAACCGTGCCAATGTGCTCTCCGGCACCAATGCGGAGGAGCCGGAGCGGGGGCTTTCCGACGCGGGTCGGGATTTCATCCGCGCGCTGGAGGCCAACGGGATCTACCCCGACGTTTCCCATCTGTCTGATGCCGGTTTCTGGGATCTGGTACATATGGCAAAGCGTCCCATCGTGGCGTCACATTCCAATTCCCGGACGCTGTGCCCCCACCGCCGGAATCTGACGGACGACCAGTTCCGGGCAATCCGCGACCTGGGAGGCGTCGTGGGTATCAACCTGTATCTGGATTTTGTGGGAGAACCCACAATGGACGCGCTGGTGGCGCATGTGGAGCATTTCCTGTCGCTGGGCGGGGAAAAGACTCTTTGCCTGGGCGGCGATCTGGATGGCTGTGAGGCATTGGCCGGCGGCCTGACCGGCGTGCAGGACGCCCCGAAGCTGTATGACACGCTGCGGGCGCGGGGCTATGGTGAGGCGCTGCTGGAGGATATTTTCTGGAATAACCTCCGCCGCCTGATCTGACTACGAAGGAGCGAGTATGGCACTATACGCGATCGGCGATCTGCATCTGTCGCTGAACAGCGACAAATCCATGGATATTTTCGGTGACGGCTGGCACGACTATGTCAACCGCATCCAAGAGGGCTTTGCGTCGCTGTGCGACGATGATGTGACGGTGCTCTGCGGGGATCTGAGCTGGGGCATGAGCTTGGAGGAGTCGCTGCAGGATCTCACGTTTATCAATGCCCTGCCCGGTAAGAAGATCCTGATGAAAGGCAACCATGATTTCTGGTGGAATACCGCCGCCAAGATGAAGCGCTTTTTCGCCGAGCATGGGTTGGATACGCTGGACGTGCTCCACAACAATTGCCTGTTCTATGGCGATAAGGCGCTGTGCGGCACCCGCGGCTGGTTTTACGAGCTGGACAACCAGGGTACCCACGATGAAAAAGTGCTGCTGCGGGAGGTAGGACGGCTGGAGACGTCGCTGCGTGCGGCAGGTGAGCATGAGAAACTCTGCTTTCTCCACTATCCGCCCATCTATCAGGGCTATGAATGTCCGGAGATCCTGCGCCTGCTGCGGGAATACGGTGTCGGTGCCTGCTATTATGGACATCTTCACGGCGCGTCCCACCGCCGAGCCATCGAAGGAACGCGGGGCGGCACGCTGTTTTCACTGGTTTCCGGTGATTTTTTGGGGTTTGTCCCTAAAAAAATTTGCGAATAATGCAAAAAGGTATGGAAATTTCATTTGTTTTCTGTTATCATATGACATTGGCTTGATTAAATTGTATTGTTATGCCATCACAACATAGATGTAAACTGGAGGAAAAGCAACAATGACTGTCAAAAGCTGCGAAAAACTGGAGAAGAGCAGAGTCGCTCTGACCATCGAGGCTGGTGCCGAGGAATTCGAGACCGCCGTCAACAAGGCGTATCTGAAGATGCGCGGCAAGATGAACATCCCCGGCTTCCGTCCCGGCCATGCGCCCCGCAAGATGATCGAGAGTATGTACGGCGCTGAGGTTTTCTATGAGGAAGCCATCAACGCGATCCTGCCCGAGGCCTATGAGAGCGCCGTTGACGAGCAGAAGCTGGAGGTCGTTGGCTACCCTCAGGTGGAAGTAGAGAGCGTGGGCAAAGAGGGCGCTGTGTTCAAGTGCACCGTGGCCGTGTATCCCGAGGTGGAGCTGGGTCAGTACAAGGGGCTGGAAGCTGTCAAGGCCGAGGTGAAGGTCATGGCTGCTGATGTGAACGCCCGCCTGAAGGAAATGGCCGAGCGCAACAGCCGTCTGGTGGCGGTGGATCGCGCTGTGAGGAAGGGCGATACCGCCAACATCGACTTCGAGGGCTTCGACAACGGTGTTGCCTTCGAGGGCGGCAAGGGTGAGGCATTTGATCTGGAGATCGGCTCCGGCAGCTTCGTCCCCGGCTTCGAGGATCAGCTGATCGGTATGAAGGCCGGCGCAGAGAAGGATATTGGCATCACCTTCCCCGAGAACTATACCCCCGAGCTGGCCGGCAAGCCCGTTGTGTTCCATGTGAAGGTCAACGAGGTGAAGGTCAAGGAGCTGCCCGCCATTGACGACGAGTTCGCCAAGGACGTGTCCGAGTTCGACACCCTGAAGGAGCTGAAGGCCGACATCAAGAAGAAGATGGTGGAAGAGCGTACCACCGCCGCCCAGCGTGCCTTTGAGGACGTGCTGATGACCAAGGTGGCCGAGGGCGTCAAGGCCGAGATCCCCGAGGAGATGGTGGAGATGCAGGCACAGCAGCTGGTGGAGGGCTTCAAGCAGCAGCTGGCCGCGCAGGGTATCCCCTTTGACCAGTATCTGAAGATGACCGGTATGGACGAGGCCAAGATCCTGGCCGATGCCAAGGATCCTGCCGTCAATCAGGTGAGAATGGATCTGGCCATCCGCGCCATCATCAAGGCGGAGAATCTGGAAGTCTCTGACGACGAGGTCGAGGCCGAGATGAAGAAGGTGGCCGATAAGTACAGCATGGATCTGGAGACCGTCAAGAAGTACCTGCGCACTGAGGACGTGAAGGAGCAGGTCATGCGCGAGAAGGTCATTCAGGTAGTGGCCAAGTCCGCCAAGGCGCTGGCACCCGAGGCGAAGGAAGAGACGAAAGAAGAAGCCAAGGAAGAGAAGAACGACTAAATCACAGCAGAGGGTGGGTATACTTTGACTATCTTTCGTAACGGAGGTATTTTAGCATGAGTTTGGTTCCCTATGTTGTTGAGCAGACCAACCGCGGCGAGCGGTCCTATGATATCTTTTCCCGTCTGCTGAATGACCGCAT
>CAKTMQ010000091.1 GCA_934573945.1 uncultured Oscillospiraceae bacterium | reverse complement strand
CTATCACACGCTGTCCTATCTCAACCGTAAGGAGGGACTGGCGGTGGTCATGGTGACCCATGACCTGCAAAACGCCCTGAAATACGCCACCTCCATCCTGCACGCAGGACGCAGCGGCTGGTTTTTCGGCGACACCGCCGCCTATCTGGCCTCACCCTACGGAAAAAAGTTCGGAGGTGACGCCCTGTGAAGCTGCTGCTGGAGATGTTTACCTACCCCTTTATCCTCCGCGCCTTTGTGGTGGGCATTCTGGTGTCGCTGTGCGCGGCACTGCTGGGCGTACCGCTGGTGCTCAAGCGCTATTCCATGATCGGCGACGGTCTGAGCCATGTATCCTTCGGCGCGCTGTCGGTGGCGGTAGCCTGCGGCTGGGCGCCGCTGCCGGTATCCATCCCGGTGGTGATACTGGCGGCACTGGCGCTGCTGCGGATGACGGAGCGCAGCCGGATGGGCGCCGACGCGGCCATTGCTGTCACCTCCGCCTCTGCGCTGGCACTGGGCATCATCGTCACCTCCCTGACTACCGGCATGACCACCGATGTGGACAGCTATATGTTCGGCTCCATTCTGGCCATGGATCGCACCGACGTGGTGCTGAGCGTGGTGCTCAGCGCGGCGGTGCTGGCGCTGTTCGTGCTGTTCTACCATCGGCTGTTCGCCATCACCTTTGACGAGAGCTTTTCCCGCGCCACCGGCGTGAAGGTAGGGCTGTACAACACACTGCTGAGCGTGCTGACGGCGCTGACCATCGTACTGGGTATGCGGATGATGGGCGCCATGCTGATCTCCAGTCTGGTGATCTTTCCGGCACTGGGCGCCATGCGGGTGCTCAAGAGCTTCCGGGGCGTGGTGATCTGCGCGGGCTGCATCAGCGTGGCGGCCTTCTGCGTGGGACTGACCGGCTCCTACCTCCTCAGCACACCGGTAGGCGCCTCGGTGGTGCTGGTCAATTTGGCGGTGTTCCTGTGCTGCTGCCTGCTGTCCCGCTGTCGTCGGAAATCCTCCTGATGTAAAAGAGGCGTCCTCCCCATCAAGGGAGGACGCCTCTTCCGTCTTAGTCTATTTGGTCTATCCAACTTACGGCAGCTCTGCCGCCCGTGCCGTCAGCCAGGGCAGCGCCCGTTCAAACTCCACACCGTACCAGGCGGCCTGTGGATCGGTACGGGTGACCTGGATGCACTGCAGCGTAAAATCCACCGCCAGCCGAAAGGCATCCCGCAGGCTCAACCCCCGCATGATGCCGCTCACTGCCGTGGCGGAGAAGATGTCGCCGGTGCCGTGGTAGGCTTGCGGCTCCCGGCGGTTGAAATATTGGTCATAGCAGCCAGTGGCGCCGTCATAGGACATGAAGCCGATGGCGTCCTTTTCAAAGGAAACGCCGGTCAGCACCACCTTTTCTGCCCCCAGCGCCGCCACACCCTGCAGCAGCTGCCGGATATAGGCCTCGTCGTAGGTCTCCCGGTAGTCCATACCGGTCATGAGACAGGCCTCCGTGATATTGGGCACCGTGATCTGCGCCCGCGCCACCACCTGTGCCATCCGCGCCGGGAAATGCTCTCCAAAGCCGGCGTACAGCCTGCCGTGATCCGCCATAGCCGGATCCACGAACAGCAGCGTGTCCTCCTCCGCCAGCAGCTCCAGCAGCTCCAGCACTACCGCCACCTGCCGCTCCGAGGCCAGATAGCCGGTGTACAGCGCGTCAAAATGCACGCCCTGCGCCTTCCAGTGGCGTGCCGCCGGCAGCAGCTGCTCCGTCAGATCTGTACACACAAAGCCCGGAAAGCTGGTGTGGGCGCTCAGCACCGCCGTGGGCAGTATGGCGCACTCCACACCCATGGCGGACACCACCGGCAGCGCCACCGTCTGGGAACAGCGTCCCAGACAGGAGATGTCCTGTATGCTGGCGATACGTTTCATGGGTCATCCTCATTCCTTTTCAACAGTAAATATATATTATATCACTAAATTGGGCATCTTCAAATGTCCAGTTTTCATATCAGCGGCAATACCAGTCCGCGGTGATGAATTTTCTCTTGTACATCACCGCCGGATGTGCTACACTGAGCAGGTATATGCGGGTATGACGGAATTGGTAGACGTGCCGGATTTAGGTTCCTGTGCCGCAAGGCGTGTGGGTTCGAGTCCCACTACCCGTACCAAAATGCCGGAACGGCTTTGAGCCGTTCCGGGATTCTGTCCGTTCGAGGCGGGACTCGAAAGGCGGCGGTTTGCAACCGCCGTGGCTTTGCCGCAGCAAAGGAGTCCCACTACCCGTACCACCATCAAGCGGAAAGCGGCTCACGCCGCTTTTACTTTTTACATCGGGAGAACACACCATGAGGTCAACCTCTCTCACGCGGCAGCTGCTCCGGCGTTTTGCGCAGCTGTGCCTGCCGCTTCTGCTGCTGGCCGTTCTGTGCGTTTCGGCACAGGCGGCGGAACACGCGTCAGCACGTGCCGGTCTCAATGGCCGGGAGCGGCTGGTGTACGACGAGCTGAAGGCCAGGGTGCAGGCTGTGGCCGCCGGGCGCGGCAGCAGCACCGTGTTTACCCTCAGCACCGGCGTCAGCTGGACGTGGGCGGAGCTGGGCTGCAGCGGCGACAGTCCGCTGGCTGAGCAGGTGGCCGCCCTCAACGCCGCCGTCGGCACCCACGACGGCGCCCGACTGAATTATGAAAAGATCATCAACGCCCTGCTGTTCGACTGCCCCTACGATCTGTACTGGTATGATAAGCCGGTGGGGGCTTCCTTCGGCAGCAGCGCCGACTGCAGCGACCCCATCACCGCCACGGTCACGGAGATCACCTTCCGGATGCCCGTTCTGTCCGCCTATCAGGGCGACAGCGCCTACGCGGTGTCCGCCGGGCAGGCAGCCCGGGCGGCGCAGGCCGCTGCCGCCGCCCGCCGCGTGGTGGCGGAAAACGCCGTCCTGTCGGATCTGGAGAAGCTGTACGCCTACAAGGAGGCCATCTGCCAGCGCACCTTTTACGAGGTGTCGCCCGGCATGGCCTACGGCGATCCCTGGCAGCTGACCAGCGTGTTTGACGGCGACAGTTCCACCGGCTCCATCTGCGAGGGCTACGCCAAGGCGTTTCAATACCTGTGCGACCTGTCCGATTTCACCGGCAACGTGGTCTGCCGCACTGTCAGCGGCTCCATGTCCAACGGCACAGGCGCCGGAGAGCATATGTGGAATCTGGTGCAGATGGACGAGGAGGCGCTGCTGGTGGATCTCACCAGCTGCGACGACGGCTCCATCGGCTGGCCGGACGGGCTGTTTCTGGTCAGCGGCAGCGCCTCCAACGGCGGCTGGACATATACCGTCCCCCTCTCCGGCCGCAGCGCCGTCTACACCTATGACAGCGCTACCGTCACCGCCTATGGGCTGGGCACGCTGGCACTCCATGCCATCGTGCCCCGGGACATCGGCAGCGCCGTGATCCATCTCGGGCAGCAGTCGGTCTATAACGGCCAGCCTCAGCAGGTGGTCATCGACGCCGTGGAACTGGACGGCACTGTGCTGACGCCGGGCACGGACTACGAGATCGTCTCCGGCGGCAGCGCCCAGGAGGTAACGGATACCACGCTGGTCATTGCCGGTGCCGGTCGGCACTATACCGGTCAGGCGTCCGCCATATGGCATCTGACGCCGCTGGTTCCCACCCTGTCCGTCGCCGGCAGCAGCACCTACACCGTTCCTGCCAGAGGGGCAGATCCGGGCGAAGGTCTGGCGCTGCTCTCCAACGCCATCCCCGGCCACATCACCGGTCTGCAGGTGGACGGTCGGATGCTGGACGCCGCCGACTACACCCTCTCCGCCGGCGACACACTGACCATCCGCCTGACGCCCGCCTATTTGCGGACGCTCCGCAACGGCGTCCACACCGTTGCCGTCCTGTCCGCTGACGGCGACGCAGAGACGGACTTTACAGTGGAGGGCGCTCTCTTCCGCTTCCTCGGCGAGATTACGCTGGCCGCGTGCGGCGCAGCATGGGCGGCACTGTGCCTTTTCCGGCTGCGTCAGCAGCGGCATCGATAAGCGTTTCCCAGGCGGCAGGCTCAGCCTGCCGCCTCTTTTTGTTCCCTCTGGCAGAAAAAAGCAAAAACTTTTGTTCGATATGCCTTGTGCCTGCAGATGGCCTGTGGTATACTGTATTATTGACAAAAATTGCGATTTTTCGGAGGGAGGCGGCGGAAATGGGGCTGCACGACGGCCACCGTGAGCGAAA
Source organism: uncultured Oscillospiraceae bacterium (assembly GCA_934573945.1). Lineage (GTDB taxonomy): Bacteria > Bacillota > Clostridia > Oscillospirales > Oscillospiraceae > Vescimonas. The sequence continues at coordinate 2,541 of CAKTMQ010000091.1, read as the reverse complement.
ACGGGTACAATTCCGACAGCACGGGCTGGACGGCTTTGCCGACCATGAGGTGCTGGAGCTGCTGCTGTACTATGCCATCCCCCGACGGGATACCAACGAGACGGCGCACCGACTGCTGCAAAAGTTCGGCACCCTGCAAAATGTATTCAACGCCCCGGCGGAGGAGCTGTCCCGGGTAGAGGGCATGGGCGAGGGCGCTGCTCTGTTTCTCACGCTGCTGCCGGCGGTGTACCGCCGCACCATGCGCAGCACCGGACCGGAGAAGGTGCTCAACAGCGTGGAGAAATGCGGCCGCTACTTTCTGTCCCTGCTGGCACAGGAGCGGCAGGAGACACTGTACCAGCTCTGTCTGGACGCCAAGGGCAAGCTGCTGACCTGCAAAAAGCTGTCACAGGGCAGCGCGGACTGCACCGCCCTGTCCGTGCGGCAGGTGGTGGAAAACGCCCTGCTGTCCGGCGCCAGCGCGGTGGTGTTGGCACATAACCACCCCAGCGGCGTGGCGCTGCCCTCGGAAAATGACCGCGCCGTCACCCTGTGGGTGCGGGACGCGCTGAAAACCATGGACATCCGTCTGCTGGATCACATCATCGTGGCGGACGGCGACTATGTCAGCATGAACCAGAGCGGGTATCTGCTTTAAAATATACAAGCAGAGCCTGCAGCTTTTTGCAGGGGGTGATGCCCACTTCGCCCCCGACGAGCAGCGCTGCCGGAGCTCCCGTTAAGACCGTGCGCAACAGCGCAGAGACGATCCCTTCAGCCAAGCGAAAAAGAACCCCCTGCGTGAACAGGTGGCATGCCGTCACAGGTTTGCACAGGATATAGCGATACAGCGCGCCCGGAGGTGAAGGAACCTCCGGTTCCTTCCGGTGCTTTTGCCCCCTTTTGTCACAGTCGGCAAAAACAGACTGCGCTGGAGCGCAAAACCCTCCGTCAAGCAAAGGAGACCCCCTATGCCTCAATTCAAAGTCCATTCCGAATACGAGCCTGCCGGTGACCAGCCCCAGGCCATCGCCGCGCTGGCAGAGGGCGTGGAAAACGGCCTGCGGGAGCAGGTGCTCAAGGGCGTCACCGGTTCGGGCAAGACCTACACCATGGCCAAGGTCATCGAAAAGGTCCAGCGCCCCACGCTGGTGCTGGCGCACAACAAGACGCTGGCCGCCCAGCTGTGCGAGGAGTTCCGGGAGTTCTTTCCGGAAAACGCCGTGGAGTACTTCGTCTCCTACTACGACTACTACCAGCCGGAGGCCTATATCCCCCACACCGACACCTATATTGAAAAGGACGCCTCCACCAACGAGGAGATCGATCGGCTGCGGCTCAGCGCCACCTGTGCGCTGCTGGAGCGGCGGGATGTGATCGTGGTGTCCTCCGTCAGCTGCATCTACGGCCTGGGCGAGCCGGACGACTTCGCCCGCATGATGATCTCCCTGCGCACCGGCCAGACCATGGAGCGGGACGAGCTGCTGCGCCGTCTGGTGGAGGATCGCTACGAGCGCAACGACGTGGCCTTTCAGCGCAACGTGTTCCGGGTGCGGGGCGACACGGTGGAGCTGTACCCCGCCTACTACAAGGATCGCGCCATCCGGGTGGAGTTCTTCGGCGACGAGATCGACCGGATCACCGAGTTCCACCCCGTCACCGGTGCCGCCATCAAGACCCTGAACCACGTGGCCATCTACCCCGCCAGCCACTACGTCACTCCCAAGGACAAGATGGACGCCGCCATGGCGCAGATCAAAAAGGAGCTGGCGGAGCGGCTGACCTACTTCGAGGAAAACGGTATGCTGGTGGAGGCACAGCGTCTGCGCCAGCGGACGGAATACGACATGGAGATGATGACGGAGCTGGGCTATTGCTCCGGCATTGAGAACTACTCCCGGATCATCTCCCAGCGTCCCGCCGGTTCGCCGCCCATGACGCTGCTGGACTTCTTCCCCGACGACTTTCTGCTGTTCGTGGACGAGAGCCACGTCACACTGCCCCAGGTGCGCGCCATGTACAACGGTGACCGCGCCCGAAAGGAGAGTCTGGTGCGCTACGGCTTCCGCCTGCCCTGCGCATTTGACAACCGCCCTCTGAAATTCGAGGAATTCGAGGAGCGGTTCCATCAGGCGGTATACGTCTCCGCCACACCGGGCGAATACGAGCGGCAGCACGCCGACGCCGTGGTGGAGCAGGTGATCCGCCCCACGGGACTGCTGGATCCTCAGGTAAAGCTGCGCCCAGTACTGGGACAGATCGACGACCTCTCCGCCGAGATCCGCGTCCGGGCGCAGCGTAATGAGCGGGTACTGGTCACCACGCTGACCAAGCGCATGGCCGAGGATCTGACGGCGCACTTCCGGCAGAACGGCATCCGCGTCCGGTATATGCACTCCGACGTGGCGGCGCTGGAGCGGATGGAGATCATCCGCGACCTGCGGCTGGGCGAATTCGACGTGCTGGTGGGCATCAACCTGCTGCGTGAAGGTCTGGACCTGCCGGAGGTATCGCTGGTGGCCATTCTGGATGCAGACAAGGAGGGCTTTCTCCGCAGCG
>CAKTMQ010000090.1 GCA_934573945.1 uncultured Oscillospiraceae bacterium | reverse complement strand
GATCTGATCACTCAGTTCGAGGAGGAGACCGGCATCCGCGTCAACTATCAGACCGCCGAGAGCAACGAGGCGCTGTACTCCCTCATCAAGATGGGCGGCGCGGACTTCGACGTGATCGTGCCCTCCGACTATATGATCGGGCGGCTTATTGAAGAGGATATGCTGGCGGAGCTGGATTACAGCCACATCCCCAACTATGCGCTGATCGACGACCAGTACAAGGGACTGAGCTTCGACCCGGAGAACCGGTACACTGTGCCCTATACCTGGGGCACCGTGGGTATTATCTACAATACCGCCATGGTGGACGAGCCCATTACCAGCTGGGGCGCCATGTTCGACGAGCAGTACGCCGGGCAGGTGCTGATGATCAACAACTCCCGGGATGCGCTGATGGCTGCCCTGTGCTATCTGGGCTATGACATCAACACCACCGACGAGGCGCAGCTGGAGGAGGCCTTCCAGCTGATCTACGAAGCCAAGGAGAAGGGCGTGTATCAGGCGTTTGTGATGGACGAGATCTTCGGCAAGATGGAGGGCGGCAACGCGGCTATCGCCATGTACTATGCCGGCGACTATCTGACCATGCTGGAGAACAACGAGGATCTGGCGTTCGTGGTGCCGGAGGAGGGATCCAACTGGTTCGTGGATGCCATGTGCGTGCTGAAGTCCAGCCAGCATATGGCTGAGGCGGAGGAGTGGATCAACTTCATCGCTTCCACCGACGCCAATCTGGCCAACATGGACTATATCTGGTACGCCTCTCCCAACGCCGAGGCGCTGGAGGAGTACCCCGCCTACTATGAGGAGGAGTACGAGGAGCCTCTGGATCCGGAGATCTATCAGATCATGGCGGCGCCGGCGGATGTGCTGGAGCGCTGCGAGCTGTACATCAACCTGCCGCCCAGAACGCTGACATTCTATAACGACCTGTGGACGCGGCTGGGCATCTGACCCGCCGCCGGACATGACACACACAGAGAAGAGGAGGCTTTCCTATGATCGAGATCGGCATGACCTATACCGTGGAAAAGACCGTGACATCGGAGATGACCGCCAAGGCCGTCGGTTCCGGCGGACTGGAGGTGTTCGGCACGCCCTTTATGATGGGCATGATGGAATGCGCCGCCATGTGGTGTGTGCAGAACGAGTTGCCGGAGGGCAAGGGCACCGTGGGTGTGGAGATCGCCTCCAGTCATCTGGCGCCCACGCCGGTGGGCATGAAGGTGACGGCTACCGCCGAGGTGACGGACATCTCGGCAAACGGGAAGATGATCACCTTCAAGATCACCGCCAGCGACGCCGAGGGGTTGATCGGCGAGGGGACACATACCCGCGCCATTATCGACAACGCCCGGTTTTTGCAGAAGTGCCAGGATAAGCTGGCACGGGTACAGGCGTAAACAGACAAAACAAAGCTCCCCCGCCGGTATGCCGGCGGGGGATTTGTTGCCTGCCCTTGTGCATCGGCGGTATGTTTGCTATAATAGGGAGCAATGACGCACGGCAGGAGAGGGGAGGGGATCGGATGCGCATACTGGCGGTGATTGCCTTTTCTTTCGGTGTGGGAACGCTGGCGGCCGCGCTGATACCCTCCCACGGCTGGCTGGTCTGGACGGCGCTGGCGCTGCTGGCGGCGGCCATCCCGGTGCTGCTCCTGCGCAAGCGTGCGGCGTGGACGCTGCTGTGCGGGATCATCAGTCTGTCGCTGGCGTCGTCGCTGCTGTATTTCGCGGGCTATCAGCGCCTTGTGCAGCAGCCGGTGCTGGCGTGGTGCGGCCAGGAGGCCGCCTTTTCAGGCGTGGTCTGTGCCGATCCGGTGGAGACGGAGCACGGCGCCAAGGTGACGCTACTGCTGCGGCAGTTCCCACGGGTGAAGGCGGTGCTTTACGGCGAGGCGGAGCTGTTGTCGCTGCAGCCGGGCAACACGGTTTCCGGCACGGCGCGGTGGAATGACGCGTCCAACATCCACGACACGCGGCTGACCACCTTTACCGCCAAGGGTATCTACGCGCTGCTCTATGCCGGTGACGATCTGACGGTGGAGCCGGGGACGGAGCGGTCTGCCCGCTGGTGGCCGCAGCGGATGCGGCGGGCTTTTCAGCATACGATCCACGCCGTCTGGGACGATGAGCGGACGGCGGCTTTTGTGGAGGCGGAGCTGATCGGCGATACCTATGAGATCAGCGACGAGGATTACACGGTGATGAAGGGGGCGGGGCTGGCGCATCTGTTTGCGGTGTCCGGCCTGCACTGTGCCTTTCTGGTGACGCTGGTGGCCTTCCTGCTGCCGCGGCACCGCCGCCGTCTCTTCTGCGGCGTGACCATCGGGGTACTGCTGTTTTATATGTGCATGACGGGCCTGACGCCCTCGGTGGTGCGTGCCTGCGTGATGCAGATCTTTTTGCTGGTAGCACCGCTGTTCCGACGGGACAGTGATGCGCTGACCTCACTGGGCGCGGCGCTGCTGGTGATCCTGCTGGCAAATCCCTTTGCCGCCGCGTCCATCAGCCTGCAGCTGAGCTTTGCTGCGGCGTTGGGCATCGTGGTGCTGGCGGGACGGCTGTACCGCCTGTTTTACGACTGGTATACGGGGGAGAAAAAGTGGTTCCGGCGGCTGCTGTCCTTTGCGGCGGCCAGCCTTTCGGTATCCATGGGCGCCATGATCTGCACCGTGCCGCTGACGGCCTATTATTTCAACACGCTCTCCCTTGTGTCGCCGCTGGCCGGCCTGCTGGCGCTGCCTGTGGCGGGCTACAGCTTTATGTCCGCGTTTTTGACGGTGCTGCTGGGCTTTGTCTGGCTGCCGGCGGCAAGACTGCTGGGCTGGATCGCCTTCGGTCTGATCCAGGTGGTGCTGTGGCTGGCCTATGGTCTGACCCGCTGGCGGTATCGCGCGGTGTATTTCACCAATCCTTATTTACGGATCTGGATGGGTGGTACCTATCTGGGCTTTGGACTGTGCGCGGCGGTGAAGCGCTGGCGCAAACGGAAGTATCCCATAGCGGCGGCATTGTCGGCGCTGCTGTTGGCGCTGGCCATCTGGGGCAATACCCTGGACTACCGCGCCGGAGACCTGAACCTGACGGTACTGGACGTGGGACAGGGCGAAAGCGTGGTGCTTTACTCCCAGGGGGAGGCGGTACTGGTGGACTGCGGCAGCTCCAACAGCTATATCGACGCCGGGACACGGGCGGCCGACGAGTTGGCCTCTATGGGCTTTCACCGTCTGGAGGCGGTGGTGGTGACCCATTTTCACGCCGACCACACCAACGGCCTGTACACGCTGTTGACGCGGGTGAAGGCGGACACGCTGTATCTGCCCGATATGGACGATGATTACGGTGTGCGGGAGCGGCTGCTGGAGTTGGCGGAGCGATATGGCATGGAAGTGCACTGGGTGCGCCGCACCACACTGGAGACGGTGGGGGAGATCACCCTGACCGTCTTCCCGCCGGTGGGCGAGGGAGACATCAACGAGCAGGGATTGTCTGTGCTGGGCAGTGCCGGCAGCTTTGATGTGCTCATCACCGGCGATATGAAGGGCAACACGGAGCGTGCCCTGATCCGGGAGCATCCCATCCCGGACATTGAGGTGCTGGTGGTGGGCCACCACGGCTCCAAATACAGCTCCCACCCGGATTTCCTGGCGGCAGTGAAGCCGGAGATCGCGGTGATCAGCGTGGGAGACAACAGTTACGGGCATCCGACGCCGGAGGCCATTGAACGTCTGGAGGCGGCTGGCGCCGCGGTATACCGCACAGATGAAGAAGGCAACATCACCATTCACGGAGGAAAAGACGATGGCGGAGAATAAGGGCTTTGCCCGGCTGAAGGCTGACCTGAAAGAGCAGCAGCTGCAGAACGCATATCTGTTCTACGGAGAGGAGACGTATCTCCGCACCCGCTATCTGCAGCAGGTGCGGGAGCTGCTGATCCCGGCCGGTTTTGAGGAATTCAATGACCACCGGCTCAATGGAAAGGGGCTGACGGTACAGACGCTGGCCGAGACGGTAGAGGCCATGCCGATGATGGCGGAGCACACGCTGGTGACGGTGGAGGACATGGATCTCTTTCGGCTGGAGGAGGGGCAGCGCAATGCGCTGATCGCACTGCTGGAGGATCTGCCCGACTATTGTACACTGATCTTTGTGTATGACACGCTGGAGTACAAGCGGGACGGCAAGATGAAGAAGCTGTGCGCGGCGCTGGACGCCCACGTCTGCGTGGTGGAGTTTGCCCAGCAGGAGCGCGCCCAGCTGATCAACTGGCTGCGCCGCCGCTTTACGGCGCTGGGGCACGACATCGATCCCTCCACGGCGGATCATTTGCTGTTTACCTGCGGCACACTGATGACGGATCTGGTGCCGGAGGTGGAGAAGATCGCGGCTTACGCCAAACAGGAGCGGATCACCATTGCGGACATCAACGCAGTGGCCGACCCGGTACTGGACGCCCGGGTGTTTGACATGACCAACTGCATTACTGCGGGGAAATACAACGACGCGGCGCGGGTGCTGTCAGAGCTGCTGCGGATGCAGACGGAGCCCATCGTTATTCTGGCGGCGGTGGGGAAGGAGCTGCGGCGTCTGTACACCGCACGGATGGCATTGGACGCGGGGAAGGATCGTTTCTGGCTCAAGCAGCTGTGGAGCATGAGCTCGGATTATCCCGCCAAGCTGCTGCTGCAGGCTGCCAAAAAGGTGGATCACGACTGGTGCAGCGCCGCGGTCATCCGCTGCCAGCGGCTGGATCGCCGGATGAAGAGCGAACGGGGTATGGACAGCGAGGCGGAGCTGAAGCTGTTTTTGATGGAATTGGCAGGTGAGCGATGAAGCCGCGCATTCGTGAGGTCATCGTGGTGGAGGGGCGCTACGACAAAAACACCCTTTCTCAGGTGGTGGAGGCGGTCATTCTTACCACCGATGGGTTCGGCGTGTTCCATGACCGGGAGAAGCTGGCCTACTTCCGGCAGCTGGCGCAGAAGCGGGGGGTGATCCTGCTGACGGATCCGGACGGCGCGGGCTTTGTGATCCGCAACTACCTGAAGGGGGCGCTGCCGCCGGAGCAGGTGAAGCAGGCGTATGTGCCGGACGTGGCCGGCAAGGAGCGCCGTAAGCGCAAAGGCGGAAAAGAAGGCAAGCTGGGCGTAGAGGGAATGCCGCCGGAGGTACTGCTGGAGGTGCTGCGGCACTGTGGTGCCACCTTTGAAGGGGAGACGGCGGCGTCCGCCGCCGGTATCACCCGTGCAGATCTGCTGGATAAGGGGCTGATCGGCGCCGGGAGCACCCAGCGCCGTGCGGCGCTGCTGGCGCGGCTGCGGCTGCCGGAGCACCTGACTACCGGCGGATTGCTGGATGCGCTGAATCTGCTGATGACCCGGGAGGAGTTTGATGCGCTGTGATAGGATGCTACCGATCGATCAACGAGGGCAGGCACGCGATCAGGCGTGTCTGCCCCCGGTCAATTGATCGGTTATGGGATTTTCCCCTTGCAAGCAGGGCGGGAATCTGGTAAGATAAGAGTGTTGCCGGATGTCGGTACGCTCCGCTTGCCGGGGCAGGCCGCTGTTGTGTGCAGGTAGGCAAATTGGCTTATCCGGGTATAGCGAAGTTGGTATCGCGCCTGGTTTGGGAGAATACGACCAGCCGGATAAAATAACGAAATAACCGGGTGTAGCGCAGTTGGTAGCGCGCCCGCTTTGGGAATGCCGTGGCGGTATCCGGGACAGGGTAAGGCGAAATGCCGCAAAGCCTTGCAGCGCCTGCGTTTGCGGGATTTTCCCCGATTGCCGAAAGCGGCACAAAAGCTGCTTTGACCACAGGAATGACCACAGACAGAAAAAACTTTATTTTTACCGTTCGCCGTGGTATCATGGCAGAAAAATGAATATCCGGGTGTGGCTCAACTGGTAGGGCGCGACATTTGGGATGTCGAGGTTGGGTGTTCAAGTCACCTCACTCGGACCAAAATCCCTCTGAAATCGTTGATTTCAGAGGGATTTTTCTTATTCTTTGGTTATTGCGGCGCAGGATTTGAGCTGCCTTACGCTTTCAGCTTATACAGTCGATTCCCTTGGCCTGCCTCCACGACGACGATACCTTCATCGGCAAGCTGCTGTATGAGGGATTCCGTGCGGCTCAAGCTGGTGCCCAGGGATTTGGAGAGTGCAAACAGGTCGCTGGTGGGGTGGTCTGTGAGATAGTCGATTAGCAGTTGGCGCTGGGATAATGCGCTCAGGGGGACTTGCTTTCCGGCGGTTGCGTTTTCTGCGCCGCTGTGGCCCGTCATATACAGCGTAAGGGAGACACGATCCGGCGAGCAGCTCTCCGAGAAAACAGGCTCCGGCCAGCCTTCGGATTTCCAAATACGGTACAGATTGGGGATGCCGCCGCCGGTGTATTCGCCTACATCCACGAAGCGGAACATCCGGGCCATTGCGGGGTTTCGCGGGTCGGACACGCCGCCGCTTTTGGCGGTGTCAAGAGGCACACGGAAGCTGCCGGGGTTGGAGAGGGTGATTTTTTGATAGCCCTTGCTGACGATGATGCCGCCGCTGCCATGATAATCCGCATTAACAAGGCAGTTGGCCAGCACCTCACGCAGAGCTTGACGGGCGGGCTTTTTCGCGTTCTGTTGCAGTTTGTTATAAGCCCAGTAGTAGAATTCATAGACATTGCCGCTCCAAGGGGCTTCTTCCCAGTTGCCTTTCGTATCAAGCTGCTCACGGTAGGTTATGGCATAATTAGGGTATTCACAGAGAATGTCTTGGTGATTGCCGAACATCAGCAGTCCGGCGAAAGTCGGGTGCAGTAAGCCGCCGTCATCGCCTATGGCATCAATTTTTTGCAGGAATGCTGTGTCGTCCAAGCTCTCCCACATGTG
>CAKTMQ010000089.1 GCA_934573945.1 uncultured Oscillospiraceae bacterium | reverse complement strand
GTTCATGATATAGTCCTCGGCATACTGCTCTGTCTCGTCCGGCTTGGTGCTGAAATAGGTATAGGTGTCCGGCACGCCGCCCACGATCACCGTCTCCGCTACCGCGATCTCATTGGTCACGCAGGTGGAGGTGGTCAGTCCCGGCAGCAGGATGCTCATATAGACCTCCACGTCCAGGAATATCTGGTGCCGGGTCTGGTTGATCCCGGCGGAGGTAAACTCATTGCGGAAGGCCGCCGAGGCGCTGCCCACCGCCTGCATCCGGACATAGAGACACGGCCCCCGTCCCGCCAGCAGCGCCGAACCGGTCAGTGTTCCCAGCGGAATAGCCAACTCACTGGTGGAGATGTCTGACAGCCGCTGCAGGATCCGGGCGGCGATCTCGCTCTGCATCCGGTTCACCTCCGCCACGTTGCTGCGCAGCGCGGTGATCTGCCCCGCCGCATCCTTCTCAAACGTGATAAAGTGGTCGTAGTCGATCTCGCCGTTGTCCACCGCCTCATCCACCGCCAGCATCACAATACGGTTCACGGTATTGGACACCCGCGCCGTGGCCATCCGCGTCATCACCGGCTTCAGGTGCCACAGCAGCGTCACCGCCGCCGCCAACAGCGCCAGCACCAGCAGTGCCAGCCACACGCTCAGCCGCTGGCGGGGCGTCAGGCGCAGATAGCGCAGCCGTTCCATGGCATACACCTCCCTGCAAGGAGCGTATGCCGCCGTGGCTTATCCCTATGCCTCCCAGCTGTTGACGATGGCCTTGAAGGTCTTGCCCCGCTCGGCGAAATTCTTGAATTGGTCGAAGGCTGCACAGGCAGGCGACAGCGTCACCACGTCCCCGGCGGCAGCGCGGTCACGCGCTGTCTCCACCGCCTTCTGAAACGGCGTCACATCCAGAATCTCCGGATAGCCGGGGCGGTAGTCCGGTGCCGCCTCCACCGCCGCACGGATCTTTCCGGCGGTGGCGCCGCACAGCACCAGCAGCTTTACGTGCGTCACGATCTCCTCTCCCAGCGCGTCAAAGGGGATGTGCTTGTCATAGCCGCCTGCGATCAGGATCACCTTCTCCTTGAAGGAACGCAGACCCGCCGTGGTACGGCTGGGGCTGCTGGCGATGGAGTCGTTATAATACCGCACACCCCGGTAGGTGCGCACCAGCTCGATGCGGTGCTCCACGCCGCCGAACTCCCGGGCAAAATCGCGGATGATCTCATCCGGCACCATGCCGTCCACCGCAGCGATGGCGGCCATATAGTTCTCTATATTGTGCACACCGGGCAGCTTGATGTCGTTCACCGTCATCACTGTCCGCTCGCCCGCTGCGTTCCGGCAGACGATGGCCTCGCTCCGCAGGAATACGCCCCGCTCCGGCTCCGCCTGACGGCTGAAATACCACGCCCGGTCAGGCACCGTCTCTCCCTGATCCCGGGTAATCCGGTTATCATAGTTGAATACAGCCTTATCCCCCTCTTTCTGGTGGCGGAAGATATTCTCCTTGGCGGCCACATATTCCTCCATATCCTTGTGTACATCCAGATGGTTGGGCGCCAGATTGGTCACCACGGCGATACGTGGGCTGCTGGTCATGGTCATCAGCTGAAAGCTGGACAGTTCCAGCACCGCGTAGTCCGTGGATGCCATGCTGTCCGCCTCACACAGCAGCGGATTACCGATATTGCCGCCCACATGGACGGTGTGTCCCGCCTTCTCCAACAGCTTGGCAATGATGGTGGTGGTCGTGGTCTTGCCGTCGCTGCCCGTCACCGCAATGATGGGGCAGGGACACACCTGAAAAAACACCTCCATCTCCGAGGTCAGCACACTGCCCCGGGACACGGCCTGCGCCAGCTGCGGTACATCGGGGCGCAGACCCGGCGTGCGGAAAATGACGTCCTGATCCAGTCCCTCCAGATAGTCCGCACCCAACTGCAGCCGTGCACCGCCCCGCTCCAGCTCGTCAGCCAGTGCTCCCAGCTGCTCTCGGCTGCGCTTGTCGCAGGCGGTGACATGGATCCCCTCCTGCAGCAGCCGCCGGATCAGCGGTGTGTTGCTCACACCGATGCCGACCACGGCCACGGTCTTGCTGCGGATGCTGTTTAGATATGCCTGTAATGTCATGGGATAGCCTCCCTTTATGGAAATAAAATCTGTTTTATTATACCGCAATGCCGCCGGTGATTCAATCCAAATGCAGAAAAATTTCACCAGGTCTGCAAAAATCCAGCCGGCAAAAACGGCAAAAAGAGCCGTCCCACCGGACGACTCTTTTATCTTGTCGATGATTTATTTCTTGCAGTCGGCCTTTACCTTTTCAAAGGTAGCCACGGTCTCCGCGTCGGGCTGTGCCGTCAGCAGAGAGACCACCACGATGAACGCCAGCGCCACGATGAAAGCGGGCAGCAGCTCGTAGATGCCCCACACGCCGCCCAGCGGCTTGAGCAAATACTTCCAGATGAACACCATGGCGCCGCCGGAGATCATACCGGCCAGCACGCCCCACTTGGTGGTGCGCTTCCAGAACAGCGCCGTCAGCATGGCCGGGGCAAAGGTAGCGCCGAAGCCCGCCCAGGCAAAGGACACGATGGTGAACACGGAGCTGTTGGGGTCACGCGCCAGAAACACGGCAATAACAGACACCACAATGACCGTGACACGCGCCACCCACATGGTAGCCTTCGAGGACAGCTTTACGCCGCAGACCTGCTTGACCAGATCCTCCGACACACTGGAGGAGGCCGCCAGCAGCTGGGAGTCCGCCGTGGACATGGTGGAGGCCAGAATACCGGCAATGATCAAGCCGGCCGCCAGCGCCGCCAGTACACCATGGGTGCTGAGCAGATCAGCGATCTTGACGATCACCGCCTCCGCCGCGGAGGTAGAGCCGAAGGTCTCGATCTCGCCCGCCCGGGACATGGCCAGACCAACGATACCGATGGTGACCGCCACGGTCATGGAGATGACCACCCAGATACTGCCGATACGGCGGGAGATCTTGATCTTATTGGCGTCGCTGATACCCATAAAGCGCAGCAGAATATGGGGCATACCGAAATAGCCCAGACCCCAGGCCAGCATGGACAGCGCCTTGATAAAGCCGTAATCCGTCACCTCGCCGGTGGAGATGTCCGTCATCTGCACCAGGCTCAGATAGCCGGGGATAGACTCGGCATTGCTGGTCACAGCGCTCCAGCCGCCGGCCACCTCGATGCCGAAGCCCAGCACCACGATCAGGGCAATGGTCATGACGATGCTCTGGATCAGGTCGGTGGTGGACACGGCCAGAAAGCCGCCCATGATGGTATAGAGAATAACCACCGCAGCACCCACCAGCATGGAAACGGTGTAGTTGAAGCCGAAGAGGCTGTTGAACAGCTTGCCGATGGCGGCAAAGCCGGAGGCGGTATAGGGGATAAAGAAGATCAGGATGATGAGAGCGGAGATACCCAGCAGCACCTTCTTGTCATCCTTGAAGCGTTTGGAAAAGAACTCCGGCACCGTGATGGCGTTGATCTCCGCGGAATAGATCCGCAGGCGCTTGGCCACCAGCAGGAAGTTCAGATAAGTACCCAGTGCCAGACCGATGGCCGTCCAAGCCGCGTCGGCAATACCGGTGAAGTAGGCCACACCGGGCAGACCCATCAGCAGCCAGGAGCTCATGTCGCTGGCCTCGGCGCTCATAGCCGTAACCACGGGACCCAGCTTGCGACCACCCAGATAGAAGCTGTCCGCGCCGCCCTTGCTGGCACGGGAGTAGGCAACGCCCACAAACACCATGGCGACCAGATAGACCGCAATGGCAATGATGATACAAATTTGCGCAGTTGTCATGATCAGGAACCTCTCTTTCGTCTAACGGGCGACAGTATACCACACTTTTTTACAGAACGAAATACAGAACGGTGTACAGAATTCATTCTGTACACCGTTCTGTATTTTAACGGATTATATATGGAATTACACTGTTTTTTAACTGTACGAATTTCGATAACAAAAGTTAGTCAAAAAATAAATTTTATATTTGACCGCGATAGCTGTACAAAAACTGAGGCATCAGCCGGTCGCCATTGCGCGCCAGCGCATAATCCCCGTCGGCCAGACACCAGTCGTACATCAGTGCCCGCTCGAACATGGCATAGTCGTTGATGATCTCATTGGCGGTGAGATCCTGCCGCAGCTCGCCGCGCTCCAAGCCCTGCCGCACCACCTGATGCAGCAGCTTGAAGTAGGTGCGGTCACGGTTGAGGAGGTGCTTCTCCCCTTTCGTGGTCAGCTGCGTGGAGAACAGCCGCGCCAGCAGCTCCACCGACACGCTGTTGTCGATCATGGTGAACAGCTCATGGTTCATATACAGCAGCTTGTCCACCGCGTGCATATCCGGATCCATCTCCTGCCGCAGTGTCTCGTACTTCTCGTCGAAGATCATGGACAGAGAGCCCAGCAGGGCGTCCTTCCCCTCGAAATAGTGGTAAAAGCTGCCCTTGGAGGTCTCCGACTCGAAGATGATGTCCTCCACGGTGGTGTTGTCGTAGCCCTGCTCATAGAACAGCTTCCACGCCGCGGAGACGATGCGTCCCTTGGTATTACGTCCGGTTTTGCGGGGCACGTCCCCCACCTCCTCTCCGTCTCGTCAGCCGCCGCAGCGGCCCGGTGATCAGGCTGCGCTCATAGCGGTTCATGCCGAACAGCCACACTGACACAGCGTAGACCGCCACAAAGGCACAGCCCGGCGGGATCAGTCCCCAGTAGCTGGTGGGATGGGTGAACAACGCCAGCAGTACGGCCACTGCCGCCGGCAGTACCATGGACGGCATCAGATGGAAGATATGCCGCCAGAATGAGGGGATATTCAGCCCGATATGCCGGTAATAGTACCAGTTCATCAGGATCACATTGCCCACCAGCGTGGCAATGGCGGTGCCGATGGCGGCGCCCAGCCCCTGCCACTTCATGCACAGGGGGATCGAGATCAGAATGTTGCCCACCAGCACACCCAAGTAGGTCAGCGAGCGGAACTTGTGCATATTCTTGGCGCGCTGGATCTCGATGCCCACCGTCTGGACATTGGTCCACAGGCAGGCGAAAAACAGCAGCAGCGTCGTCCAGTAGTCCACGCGGAACTGCTCACCGCCGCCCCACAGCACCACAAAGGGCTGACCGATGGCCACAAAGCCCAGAAAGATACAGGCCAGCAGAATGAACTGCAGCCGCCCTACCCGGGTAAACAGGGCGTCCAGCCGCCGCATGGAGGCGTTTTCCGCCACCAGCCGGTGGACACGGGGCGTCATCACGTTGGAAATGGCGTTGCCGAACAGCAGGAAATAGTTGTTCAGCTGGGCGGCGATGGTGTACACCGTGACGGCGGTGGAGCCGTGGAGCCACGTCAGCAGCTGCCGGTCAATGGACCAGTTGACATTGTCCACCACGATGCCGATGAACACATATACCGTAAAGCCGAACATCTCCCGCATCAGCCGGAAGTCATAGTGCCGGAAGGAGAAGCGCATCCGCAGCTTCCGCAGGCAGTAGCCGATGTTGAGGATACCGCTGAGAATGGTAAAGATCAGGGAGACGACAGTCAGGGTGACGCTGCGGTAGCCGATGATCAGCAGCGGGATCATGATCAGTGGGTTGAGCACCTGCTTGCCCATGGCAACGATCTTCTGGAACAGATACCGCTCATTGATGGTCACGTGGGACTCAAACACGCTGATGGGGAAGGTCAGTGCGGCGTTGACCGTCATGATCCGCAGCAGCCGTTCCGCCAGTGCGATCTCGTCGGGGGTCAGCTTCTTGCCGAAGATCACGTCGCAATAGGACAATCCAAAGCCGATAGCCAGCACCGCCGCTCCCAGAAACAGATAGGTGATCAGAAACATACCGTTGAGCTTGGCGCAGCCCTTCTTGTCTCCAGCGGCGCGGAAGCGGGAGTAGTACCGCACATAGGCACTGCCCAGGCCGAAGCTCAGCAGGTTCAGATAGGAGATGATGGGCAGCACCGCCTGATAGACGCCGAACTCACTCTCGCCCAGACGCTGCAGCATGATAGGGGTATAGACAAGCGAGATGATGGTACTCAGTCCCATGGAGAAATAGGACAGCACTGCGCCCGCTTTGATCTGATTGACCTTCATATACCGGCTCCTTTTGCATGATTCAACACGATATTATACCCTGTTTCCGGTACGGTGTAAAGGTCAAAATTCCGTAAAAAAGGTAGAAAAAGGCCGCAAACAGCGTCAGTCCGGCGCACCGTCCATCCATACACCGCGCTCCTGTATACCCGTTGCCTTACCGCGCAGCCCACTGTCCGATAAACACAGCGCCGGTTCCCAGCATCAGACTCAGCACGATGTACAGCGCTGCCAGCGCCGTCTTACCGCTCTGCATCAGCTGCACCGCTTCACTGCAAAATGTGGAAAACGTGGTAAAACCACCGCATAATCCCACCTTCAGCAGCAGCGCCAGGCGGGGATCAAATCCGGTGTGCTTCCCGGCCAGTGCCGTCAAAAGGCCGATGAGAAAAGCGCCGGTCACATTGATGACCAGTGTGGTCAAAGGAAAACCGGCCGCCGCCTTCACCGGCAGCAGTCCCAGCAGATAGCGGCTGACGGAACCGACGGCGCCGCCCAGCGCCACAAACAGACAGTTGATCCACATATTCATCCTCCTGTAAAAAAATAAGACTTCTGCCCAAGACAGAAGTCATCAGCTGAAAAGCGGTTCGGTCTCCCGGGGAGCACTTCATTCCCGTTCCATGATACGTGCTGCAACTGTATTGTAGCACAGGATCGTCTCCCACGCAAGTACAGTCCGTAAGTAAGAGCCGCACTTGCATTTCCCGTCTGCTTCCGCTACAATAGTGGCAATACCATGTTTCCGGGAGGACGTACCATGTCACAGGTCACCAAGCGGGCGCTGGAGGCGTCACTGAAAAAGCTGCTGCTGGAAAAGCCGCTGCACAAGATCACCGTCAGCGACATCACCGACGACTGCGGCATCAACCG
>CAKTMQ010000088.1 GCA_934573945.1 uncultured Oscillospiraceae bacterium | reverse complement strand
TCTGTTTTGAGTGACAAGGACAAATCCAAAAAGAAGAATGACCACTGGCCGTTGCGTGTGTTTTTTATGGCGGTGGTGCTCAGCGCGTTGCTGAGCTTTTTCTCCTCTACGGCGCTGAGCGGCGCCGGCTATGTGGTGGCGGTGCTGGTACTGCTGGCATTTATCGCGCTGGGTATCGTTTTCGACATGATCGGTGTGGCGGTGACAGCGGCGGATCCAAAGCCCTTTCATTCCATGGCGGCACATAAGGAGAAGGGCGGCCGGGAAGCCATCCGGCTGTTGGCCAACGCCAACCGTGTCAGCTCCGTCTGCAACGACGTGGTGGGCGACATCTGCGGCATTGTCAGCGGTTCCACTGCGGCGGTCATCGTTACCGCACTGCAGAGGGACTTCAACACCACCAATGTGCTGATCTCCATCGGCATCACGGCGCTGATCTCCGGTTTGACCATCGGCGGAAAAGCGTTGTTCAAAAAGGTGGCCATCAACGAGTGTACCGCAGTGGTCTATCAGGTGGCGCGTATTATGCACGCGCTGCATCTTTATCGGTGAAATGAGGGACAAGCCCTGATGTTGGAATCTATCCACGGCCCTTCCGATGTGAAGCGGCTGAGTTTGAGTCAGACCCGCCAGCTTTGCGACGAATTGCGTACCTTTCTGGTACAGAGCGTGGCAAAAACTGGCGGTCATTTAGCATCTAATCTGGGTGTTGTGGAGCTGACGGTGGCTATCCACCGGGTATTTGACACCTCCCGTGACCGGTTGGTATTCGATGTGGGACACCAGTGCTATGTCCATAAGATCCTGACCGGTCGATGGGAGCGCTTTGATACACTGCGGCAGCTGGGGGGGCTATCCGGCTTTCCCAAACCCTATGAGAGCGTACACGACGCTTTTGTAGCGGGACACGCCTCCAATTCCGTATCCGTGGCACTGGGTATGGCGCGTGCACGGACAATGCAGCAGCAGGATTATGATGTGCTGGCGCTGATCGGAGACGGTGCGTTGGGCGGCGGACTCAGCTTTGAGGGGCTGAACAATGCAGGAGCCTCCGGGGAACCGATGATCGTGATCCTCAACGACAACGGTATGTCCATCAACCCCAATGTAGGCGCGGTCAGCAGCCATCTGTCGAAGCTGCGGACGAAGCAGGGGTATTACCAGTTCAAAAAGCGGTATCGTCAGCTGTTGGGCAGCGGCACTGTGGGGACAAAGCTCTATGAGGTGAGTCACGACGTCAAAACGGCGCTGAAAAACGCCATATTGCCCAATAGCTCCATGTTTGAGAGCATGGGCTTTACCTATATGGGACCGGTGGACGGGCATGATGTGGAGGCATTGACCCGGTCGCTGCAATGGGCACGGGAGCAGCGCTGCCCGGTGCTGCTCCATGTGCGCACGGTAAAGGGTATGGGTTATCTGCCCGCCCAGCAGAGACCGGCGCAGTACCACGGCGTAGCCCCTTTTGATCCGGCGACGGGAAAGCCGCTGTCACCGCCGCAGGAGGATTTCTCCCATGTCTTTGGCAGTACGCTGACGGAGTTGGCAGGAGAGGATCCCCGCATCTGTGCGATCACGGCGGCCATGGAGGAGGGCACCGGACTGACGGCCTTTGCCGCCGCCTATCCGAAGCGCATCTTTGACGTGGGGATCGCCGAGGGACACGCGGTGTCCATGGCGGGCGGCATGGCCAAGCAGGGGTTGCTGCCGGTGTTTGCGGTGTATTCCAGCTTTTTGCAGCGCAGCTATGATATGCTGCTGCAGGACGTGGCGCTGGATGACCTCCATGTAGTGCTGGGGGTGGATCGTGCCGGATTGGTGGGTGCCGACGGCGAGACCCATCACGGTTGTTTCGATGTACTATATCTATCCCAGATTCCCCACATGACCGTGCTCTGCCCGGCCAGCTTTGCCGAACTGCGCTATATGCTGCGGCGGGCGCTTTTTGATCTGAAGGGCGCTGTGGCGGTGCGTTATCCCAGAGGCAATGAAGGGGCATATCGGGACTGCTGCGGTGAGGAGCTGTTGACACAGCTGCGCGACGGCGGCGACGGAACGATGCTGACCTACGGCGTACTCATCAATCAGGCGCTGGCGGCGGCGGAGCTGCTGCACCGGGATGGCGTCGAGGTGCGGGTGCTGAAGCTCAATGCCATTGCACCACTGCCGGATGCGGTGCTGACGGCGGCACTGGGCGGCGAAAAACGGCTGCTGGTGCTGGAGGACTGTATAGGCACCGGCTGTGTGGGACAGCGGATCGCCGCGATCCTGGCGCAGTGGGGATGCGTGCCGGAGAAGGTTATACTGCAGAATCTGGGGGATGTGATCCCCTGTCACGGAAGTGTGCCGCAGTTGTATGCCCAGCGAGGTCTGGATGCACAGGGGGTGGCAGCTGCGTGGAAGGAGGCGTGCCATGAGTAAGAAAACAAGGCTTGACGTGCTGTTGGTAGAGCGCGGTCTGGTGGAGAGCCGGCAGAAAGCGCAGGCCGTCATTATGGCAGGCCATGTATTTGTGGCGGGACAGCGTTCGGATAAGCCGGGAACGGCGGTGGCCAATGACGCGCCCATCGAGGTGCGGGGCGGGGCGCTGCGGTATGTGAGCCGGGGCGGTCTGAAGCTGGAAAAAGCCATGCAGACTTGGCCGATCACGCTGGCCGGAAAAGTCTGCGCCGATATTGGCGCCTCTACCGGCGGTTTTACCGACTGTATGCTGCAAAACGGTGCGGAGAAGGTCTATGCGGTGGATGTGGGATACGGCCAGCTGGACTGGCGTCTGCGGAATGATCCGCGGGTGGTGTGTCTCGAGCGTACCAACGCCCGCTATCTCACAGAGGAGGAGATCCCGCAGCCGTTGGATTTTGCCTCGATTGATGTGTCTTTTATTTCCTTGAAGCTGATTTTTCCGGCGCTGTACCAGTTGATGCGGGAGGGCGGTGAGATCGCCTGCCTGATCAAGCCCCAGTTTGAGGCTGGACGGGAGAAAGTGGGAAAAAAGGGCGTTGTCCGGGACAGTGCAGTACATCTGGAAGTGCTGGAGCATTTTCTGAATCATGCAAAGGAAAATAGCTTTACAGTACTTGGCATTACATATTCGCCTATCCGCGGACCGGAGGGGAATATTGAGTATTTGGGATACCTGCGCAAATCCAATGAGCCGGATGCGGACGTTGATCTGCGCGGGGTGGTAACGGCGTCCCATGAGACGCTGAAGGAGGGGGAAGCACAGTGAAGAAGAAAGTGATCCTGTGTCCCAATCCCTATCGGGACAGTGAACTGAAGGTAGCCAAGGATGCCAAGTCGATCCTGGAGAGCATCGGCTTTGAGACGGCGGTATGCCTGCCCTTCCACCGGGACGGCTACGGCGACGAGTTGGGTGTTCCTGTGCGGCAGCTGCAGCAGGAGATCAAGACGGCGGATCTGATGATCGCCTTTGGCGGCGACGGTACGATCCTGCACCTGAGCCGCATGGCGGCGTTACACAATGTGCCGGTGCTGGGTATCAATCTGGGCAGTCTGGGCTTTATGTCGGAGCTGGAGGCCAACGAACTGGAGCGCCTGCGGGACCTGCAGAGCTGGGGCTTTACGGTGGAATCCCGTATGATGCTGGATGTCACCGTTTTTCGGGGCGGCAACGCAGTATACAGCAACATTGCGCTGAATGACGCGGTGGTTTCAAAGGGTTCCGTTGCCCGCGTTGTGAGGCTGGACATCTTCACCGAAGAAGGCCGGCTCACCAAGGTGACAGGCGACGGTGTGGTCATTGCCACGCCCACCGGCTCCACCGGGTATTCCATGGCGGCGGGCGGCCCTATCGTGGAGCCGACGGCGCGAAATCTGCTGATCACGCCGATCTGCCCCCATTCCACCCGCTCCAGTGCCTACGTGCTCTCGCCGGAACACGTGATTACCATCGAAACGGCGGACGCCAACCGAAAGTTCGTCTATCTTTCAGCTGATGGCGGCAAGGCGTTTTCCCTGAAGAACGGTGACAAGGTGCGTGTCCGGCAATCAAAGTTTGCTATGGGACTTGTACGTCTTAGCAAAAAGAGCTTCTGTGAGATTTTGGATTATAAAATGGGAGGCTGCGAGAAATGAAAAATGTGCGACAGGAAAAGCTACTGCAGATCATCAGCGAAGAGGCGATCGAGACGCAGGAGCAGCTGCTGCAGCGTCTGGAGGCACTGGGGATCCGATCCACACAGGCCACGATCTCCCGTGACATCAAGCAGCTCCATCTGGTGAAGGAGCCGACCGGGCATGGGCGGTATCGCTATGCGGTGTCTGTGCAGAAGACAAAGCTGAACTTTGCCGACAAACTGCGCACGATCTTCCGTGAGAGCGTGATCCGTGTGGATGCCGCGCAGAACCTGGTGGTGCTCAAAACCATCGAGGGAATGGCGCAGGGTGCGGCTTTCGCGCTGGATAACATGGATGACACGGACATCGTGGGTACGCTGGCGGGAGATGATACAATTCTGATGGTGTTCCACGACAATATGCAGGCACTGGACTTTTGCGAACAGGTGAAACAGATGCTGCGCTGACGGGTGCGGGAGGAGAACTATGCTGGAACTGCTTCACATTGAGAATATCGCCATCATCGAGGAGACGGAGATCGCTTTCGAGCAGGGCTTCAATGCGCTGACAGGTGAGACAGGCGCCGGTAAATCCATTGTGATAGACGCCATGAGTGCCGTATTGGGGCAGCGGACATCCCGCGACCTGATCCGCACCGGCGCGGACAAGGCCTCTGTCAGTGCGCTGTTCTCCGGCGTGACGGCCGACCAATGTGAGGATCTGGGCGTTGCTCCTGATGAGGATGGCCGGCTGCTGCTGCAGCGTGAGATCAGTGCAGACGGTAAAAACGTCTGCCGTGTGGGCGGCCGGCCGGTCAGTGTGTCTCAGCTGCGTACACTGGGAAACCGGCTGGTGAATATCCATGGACAGCATGACGGCCAACAGCTGCTGGATGAGGAGCAGCATCTCCTGTATCTGGATCGGTTCGGAAGGACGGAAAACCTGCTGAAACAATATACTGACAAGTACAATACCTTAACGGAAATTCGCCGGAAGATCAATGCTTTGCAGATGGATGAGGCGGAGAAAGCACGGCGGATGGACACGCTGCAATACCAGATCAATGAATTGGAGCGTGCCAAGCTGCGTTCGGGCGAAGAGGAGGAGCTGCAGAGCCGCCGCAATCTGCTGCGCAACGCGGAAAAATTTATCTCTGCCGTATCCGGTGCGGATTACTGCCTCAGCGGCGGTGACGACGGCGACAGTGCGCTGACACTGCTGCGTCGCGCACAGGACGCCTTGGGGACGGTGCGCCATCTGGACGAAGACTTTGCCTCCTTGTATAACCGTTTGGAGGAGGTTTACAGCGAGGTGTATGACATCGCTGACACGGTGGCGGAGCAGCGGGAGAGCTTTGACTTCTCACCTAATGAGCTGGACACGGTGGAGAGCCGGCTGGATCAGCTGTACCGGCTGAAGAAAAAATACGGTGCTACGGTGGAGGATATGCTGGCCTATCTGGAGCAGTGCCGCCGTGAGCTGGACGAGATCACTTACGCCGGCGATGCGCTGGCCAGGCTGGAACGTACCTGTGCCGATGCGGAAAAAGAAGCAGCTGCGGCGGCGCATGAGCTTTCCGCAGCGCGAAAAGAGGCGGGCGAGGTATTGGCGCGGGAGATCCTGATACAGCTGCG
The DNA here is from genome assembly GCA_934573945.1 of uncultured Oscillospiraceae bacterium. GTDB lineage: Bacteria > Bacillota > Clostridia > Oscillospirales > Oscillospiraceae > Vescimonas. The sequence goes on along the minus strand of CAKTMQ010000088.1, from coordinate 1,308 downwards.
GCAGCTGGACATGGGAAAGATCCAGTTTCAGGTGGATTTTGTTGAGAAGCCGCTGGATACGACCGGCATGGATCAGGTGCGATTCCTGATGTCGGCCAACCTGGGTGAGGCACTCAAGCCTATCAATAAAGTGGCCTCCGGCGGCGAACTGGCGCGGGTCATGCTGGCGATGAAGAATGTGCTCAGCGAAGAAGATCAGGTGGGCACCATGGTGTTCGACGAGGTGGACACCGGTGTCTCCGGCCGTGCCGCCCAGAAGGTGGCGGAGAAGATGGCGCGCATCAGTCGGAAGAAGCAGGTGCTCTGTGTCACCCATCTGCCGCAGCTGGCCGCGATGGCGGATACCCACTTCTCCGTGGAGAAGGGGGAAGCGGATGGCCGTACCTATACCTGTGTGCAGCGGCTGGATCGCGCCAGACGGCGCGGGGAGTTGGCACGGCTCACCGGTGGCAGTCAGGTGACGGAGACCATGCTGCAGGGCGCCGAGGAGCTGCTGGTACAGGCAGAGCATTTCCGGGCACAATTGGCGGAATAAAATGGATATATGCGGGAAAAGTATTACAAAAAGTGTTGACAAACGAAAAAAATCTGCTACAATAGTGGCAATCTCATAGAGTTACCGTGATGAAGGGAAGAAGTAGTGCGTGTGCGGTCTGCAAAGAGAACCTCTGGCTGGTGAGAAGAGGAGAGAGCGGCGTGTGCGAATACATCCCGGAGCAGCCTTCTGAAAGCCGGTGCGGCGAGTAGGGATGTGTCGGGTTCGCCCGTTACAGCGATAGGGTGTGTCAGCACCCGACGAGGCCGTTTTCAAGAGGAGACGGCGAACATGAGGTGGTACCGCGATGCTCAGTCGCCCTCTGTCGAGAGACAGGGGGCGTTTTTTTCCGCCTCAGTAGACCAACATCACAGAATAAACGATAAGAAAGGAATGGAAACCATGGGAATTTATGAAGAACTGGTGGCACGCGGCCTGATCGCGCAGGTCACTAATGAGGAAGAGATCCGCGAGATGATCAATAACGGCAAGGCCACCTTTTACATCGGCTTTGACTGCACGGCGGACTCTCTGCACGTCGGCCACTTTATGGCGCTGTGCCTGATGAAGCGGCTTCAGATGGCGGGTAACAAGCCCATCGCCCTGATCGGCGACGGCACGACGCTGATCGGCGACCCCTCCGGCCGTACCGATATGCGCCAGATGCTCACCGAGGAGACCATCAAGCACAACGCTGAGTGCTTCAAGCGCCAGATGGAGCGGTTTATCGATTTCTCCGAGGGCAAGGCGATGATGCTCTATAACTCCGAGTG
>CAKTMQ010000087.1 GCA_934573945.1 uncultured Oscillospiraceae bacterium | reverse complement strand
GACGGCGTACACGGCGTGCTGCTGGTGGGCAAGCGGGAGGCCAACGCGCGGAAGTACACCAAGACCGAGAACCATCGAGCGTCCGTGCTGAACAGCGTGGGCATCGTGCCGTCGCCGCTGTTTCTGGCGGTGCAGACAAAGCTGGCTCACAACCGTCAGGTGGGCAACAGCGGCAAGGGAAAGCACACATGGCTGTCCGGCCTGCTGAAATGCGCCAAGTGCGGCTACAGCTTGTCCGTTGTGGCGGACAAGTCCTATCGCTATCTGGCGTGCAGTGGGCGGTACAATATGAACCGCTGCGACGCCGCCATCCACGTTAAGCTGACAGAGCTGGAAGCGGTGGTGCAGACAGAAATCGAAAAGCTATTGGCTCAGTGTCCGCAAGAGCCCGTTGTGCCGAAGCCGGAGGAGGACAGCTACACCCAGCGGCTGCTGGAGCTGGATCGCCGCGCCGAACGCCTGATGGACGCCTTTGCCGAGAGCGAAGATCTGCCCGCGTCCTATCTGCAGAAGGCGCTGGGGAAAATCGAAAAGGAGCGCGAAGCGCTCCGGCAGGCCCAGCGGCGCGAAGCTGGCCGCGTTCCGCTACCGGAAAAGCTGATGTTCAGCGAGCTGTCCTTCGAGGAGAAAAAGGCTGTGGCCGCCCAGTTTATCCGTCGCATCGAGGTGGCGGAGGACAGCGCGGAGATCATCTGGGCGGTGTAAAGCAAATTTGATACGAAAGGACGGCAAGTTACTGTACCCTGACGGACACCGCGAATACGTGGACAAGCCGCCGGAGAAAGCACCATCATCCGCTGGACTTATGCCGCAAAATCAGGTACAATGGGAGCAGAAATTCACAAAAAAGAAAGGACGAACGACCATGACATATACCTCCGCACAGGCCAACAAGCTGCTGAAAAAGCTCAACGACGAGCACGCTGCCCTGCTGGACAAGGAGAACCGCAGCAAGGACTTCCGCGCCGCCATGGGCGAGGATGTGGAGTCCGTGCGCCCCGCCTACGACTACGCCGACACGCAGAAGAAATTGGCAGAGCTGGAACAGCGCATCCGCAAGGTGAAGCACGCCATCAACGTGTTCAACGCCACTCATGTTATCCCTGACTTCGGTATGACCATCGATGAGATGTTGATCTACATTCCCCAACTGACCCAGCGCAAGAACAAGCTGGCCGATATGAAAGCCCGCCTGCCTAAGCAGCGTGTGGAGGAACAGTATGGCCGGCAGTCCAACATCATCGACTACTCCTACGCCAACTACGACTTGGCGGCAGTCGAAGCCGACTACGCAAAGGTCAGCGACGAGCTGTCCCGCGCCCAGCTGGCACTGGACGCCGTGAACCAGCGGGACACATTTGAACTGGCGGAGTAAAAAACGTTCCGTCGCGCTGTCCGCACCATTTTTATTACAAGTAGTGACCTCCGACCGTGTTCAATGTTGCTGCGGAGTCGGGTTATTCTATTTGTTATTGGGTTATGTGACCCGTGTTCAATGTTTCGGGTCGTTGCTATAACTGGCTGCGGAAACTGCGAGAAAACTTTTCCCCCGGAGGTCGAAGTACGGTTATAGACCTCCGGTTTTTTATCGGAAAAAGTGTGCAATGATTGCATGCTTTTTTTGAGGGCAGGCAGCGCTGACAATGTGCGTTGGACGATCATAACAGAGGAGACCATCGGCTATTTGCTGATGGTCTCCTCTGTCCGTCAAACGTGTTTCGTGTCGTATTGTGCAATGTTTCCAAAAATATTCGTGTAAATTAGCGCGAAAGTTTGAATAAAATTTGCAGATTTTTACACGAATGTTCAGCGCCCTCATGCCTGCACCCTATACTTCACGCGATTCCCATACCGCATCGAGGTCAGCAAACCCAGCTGTTCAAACTTCAGCACAAAGCTGCGGATGGTGGCGTAGGCGGCATTGCCGAAGTCCTTTTCCAACTGCTTGGTGGAGAACTCAGCTTCCCCGTACGCGGAGAGGACGAAGTTCCACAGCGCCTTTTCCTTCTCCGTGACCTGCCCTTGCGACAGGGCAGTTTGAAACACCTCGGTCGTCCTGCGGGCAGGAAGCGCCCCATTCAGCTTGTGATATACATTCTCAATGAAATATACCAGAAACGGCGTTACGTCCAGCACGCCGCTGATGCGGGCATTCTCCTCGACCAGCGTGTAAGCATCGTAGTACCCCTTACGGCTCTTGTTGACGTACTCAGACAACGGCACGAACAGGGCGGAAGAATACCCCTGCTGTACCAGATACCACAGGTGCATCAGCCGCGCCATCCTGCCGTTGCCATCAAAGTAGGGGTGCAGATAGGCAATATAGAAGTGGATCAGTGCCGCTTTCAGCAGGTCGTTGCTGTCGGAATCCTCGTGGATGAAGCGCACCAGCTCCCCCATGCGCTCCGGCAGCTGCTGCCACGGCAGGCCGGTATGCTCCACTTTGGAGCCGACTACGTACACGCTGTCGTGCCGGTAGAAGCTGCCGGGGCGCAGCCGGTCTTCCTCCGGCAGATAAGCGCCGATGGCGGTCTCGTACAGCTGGTGAATAGATGCTTCGGTGATTCTGTTGGCGGGGTCGCTGATGAATTCCAGACCCTTCTTCATGCCATAGATGCGGTTCTCGCTTTCATCCGCCGGAGCAAAGCCGGACAGGATTTTACGGACACTGTCGCGGGAGAAATCCACCTGCTCGATGGTGAAAGTGGAGATAATCTCCTCCTCCATGGCCTTCGCGCCGTAAAGCTGCGTGCTGCTCTGCGGCGTCAGCAGAATTCTGGCGGCAGAGAGATGCACCTGTGCGACACTGTTCAGATAGACAAGTTCCTGCTCCGAAAAATCCTTCAACGGCAGCGGGTGGTAGAAGCCGTTCTTCAGCAGCGAAACAAACTCCCCCATATCCGCCTGCGGATATTTGTAACCCAGTTTCTTCAAGTCCAGCACACTTTTATCCGATAGCATCCTAGTAAACAACGCAGCGTCCATATAGCACCTCCTGCTGATAATAAATAGTATCAGTTTATATCAGTATACAGGAGTGTTTTCGGAAATGCAAGAGAAAATGCCGTCTTAGGCATGGAAGAATCCTAGGTCGAAATCCTGCGACCCAAAAGCGATGAAATCAACATCAGGTTTCAGAGGAGCTTTCTTGAAGTAAATGTATTCACAAATTGGTAGAGATAGTTTCCTGCGTCATCCGCGCCTCGCCGGAGGACAGCTCATTGGCACTTTGCGCACAGCCCCTCAAATTTGACCTCTTCCGCGCCTGAATTAGCCCCGAAGTACCCTGATTACAGGTCAATTTTTTGGCTGATGCGCATTTCGGCAAAACCCGTAATCCCTTACACTACAACGGCTTCAAGTCATTTCCGGTTGCTCCACATCCCACTGAATCGGCTCCATCCCCAGCGACCGAACCGCAGAGATCACATGGTCGTCGTATTCACCGTAAGGGCAGCGGATCAGCGTTGGACAGCAGCCGGTGACAGCCTCGATCTTGTCACAGCTTTCCTGAATATCCGCCACGATCTGTGAAGAGGTCAGACTGTTATAGTGGTCGTGATGGGTGGAATGGCTCATGACCTCATGCCCCGCATCATGCAGCGCTTTCACCGACTCAGGATACTTATCCACCCAATCTCCCACGACGAAAAAGGTGGTTTTCACGTTGTACTTCGCCAAAATGTCGATGAGATTCTCCGTATCCTCATTGCCCCACGGTGATGCAAAAGTGCGGCAGTTCACGGAGAACTGTCGCACTTCTTTATTGTGCTTTTATGATAGCATAAATGTGTCCTGTCTGCAACAAAACTTGGTTCAAAAAAGTAAAAGCTTTTTGATAGACGATGATGGTCACAAGCGTTGTGGGACAAGCAGTTGCCGGTGTTTGTTTTACAATTTTAGTCGGGAAAAGCAGGAGAGGCGTAAACGAGCAAAATGCAAAACCGGCCGAAATTTAGTCGGGAAAAATACGCCACTAAACGAGAAAAAGCAGCCCGACTGGACTGCTTTCCCGAATGGATACTCACCATGCATCGGCCAGCAGGAAATCCTGCAGGTGCACGATTCTAATGCCGTTTTCAATCCCCACATCCATGTCATTCAGGGTGACAACGTATTTGGGGTAATGATCCTTGATCTCCATGAGGTTGCCCACCTCGCGGTCCGAGCCCACCGGCAGCTGGACACAGACCTGCACGTAGATCCGCTCATCGCGGCGGGTGGCCACAAAGTCGATCTCCTTTGTATCATTCTTGCCGACATACACATCGTACCCCCGCCGCTTCAACTCCAGAAACACGATGTTCTCCATGGCCCCGTCCAGCATTTTGCGGTTATAGCCCAACAGGGCGTATTTCAGCGACACATCCGCCAGATAATACTTTTCCTGCGTTTTCAGAATACTCTTGCCCTGCAGGTCGTAGCGTTCGCAGGGATAGATGATGAACGCCTGCTCCAGCCAGCGCAGGTAGTTGTAGATGCTCTCCACCGAGACCTTGCGGTGCTCGCTTTTCAGGAAGGTGGAGATCGAATTGGCGGAGAAGGTCTTGCCCACATTTTCGATGATAAATTTCACCACACGGTCAAAAAGATCCTGCTTGTTGATGCGGTGACGCTTTACAATATCGCGGGAGACCACGGTGTGGTAGATGCCGTTGACGATCTGATAGGCGTTCTGTGGGTCATACTCACTCAGCGCGATTATGGGGAACCCGCCAAACCGGATATATTCCTCCAGCAGTTCCTTTTGGGACAGTGCACTGCCGTCTTTGAAGTCCAGATACTCGCGGAAAGACAGGGTATAGACGGGGATAGACACATAGCGTCCTGTCAGATAGGTGGAGATCTCGCTGGACATGAGCTTGGAGTTGGAGCCGGTCACATAAATGTCGGCGTCCGCGCCCTCCAGCAGACTGTTGACCGCCCTTTCCCAGCCGGTGATCTCCTGTATCTCATCCAGCAGGAGGTAACAGTGCCCCTTGCCCGCCATGGCTTCCACCAACTCGTCATACATCTGTTTGGCGGTGATGCTTTCGGGAATGTCCATCTCCGTGTACCGCTTGCAGATGATATGATCCGCAGACACGCCCCGCCGCCGCAGCTCCTCCTCCAGCATCTCAAAAATGGTGGACTTACCACAGCGGCGGATGCCTGCCAGTATCTTGACCAATGGTTGGTCGATAAAAGGCGCGATGGCCTCGATATAATTGGGTCTATTGATCATGCTATCGCCTCCTCACGGCCATTAGTATACCCGAAATATTTTGGATATGCAACGAGTTTTTCTTGTTTAACCTTAAAAACAATTTTATTTTTCCAACTTTTTTGCATTTTAATATAGAGCGCATATCGTTACCTCTCCAGCAGTGCTCGATAGGATTCCGGAAACAGATAGTCGATTTCAATGCGATTCCCCTCGTAAACACGTATCTCACGGATGGCGGCTGCCACAGTCGGACGATCCAGCTCCGCCAGCTGCCCCGACGCCAGCAGTTCCTTTACCCACGGCAGAGACAGCGGGTCATCCTGGGTCGCGCCGCGCAGCTTGTCCAGCTGGGCTTGCAGCGCCTGCTCCTGTGCGTCATAGTCGGCGCGGTAGCGAAGGTAATCCCCTTTGGAGATCAGCGCATCCTGATAGTCCTCATAAGCACTCTGGCGGCGGCGCTGGATGCGTTGCAGGGCAGCTTCCAGCTTTTGCGGCTGATCGGTGCCGGAGCGCGGACGCTTTGCCGCGCCCTGCTGTGCCAGCTGGCGGAGGTTTTCCACGCCGGCAATGAGTTGGTTCAAATCATCCAGTATTACCTTCGTCAACACATCGTGGGCGATATAATGCTTGCTGCACACGGACGCGCCGTAGCGCTTGTATGAACCGCAGGTATAGAAAATTTTGCCGCCCCAGGTGGTCTTGACCATGGCTCGTCCACAGTCACCACACTTGAGAAAGCCCGCAAAGGGGCTGATGTTCTGCCGGAAATCCGGTGTGCGGGCGTTGGTATTCAACATGGCCTGTACCCGCTGCCACTGGTCTTTTTCGATGATCGGCTGGTGGGTGCCGGATACCACCGTCCACTGGGAGCGCTCCTTCCGCTTTGCTTTCCCGTGCATCTGGAGGCGGTCATCCCGTCCCTGCTCCATGTTGCCTCTGTACATCTCGTTTTGCAGGATACGGTGGATGGTGGCATATGTCCAGTAGGTGGTAGCCTCCAGCCGGTGGTTGTTGCGATATTTTTCTCCGGTGAGCCGCTTGTACTCACTGGGGCAGGGGATTCCCTCCTCGTTCAGCTGCTTGGCAATACGGATCTTGCCCATTCCGTTTTCAAACAGGGTAAAGATGCGCCGCACCACCTCCGCCGCAGGCGGGTCGATGACCAGACGGTTATGATTCTGCGGGTCCTTGCAGTACCCGTAGCTGGCGAAGGCCCCGATGAACTCGCCCCGCTGCTGCTTGGCATGGAGGGAGCTTTTGACCTTCCGGGAGATGTCCCGGGCATACTGGGTGTTGAACAGGTTCTTCAGCGGCATCATCATGTCGTAGGCGCCGCGGTCGCTGTCGATATTGTCCGTAACGGCGATGAACCGCACGCCGTGCTCCGGCAGCCAGCGCTCCAGATAGCGGCCTGTTTCTATGTAGTCACGGCCGAAACGGGACAGATCCTTTACCAGCACACAGCGGATGCGCCCACTTTCCATGTCCCGCAGCATCCGCTGAAAGGCAGGACGCTGGAAATTCGTGCCGGTATAGCCGTCGTCGGCATAGCACTCCGCCGCGGTCAACTCCGGATGGTTTTCAATATACTCCTCCAGCAGCTTCCGCTGGTTGCCGATGGAATCACTCTCCACCCGGTCTCCGTCCTCCCGGGACAGGCGGCAGTACAGCGCGGTGGGCAGTAGTCGCTTCTCCATAAGCCCCTCCTCTCCGTGGACTGTCCGCAGGTATCAGGCCGTCTGCATATGGGCGCGGATCAATTCCAGCAGCAGCGTCTCCGCTGTCTGCTGGCCGACAAAATGTCGGATAACCGTGATGGCCGGGTCGGGCGCTTGCTTTGCGGTCGGCATCATAAGACCTCCTCTTTGGGAATACTCCATCGTATGCGCACTGCGGAGACCGTATGTTTGGCAGTTGGACAAAGGGCAGGCC
>CAKTMQ010000086.1 GCA_934573945.1 uncultured Oscillospiraceae bacterium | reverse complement strand
TGCCTGGTCTGCGGCGGCAAGGGCTGCAGCGTGTGCAAGCACGTGGGCTGGATCGAGGTCATGCCCGGCGGCACGCCCCATCCCAATGTACTGAAGGCCGCGGGACTGGATCCCGACGAGTACACCGGCTTCTATGTCAACATCGGCCTGGATCGTCTGGTCATGATGCGCTACGGCGTGGACGACGTGCGTCTGTTCCACAGCGCTGACCTGCGGTTCCTCAATCAGTTCCGCTAAGGGAGGTAAGACACATGAAAGTATCACTGAACTGGATCAAGGATTACGTCGATCTGCCGGCGGATATGGATCTGAAGCAGCTCTCCTATGACCTGACCATGTCCACCGTGGAGGTGGAGGACACCATCGAACTGGCCAAGCAGTTCGACCACATGGTGGTGGGTGAGATCAAGGAGGTCTGCCAGCACCCCAACGCCGACAAGCTGCGCGTGTGCAGAACCGACATCGGCGGCGAGGTCAAGGAGATCGTCTGCGGCGGCGTCAACCTCCGGGACGGCATGAAGGTGGCCGTGGCACTGCCCGGTGCCATGTGCCGCTGGCACGGCGAGGGCGAGCCGGTGGAGATCAAAGTGGGCAAGCTGCGGGGCGTGGAGAGCTACGGCATGATCTGCGCCGCCAGCGAGATCGGTCTGGCCGACCTGTTCCCCACCAAGGAGGAAGCCGTGATCCTCGACCTGAGCGATTTTGACGCGCCTGCCGGCACCCCCATCGCCGACGCGCTGGATCTGAACGACATCATTCTGGAGATCGACAACAAGTCCATGACCAACCGCCCCGACCTGTGGGGCCATTACGGCATCGCCCGGGAGCTGGCGGCGCTGTATCACCTGCCGCTGAAGCCCATCGTCCCCTACAAGAGCGATGTGGGCCAGGGCAGCCTGACCGTCACCGTGGAGGACACGGAGCGCTGCCCCCGGTATGTGGCCGCCTCCATTGAGAATCTGTATGTAAAGCCCTCCACCTATCAGATGCAGAGCCGCATCTGGAAGGTGGGCATGCGCCCCATCAACGCGCTGGTGGACGTAACCAACTACGTCATGCTGGCCACCGGTCAGCCCACCCACGCCTTCGACTCCGACCACATCGCGGGCCACATCATCGTCCGCCGTGCCGCCGAGGGGGAGAAGCTGCTGCTGCTGAACGGCAAGGAGCTGCCCCTGAGCACCGACGATCTGGTGATCGCCGACGACGCGGGCGCGGTAGGTCTGGCCGGCGTCATGGGCGGCGCCAAGGACTCCATCCTGCCGGAGACCAGCCGCGTCATCCTGGAGGTGGCCAACTTCGACGCCAAGGGCATCCGCCGCACCGCCCTGCGGTACGACAACCGCACCGAGGCCTCCGCCCGGTACGAAAAGGCCATCGACCCCGAGCGCTGCGACCAGGCGCTCAGTATGTCCATGGAGCTGTTCCGGGAGCTGTATCCCGAGATGCAGGTAGCCGGTCTGACCGACCTCTATCCCCAGCATCTCCAGCAGGCAGAGATCGACGTGACCCTCAGCTGGCTGGAGCGCCGGCTGGGCAAGACGCTGACGCCGGAGGATGTGTCCCACAAGCTGGGACTGCTGGGCTATGACGTCACCTTCGACGGGGACAAGATGCACGTGGTGGTGCCCACCTGGCGTTCCACCGGCGACGTGTCCATCAAGGCGGACATCATGGAAGAGGTCGCCCGGATGTACGGCTATGAGAACTTCGAGGCGGCGCCCATTACCACCACCTTTGACGGCGCCATCAACCAGCTGGACAAGGATCTGGAGCGGCACATCAAGGAGTATCTGGCCATCCGCTGCGGGATGCAGGAGATCTTCACCTATCCGTGGATGGACGAGACCTACGTCAATGCCGTGCTGCAGAGCACCGACGGCATCCTGTCTCTGTCCACGCCGCCGTCTCCCGCTGAGCGGTTCATCCGCTCCTCCCTGCTGCCCAACCTGTGCAAGGCCATCGTGAAGAACGAGCGGTACTTCGACGAGTTCGCCATCTTCGAGACGGCGCAGGTGTTCCGGGACGAGAACTACACCACCCCCTACGATCCCCGTGAAAAGCTGCCCTCCCAGCGCAAGAACGTGGCCGGCGCGCTGGTCTCCGGCGGCAGGGACGTGACCGCCCTGTTCCGCAAGGCCAAGGGCGTGGTGGAGATGATGCCCCGCTACACCCACATGGAGGGCTTCACCTTCAAGCAGGTGGAAAAGCCGGTGTGGGCGGATAACGTGGTCTGGCTGAACATCTATCTGGGTGACGAGCGGGTCGGTGATCTGGCGCTGCTGAGCAAGAAGGTGTCCATGGCCTGCGGCATCAAGAACCTGAACGTGATGCTCTTCCAGCTGGATCAGGATGCCCTCAAGCCCTTCCGCTCCCGCACCAACAGCTTCTCCCACATTACGGAGTACCCCATGACCGACTACGACATCTCCCTGCTAGTGGATGGCGAGGTCAAGTGGGCGGACGTGAAGCAGACGGTGGACGGCGTGAAGAACACGCTGCTCCACGGTGCGGCTTTCGTGGACGAATACCGCGGCAAGCAGGTACCCGAGGGCAAGAAGTCCCTGACGCTGCGTCTGTCCATCGGCTCCACCGAAAAGACGCTGACCTCCGCGGAGATCGAGGAGTGCGCCAACGGTGTGCTGAAGAAGCTGACCAAGCGCTTCGGCGCGGAGCTGCGCTCCAAGTAAAAACCATACAGGAAGAAAATAACAAAAGAGGAGACCATCCGTTGGATGGCCTCCTCTTTTTATACGTTTTATGTCTTTATGTCTCTTCCGGCGTTTGCGCCTGCATGGCGGCGAACTCCGCCTTCGCCTCCGCCAGCACCTTGCGGTCGTGCTTGGTGGTCAGCTTGCCCTCGTCGAACCGGGCAAACAGATCCGGACGGCGCTGCATGGTGCGCTTGTAGCTCTCCTTCTTCCGCCAGTCCGCCACATTGCCGTGGTGTCCGCTGAGCAGCACCGCCGGTACCTTCCGGCCATGCCACTCCTCCGGGCGGGAGTACTGGGGGTACTCCAGCAGGCCGTCCCAGTGGCTCTCCTCGGTGTAGCAGCTCTCCTCCGGCAGCACGCCCGGCACCATGCGGCACAGGCAGTCCGCCACCGCCATGGCGGGGATCTCGCCGCCGGTCAGCACAAAGTCGCCCAAGGACAGCTCCTCGTCCACGCACTCCTCCAGAAACCGCTCGTCCACGCCCTCATAGTGGCCGCACACCAGGATCAGATGGTCATAGGACGCCTTCAGCTCCCGCGCTACCTGCTGGTCAAAGGTGCGGCCGCAGGGGGACATATAGATGGTGTGTACCCGCTGCCCCGCCTCGTCGCAGATATGCTGCCAGCAGCGGTACAGGGGATCGGCCTGCATCACCGCGCCCCGGCCGCCGCCGTAGGGGTAGTCGTCCACCTGCATCTGCTTGTTGGTGGTGTAGTCCCGGATCTGGTGGGTGGCGATGGTGATATAGCCCCGCTCCTGCGCCCGGCCGATGATGGACTGATCCATCATGGCGCGGATGGCGTCGGGAAAGAGGGTCATGATGTCAATTCTCATCGGTGGCCAGTCCTTTCATCCGGTGCACCCGCACCACCCCCGCCTCCACATCCACGGAGGCGATGAACACGCCGGGCACGGCGGGGATCAGATACTCCCGCGCGCCCCGCACCTCGTAGACCTTGTGCGCCGGATAGTGCAGCACACGCGTCAGCTTGCCCAGCTCCTCGCCGTTGGCGTCATCCACCACGGTGCAGCCCTCCAGCTCCACGTCGAAGTACTCGCCCTCCGGCAGCTCCACGTCCCCGGCGTAGATGGACACCGGCTTGCCCTTCAGCGCAAGCGCCCCGTCCATGTCCGTGATGCCGGGCAGCGTCAGCAGCACCACCGACTTGTGCACCCGGGCGGAGAGCACCTCCGTCTCCCGGCCGCCGATGCACAGCCGGTCAAATTCCGCCAAAAAGGCCGGGTCGAAGCCCACCGGGTTCAGCTTCACCTCGCCGCGGATGCCGTGGGCGTTCACAATGGTGCCCACGGGGATCAGTTCCTGTTTCATATAGCCCTTTCCGCCGCCTCTCAGAACACCGGCTCCAGCCATCCCAGTGAGAAATGCAGCATCGTCCGCAAAATATAGTACAGCGCCAGCGCCGCAATGGAGAAGATCAGCCCCATCAGCGCCAGCAGGCTCTGCCGCCGGTAATACCGCACGCCGGCCACCACGATAGCCGCTACGTCCGACACGATGGGCAGGATCAGCATGATCGTGGACGGCACCATAGTCGCCCAGCTGTAGCCGCCGATGATCAGTGACGCCAGCTCCGCCAGATCGTAGGCAAACACCGGCCAGACCAGATTCACCACACCGTGGATAAACGACAGCAGATCCTTCCGTTCGTGTCTCATGGCCGCGTCTCCTGCTGCCGGATCTCCTCCACCCGATCCACGCAGAAGTAATCCTTCCGCCTGGCGCAGATGCAGCCGGTCACATAGACGAAGTCGCCCTTCTTCAACCGGGGCAGCAGCCCGTCGGGATCGTCATAGCCCGTCAGGTCGATCTCCAGCCCGAAGCCCGTATCCAGCAGGCCGTCCTCGTTGATGCGCCAGTAGGGGAACCACAGCGACACCCGCCGGTCGGCATACTTGCCCTGCTGCCCCTTGACGTACTCGGTGGTCACCTGCTCAAAGCTCATGGGCACCGCCTCGCCGTCCGGCATATGGAAGTACATCCCACCGTACAGGCGGCGCAGCCGCTTGGTGCGCTGGCCGCTGTGCGCCGTCATGAACGCAAACATCAGCACGATGAACACCAGTCCGTACAATCCCTTGCCCATCACCAGGCAGAAGATGGCCAGCGCCACACCGCTGATCAGGATCACCTTGTTGGCTGCGTCCTGATTGTTCCATGCCCGTTTGATCTGCTGCATACCCTCACCTCATCTGTTTGATCGTTTTATTCTACCACAAGGCCGGTAAAAGGTCAAATTGGGGCTTGCATTTGCCGCCGCATTTGGTATAATTATTTGCGATATTTTATTTTCATATATCACGTGCACTTATGAAAGGATGATCATATGGCCGTTAAGCTGGAGCTTTACAAGGTATTCAAGGAGGTGGCGGAGGCGGGGAACATCACCGCCGCGGCACAGGTGCTGTATATCAGCCAGTCCGCCGTCAGCCAGTCCATCAAGCAGCTGGAGACCGACCTGCAGACCCGCCTGTTCGCCCGCAACAGCCGGGGCGTGACGCTGACGCCGGACGGCAAGCTGCTGTATGAGTACGTGCGCAGCGCCATCGGCCTGCTGGAGACCGGCGAGGCCAAGCTGAGCCAGACCCGGGAGCTGCAGATGGGACACCTGACCATCGGTGCCTCCGACACCGTTACCAGCCAGTTCCTGCTGCCCTATCTGGACAACTTCCACCGGCAGTATCCCGCCATCCACATCCAGATCATCTCCGGCCGCAGCCACAAGGTGCTGGGACTGCTCCAGTCCGGCAAGGTGGACATCGCCTTCGCCAGCACACCCGGCGACGGCAATTTCGAAATCGTGCCCTGCTTTGCCACCCACTCCATCTTCGTGGCCAGCCCGGAATATCCCTGCAACTTTGAGCACCTGCACACGCTGGCGGAGATCGCGGACTTCCCGCTGATCCTGCTGGAGCGCAAGGCCAGCTCCCGGCTGTATCTGGAGAAGTACTTCCTGCAGAACGGCCTGCGGCTGAACCCGGAGATCGAGCTGGGCGCCCGGAGTCTGCTGGTGGATCTGGCGGCCATCGGCTTCGGCGTGGCCGGGGTCACGGAGGAGTTCGTCCGCCGGGATCTGGACAGCGGGCGGCTGCGGAAGCTGGAGACCGCCTTCGACATCCCGCCCCGCAGCGTGGATATGTGTCTGCTCCGGGGCGTGCCCCAGACAGCGGCGGCACAGCGGTTTGCCGACTACATCCGCCAGAGCGTGATGCACAAGGACATTCCCTCGGTGTAAAGGAGCAGCCAGAAACAATTGCATTAAAAAGCCCTCTGCTTGGCAGAGGGCTTCTCTTTTTTTGCTTTATTCGCTCAGTTCTTCTTGCCGTGCTGAGCCTTCATCCGCCGCTCGTGGTTCAGGATGGTCTTGCGGATACGCAGGTTCTTGGGCGTGACCTCCAGCAGCTCGTCGTCCGCCAGGAACTCCAAACACTGCTCCATGCTCATCTTCCAGGGCGGTACAAGACGCAGCGCGTGACCCACCACGCCGCAGGTCAGGTTGGTAAACCCGCCGGACTTCAACCGGGCGTGAAATGGAAATGGCTTTGGGGCAGAATGCACACGTTATGTAAACCGTCATGTTCCCCTTTTCCCGTACTTTTCCCACAATCGCAGGATAGGGTAGTAAAAGATCGTTCCTATGCCGCCTACCGCCAGCAGCACCGTAAACACCGTGTTCAGCACAGACAGCAGCGTATATCGCTGCAGCACAGGGGCTATCGAAGCGCCCATCATATCCCCCGCCCAGATCAGGTCGCTCATCTCACCCGAGGCGAACTCGCCAATCATAGCGGCGGCCACGGCGACCCAAATGAACCGCACAGCGGCCACGCCCACCGCACCGACGATCGCGGCGGCCAGCAGATACTTGCGGGGCTTCGGCCACGCGGCCCTCGGCGCTGCCGCCGGGCCGGCGTCCTGAACCTCATCCAGCAGCAGATAGTCCGTGGTCACGCCGAACAACCTGCTCAATGCGATAATGTTCTCCGTATCCGGCACAGCCCCGCCGCTCTCCCACTTGGACAGTGCCTGCCGGGACACATGGATCTGCGACGCCAGTTCCTCCTGACTCCAGCCCCTGGCCTTCCGCAGCGCTTGCAGCTTTTCTCCGAAGGTCATAGACGTTTCTCCTTTCCGTTTCTGCTGCTATTCTACCAGAAACGGGACGTAAAGTCTACCTACGGCGGCTTACAATCGCCGCAACCAGAGTTGACATGATGAAAAAAGGCAGCCTGTCCGGCGGACAGGCTGCCTTTTATACTCAGTTCTTCTTGCCGTGCTGGGCCTTCATGCGGCGCTCGTGGTTCAGGATGGTCTTGCGGATACGCAGGTTCTTAGGCGTGACCTCCAGCAGCTCGTCGTCCGCCAGGAACTCCAGGCACTGCTCCAGGCTCATCTTCTTGGGCGGCACAAG
>CAKTMQ010000085.1 GCA_934573945.1 uncultured Oscillospiraceae bacterium | reverse complement strand
GCGGTGCCCATCTCGTGGCCGTACAGGGGCAGGGCGGCCTCCAGACGCAGGGTGTCGCGGGCGCCCAGACCGGCGGGACGTGCGCCCAGCTCGATCAGGCGGTTCCACAGCCACGCGGCGTCGGCGCTGCGGACGTAGACCTCATAGCCCAGCGGCTCGCCGGTATAGCCGGTCTTGGCCACCCGGGCGGTATGGCCTTCCAGAGACACGGTGCCCAGCGCGTTCTTCATGGGCTCTGTCAGCTGCACGCCGCCAGCCAGCTGGGTGAGCATCTCCTTGCACTTGGGACCCTGCACGGCAACGGCCGCCCACTGGTCGGTGATGTTCTCGATCTGGCAGTCAAAGCCCTCCAGCGCCGCGTACAGATGCTTGAGATCCTTGTCGGTGTTGGCGGCGTTCACCACCAGCAGGTAGCTGTCCTCCTCGAACAGATACAGATAGGCGTCGTCCACCGCGCCGCCGTTTTCGTTGGGAATGATGCAGTACTGCGCCATGTTCAGATCCAGTGCGCTGACGTTGCTGGACAGCACGTGCTGCAAAAACACCTTGCGCTCCGAGCCGGTGATCCGCAGGCGCCCCATGTGGGACACGTCGAACAGGCTGCACACCTGACGGGTGTACAGATGCTCGGCGATGATGCCGCTGGGGTACTGGATGGGCATCTCCCAGCCGCCAAAGTCCACCAGCTCCGCGCCGGCGGCCACATGGATGTCATACAGTTGGGTACGCTTCAGTTCGCTCATACGTTTTTCCTCCTTTAAGTTCCGTTCCTTTTTAGCAGCAAAAAAGGGCACAAAGCTACCAAACGCCAGCTTTGTGCCCCCGTTGAGTTACCTGAGAGATTCCCTTCCCGGAGGAAGGTTGCACCTTCGGTGGTCGGGTATCACTGCCCGGCCTTTTCGGAGTATCGTCCGGAACCGGTCCTTTTGCCTGAGAGCTTCTGCATTCCCCTTCGGCGCCGCCGCGGCGGTCTCTCCCGATCCCATCGTCCGATGTTTCCCTTTTCAGTTGTTCTTCCGGTTTTTCGGTTGTTTCACTGTAGCACACTTTACGGTTTTGTGTCAATCACTCCGCAGCGCTGTGCTGCAAATTTTGGATCTTTCGTCAAAACTGCTTCGCATTTCTTGTGCATTTTACAGGCCGGAGGGCAGCTCTCCCGCCAGCAGGGCGGAGACCTCCCCCGGCGCGGGCATGGCGGGTATGGCTCCGCGGCGTGTGATGCACAGGGCGGCCACTGCGTTGCCCCAGCGGGCACAGGCCGCCGCATCCTCCGCCGTCAGGGCGGCGGGCGGCTTATCCAGCGCCAGCAGATAGTGGAGGAAACCTCCCCAGAATGCATCCCCGGCGCCGGTGGTGTCCGCCACCGGCACGGAGAAGCCGGGAACGGTGCGCATTCCGCCGCCGCCGGCCGTCAGAGCGCCCTTTTCCCCCAACGTCACCGCCACGCAGGAGACGCCCCGCGCCAGCAGGCGGGCGGCGGCCTCCGCCGGATCCGCCGCGCCGGTCAGCAGCTCCGTCTCCTCATCGGAGAGTTTCATCACATCGACATAGGGCACCACGGCGCGCATCTGCGCCGCAGCCGTCTCCCGATCCGGCCACAGGGCGGCGCGGTAATTGGGGTCGTAGGAGATCACCGCACCGGCAGCAGCCGCCTGCTCCACCGCCGCAAAGGTGGCACTGCGGGCAGGCTCATCGGTCAGCGATAGGGAACCCACGTGGAGCACCCGGGTATGGGTGAGGACTTCCCGGTCAAGCTCCTCGGTGCGCAGGCAGGTATCCGCGCCGGGCTTACGGGCAAAGGAGAAGGTGCGCTCGCCCCGGTCATCCAGCGACACGAAGGCCAGCGTGGTGAACACATCCCGCGCCAGCACCAGCCCGTCGGTGCAGATACCGGCGTCCAGCAGCGTCTGACGCAGAAAGCGGCCGTGCATATCGTCTCCCACCTTGCCCAGAAAGGCCGTCCTGCGGCCAAACCGCGCGGCGGCGGACAGCACATTGGCCGGTGCGCCGCCGGGATTGCGCTCGAAGAGCCGCATACCGGCGGTGGAGACGCCGCTGTCGGTGAAGTCGATGAGCAGCTCGCCCAGCGCCGTGATGTCATAGATCGTACTCATATCCGTGCCTCCGGGTATTCGTTGCACAGCAGGCGGTAGGGCGGCTCGTCCTCCTCGATGGCGGGAAAGCGCCCCACTGGCGGCGCAAAGCGGTTGTCGGTGTTGTCGTCGTTGCACTGGCTCACCTCGCCGATAAGCACATCGCCGCTGCCCGGCTCCACCGCAAAGTCGTGGTACAGGCGTGGCTGGATGGAGATACTCATACCCGGTGTCAGCCGCAGCTGCGTGCCGGCGGGCACCGTATAGGTCACGCCGTCGGAATGCACCGTCACGTCGCTGTGCCGGTCGATCTCCTCGTCAGGCAGGGAATTGTACAGGCGGATCAGCAGCGTGCCGCCGCCCCGGTTGATGATGTCCTCCATCTTGTGCCAGTGGAAGTGGTTGGGGGCGTACTGCCCCTCCTTGAGAAAGAGCAGCTTTTCGGCGTAGGTCTTGGGATAGCGGTCGGCCATGGACGGGTTGCCGTTGCGCAGGGTAATAAGCGAAAAGCCCACCCTGTCAAAGTCGCCCAGACCGTAGTCGGTGATGTCCCAGCCCAGCATATTGTGCCGGATCTCATCGTAGGCGTGCCCCTTATCCGCCCATTCCTCAGGGGTAAAGTGGCAGAAGGGCGGCAGCGCGACGCGGTACGCCGTCAGCATGATCTCCATTTCCCGCAGCGCACGGTTGATCCGGGAGCGTTTCATGGGCAATTCCCCCTTTTTCATCAATCCTTTTCCGGCGTGCGCCTCTCACACGGAGAGACGGCGCACACCGGCGTTCTCCTTCATAAAGGTCAGCGCCTCATCGTGGCTGATGGGCGGCTCCAGCCGGACGGTAAGCTCCATCCGCAGAAAACCATCCTCCCGGCTGAGACTGCTCTCCACCACCTGTCCGCAGTGACGTGCCAGCAGCACGTCAAAGCGCTGCTGCAGCTCTGCCGTATCCGCCATCTCCACCAGGATCTCCTGGGTGGTCAGCGCATCGGCGCCCACCGGAAAGCGGTGGAGGATTACCTGAATGGCGACCAGAATGGCGGCCTCAGAAAAGCCCAGCCAATACATCCCCGCACCCACCGCCATGCCGATGGCGGCGGTGCCCCACATCCCGGCAGCCGTGGTCAGGCCGCGGATGGAATTGCCGTTCTTGAAGATCACGCCGGCGCCCAGAAAAGAGATGCCGCTGACCACCTGCGCCGCGATGCGGGCGGGATCGGCACCCCGCAGGCCATCCACACCGACGGCCACGTCCACAAAGGCGTACTTGGACAGGATCATGAACAGCGCCGAGGTACAGGCGATGATGCAGTGGGTACGGACACCGGCCTCCTTCTGCCGTTTGCTGCGTTCCAGTCCCACCAGTGCGCCCAGTCCGGCGGACAGCAGCAGGCGGATGAGAAACTCCAGATTGTCAGACCACATCAAGATACTCTCCGGCAGAAAGCCGGTCAGTCCCGACAGCATAAGCATACCTCCTCCGGGTACGATTTTTAATACGTTATTTTACCACGCTTTTATAGGATTGCAAGAGCCGAAAGTGCTTTTTGTGTCCCATCCGGCAGCGGCAGGCCGTGCTGTTTCGGAGCGCGTATCTATCCTATCCCCTCTCATACCGGCATATGCCTGATGCGAAAGCCGTCAAAGATGCAGAGGGGCACAGCCGTGCCCCTCTGCGTGCTATTTACAGAATAAAGCCGCCGTCCACCGTCAGCACCTGTCCGGTGATAAAGTCCGCTTTGTCCGACGCCAGAAAGGCGGCGGCGTGGGCGATGTCCGCCGGCGTACCCAGCCGTCTCAGGGGCGTCTCCTCCGCCAGCTGCGGCAGCACCTCCGGCGGCAGAGCGTCCAGCATATCCGTGCGGATCACGCCGGGGGCGATGCAGTTGACCCGGATGTGGGTGGGCGCCAGCTCCGCCGCCAGCGAACGGGTCAGACCGATCAGCGCCGCCTTGGTACAGGAGTAGGTCACCTCGCAGCTGGCGCCCCGCTGACCCCAGATGGAGGAGACGTTGATGATGCAGCCCTCGTGGGCGTGGAGCATGGGCGGCAGCACCGCCTGAATGGCGTGGTACGCACCGTCCACGTTGGTGGAGAAATACCGGCGCCACATCTCCTCGCTGACGTCCTGAAACAGCGCCTGTCCCGCTACGCCGGCATTGTTCACCAGCAGCGACACCGCGCCCCACCGCGCCTCGACAGCCTGCACCATGGCCTGCACCTGCTGCCGGCAGGACACGTCTGCCTGATATGTCATCACCTGACAGCCTTCCGCCGTCAGCTCCGCCGCCAGAGAATCGGCGCAGTCCTGCCGGACTCGGTAGTTGATGCAGACCTTCCAGCCCTGCTGCGCCAGCTCGCCGGCGATGGCCCGTCCGATACCCCGGCTGGAGCCGGTGACCAGTGCGATCTTTTCCATAGTTATTTTCCTCCCGTCTCTGACCGGTAATTTCATTCACAGCAGCATTGTACCCCAAAGGCCGTTTTCTTGCAAGCAGGAGATACAGGAGGGCGGCCTTCCCACTGGGGAAGGCCGCCCTGAGACTGTCGAAAAACCCTGCGGGTTTTTCCGACAAAAAGATTGCAGTCTGCTGCGCGCATAATTTGTTCGCCTGCGGCGAACAAATTTCACACTTGCAGCCTGAGAAGTATTTTCTCTCACGCATATGTCGCGAGAGAAAATGATTTGAATTTTTTGCCGCCTGCGGGCGGCAAACTCTGCGAGGCTTTTTTGACACGCTGAGGGCGGCCTTCCCGGTGGGAAGGCCGCCCTCAGACCTCATACGTTATGCATCGGATGTCTCCAGCGCCTGCAGGGAGCCGGCCACAAAGCGCTCAAACAGCACACCCAGACGATCCACGCTCCGGTCGATGTCGCTCTCCATCCGGTTCCAGAAGAACTGGAGCACAAAGCCGATATAGGCATAGCGGCAGAAGGCTGCCAGCTCCTGCAGCCGCTCCTCCGGCAGGCCGCGATCCGCCGCGCTCTGCTGGATGCTGCGGAAAAACACGTCGTCCGTCAGGGAGAAGATATACCGCTCCAGCCGGTCGCGGGACAGGCCGTCGAACACATGGTAGATGATCCCGGCGCGCTCCCGGCAGCTACGGAGCATGGTCTTGGTGGCGGTGCGCCAGTCGATGTGCCCCTCTTCATCCGGGAGAAAGCGTCCCAGCTCCGCCCGGAACCAGGCATCCAGCAGGGCATAGATGTCCTGATAATGGTAGTAGAAGGTGTTGGAGCTGACCCCGGCGCGCCTGACCAGCGCCGACACGGTGATCTTATCAAAGGGCAGTTCCTCCAGCATCTCCTGGAACGTTGTCATGATGAGCTTTTCCGTGTACAGTGCCATATGCTACCTCCTCTTGTGCCGGACGGCCGCACCGTCAGGAGAGATGACGCTCAAAGTTGCCGCCCACCCGGACGCCCTCCTTGAGAATAAAGAAGGCGTGGGGATCCAGCTCGTGGAGCGTCAGCTGCAGCGAGACCACCTCATATTTGCTCAGGCAGACGCACAGCACGTGCACTTCCTCGTGGGAATAGCCGCCCTGACCTTCCCAGTAGGTAAAACCCCGCCCCAGCTTTTCGGTGATGACCTCACTCAGCCGCCGGGGATCCTCCTTGGTGAAGATCAGCATCTGCACGGAGACGTTCTGCTGGTGCTGCCGATCCAGAAAGAGAGCGGAGAACACCACGTAAATGGCAGAGTAGATGGCGGTGCTCAGATCGAACAGAACGGCGCAGAGGGTATACAGCGCCGCGTTGAAGGTGATGGAGAAGCGCCCCACCGTGAAGCGGCTGCCTTTCTTGCTCAGGTAAAGCCCCAGAATATCCAGGCCGCCGGTGGAACAGCCGCAGGTGAGGATCAGGCCGCCGGAGAAGCCCGCCAGCATACCGCCCACCAGGCAGGAAGTCAGCTTGTCGGCGATGATGGGCGTGGCCGGTGAGGGGATCACCGCCAGTGCAATGGAGTTGACCACCGTGGTGACGCTCATGCGGATCACAAAATCCCGTCCCATGGTGCGCCACGCCAGCCAGATCAGCGGCAGGTTGCCCAGCAGGTACAGCAGACCCGCCATGTCAAAGGGTGTTTCCAGCCCCAGCTTCGTTTTGAGCAGTGTGCGGATCACCTGGCACAGACCGTACAATCCGCCGCTGTATAAGCCCTGCGGCACAATGAAGAGGTTGATGGCCGCCGCCAGTAAAAGCGCGCCGCAAACGCCCATCCCCAGGCGCAGCCAGTTGTTCTGCTGTATCTTCTGATACATCCGCTGATTCCTCTCTTTCACCTGTAAAATCAAGGTTTTCCGGTTGTGGGAATTATAATATACCCGCTCCGGTCTTGTCAAGCCCGCCGCCTAGAGGGTGAAGCGCAGGCGGCTGTAAAGCCCCTGGTGTCCCCGGCGCAGACAGCGGGAGACGGTGGATTTGTTGACGCCCAGCCGCCGGGAGATGTCGGTGACGGTCATCCCGTCGTAGTAGCGCAGATGCAGCATCTCCTGCTGGCGGGGCGTCAGCTCCGCCATGGCCTCCGGCAGACGGCGGCGCAGACGGCGCAGGCGCTCGGAATTGTCCCCGCTGCCGCTGTGTTCCCATGCCTGTAGGCCGGCCAGCTGGCCTACCAGATCAAATTCTGTATCCTTCATCCCTGTAATAGCTCCTGTCATAATAATGTGCCGTCAGGCGCTGCAGCTGGCGGCACTGCCGCAGCAGCGGCCGCAGGTCGTTGATGCGGCGCTCCAGCCGCTGACGGTGTTCCGCTTCCTCCTCCAGCGCCGCCTGCTGCCGCAGCAGCGCCATGCGCCCGGCGATCAGCTCTGCGGCGCCGCCGTACTCCTCCGATAGCTGTAAAAGGGTCATGGTTCTCCTCTCCTCCTCTTTCGCAGTGTAAATGCGCAAAAATCCGGCGTCTCCCCCACTGTGTTTTTGTGAAAATTTTTGTTGACAAACCCCGGTGCATCTGTTAATATAATGTTTGCTGGTCGTCTGCTGGTGTAGCTCAGTTGGTAGAGCAGCTGATTTGTAATCAGCAGGTCGGGGGTTCGAGTCCGTCCACCAGCTCCAATTTCATATGGGGGATTTCCCGAGTGGCCAAAGGGGACAGACTGTAAATCTGCTGGCGATGCCTTCGGTGGTTCGAATCCAC
>CAKTMQ010000084.1 GCA_934573945.1 uncultured Oscillospiraceae bacterium | reverse complement strand
GAAAAAATTAGCACAGGATTATGCGAAAGTAAAGCTCTTATCATGATAATCTCTAAGGACTACCTGAAATCAGTGTGTTGTACAGATGAGTGGGGTGCCTTTTACGGAAAAGCGCTTCATGATAAATCCTGCGTAATATATCCAATCGTTATTGATGATTCTGCACCTCCCGCATTGATTTCGCAAATAAAGTATCTCCGATTTAATGGTGACGAGTATACATCAGAGCTATCAACACTCTTGAGATCCTTGCGAAAACAGTTTTCGAAATGAACAAGTTATCTAGAATACCTTTCGAGGCTTTCTCTTGTTTATATACCCCATTATACCCTTGATTTCGAGGGTATAATGGGGTATAATTCTACATAGAATAGTAACGCCGCATGAGGCGTGGCTGGCAACATAGGGCTTTGCCCGCATAAGAAATACCCCCGGCTTCGCCGGGGGATATTTATTGGCTTGTTGGGGAGCGGCGGCTGCGACTGGGGTGGACGATGGGCGTTCTGACAGTGCATTTGTAAACCAAAATAATGCGCATGGAGGTATAGGCCGTTTTCGCCGCCACCCGCATGGACAGATACTGCCAGTTATGAAAGGGGGCACCGCGTGGCTTACGCGGCGCCCCCCTGCGGATAAAAAATGTATTTTTTCGTTTTCACTGGCTTGTTATACATCCCGCATAAGCACATTTTCTATGAACGCATTAAAATAAACTCACTATTTTGGTATCGAAATTAATTCAAATGGATTTCACAACCCGAGGAACTACTTTTTAACAGGGATAATTCATGACAAAAGTGGCTTAACAGACCGTATTCGGTATTGACAAAAAAACAACAGTTGTGTTTTTCGTAATCACCGCCATCATCTACTTCTGCAAAGACCTCTATAAGGATATGGCCTAATTTATCTTTCTCCAAAAAGCGAAAGGAAACGCATGCAGTTGAAAGGTTACCCTTACATTCATTTGCCCACTCTATTTCTTCACAATGACCGTAGCCACCCAAAAAAACATTTATTTTCTGAATCAATTCGTCTACGAGTGCACCGGAAGCGTATATTTTTGAACGACTTGTTACAAATCGAGAGGTGCATATCACTTCCAATTCCATTAGTTCACTATCCTGCCAAATTTTTTTTATTATAATATTATCAGTTGTCACCTTAAACCTCCTATCACGGCGTGAACTTGAAGTCATCAAATATCTTTAAGCTTTGATTATAAACATCCTAACTTGATGATTAAACCGTGGATGAATCTGTTAATTCATCAGAAAATGAATTGTTTTTGCTGCATATCCCTGATATTGTAAGGATTTTATTTAGGAGATATTGTAGAGCCTCTGGCTGAGATAGAAACCTATGCCTATCGTATTCGCAGCCTCTTTCACGGTAAAACACATCGGTGTATCCATAGTTGCTTATTACACAAAACACATCATCTTTTGCAGAGTCATTAAAACAAACAATGTTTGTATCAATGCCATATTCACAGAGCTTTTTTAGAAAGGCTGGCTTATCCATTGTTACTCTCCCATAATTTTTAATACGCCGGTCGTTGCTAATTGCATAGGTGTTGAATAGCTGCACCCCATCAAAGTATACCACATTTGCATTGCATTCGTAAACCAAAATAATGTGCAGGGAGGTATAGGCCGTTTTCGCTGCCACCCGCATGGACAGATAGAGGCAAGCGTCAGGTCAAAATTGACATGTGGTACTCGTCTTCCCAGCTGTAAGGCGACACGAAAATGGAAACGACCCGCTACGAACCGGAAAACCGGCGTTTACGGAAATGTCACAATTCGCGGAGGTGAAGCTTCAAACTTCGCTTGCTTTTTTGTTCTTGTTATGATATTATTGGTATACATACTAAAATGCTTGAGGGGAGGTGATGTATTTGCGGAGAAACAGCAGTGAAACAAAGAGAAAAATACTGACCGTGTGCGTCCGTCTCTTTTTGGAACAGGGGTATAAAAACACCTCTGTCAGTCAGATTGTGGCCGAGGCGGGCGTGGCAAGAGGAAGCTATTTGAATCTGTTTCCCACCAAGGACAGAATTTTGCTGGAATTGACCGAAACGATGTTCGGCGGACAGTTCGGCATGGCAAGAAACATTGCAGACACCAAGCTGCCGCCGGTTTACGCCTATGCGGTGGAAACGGCGATCCAACTGACACTGACCGAGCTGAATGAGAACCTGCGAGAAATCTACATTGAAGCCTATTCCCTGCCCGACACAGCGGAATATATTTACCTGCATACAACGGCAGAGCTGAAGCAGATCTTCGGCGGGAATTTCCCGGATTACAGCGACAGTGATTTTTATGAAATGGAAATCGGCACGGCGGGACTGATGCGCAGCTATATGGCACGGAAATGCGACATCCATTTCCCGCTGGAACGCAAGCTCAGCCGCTTTTTGACGGCGGCCATGCGGGTGTATCGGGCGCCGGAGGAGGAGCAGGAAAAGGTGATCGCCTTTATTCAGTCATTAGATATTCAGGCAATCGCCACCGAGGTTATGTATAAGCTATTCGCCATGCTGGAAATGAAATACGATTTTAAGCTGTCGGAGGACGGAGAAACGGAGGTAACAAAATGAGGAAACGATTATTCAGTATCCTGCTCGCTCTGTGTATGGTGCTCTGCCTTGCGCCGACCACGGCGTTTGCTGAGGACAAGACGGCAGAAACACCTGTATGCACCTGCGAAACGGCTTGTGCGGAAGAAACAATGAACGCAGAGTGCCCTGCCTGCGGCGCAGTGGGTGCTTTGCCGGAAAGCTGCGCAAAGTGCAGCGGGCCTGTTGAAGACGCAGCGGCGGAGCCGGAAGTCGAGGATAACGAAGTGCAGCCCGAGGCTTCGCCGGTGGTGCTGAGCGGCAAAAGAGAAATCAAAAGCGAAGCGGAACTGAATGTAGCACTTGGTGATAAATCCTGCACAGAAATCACATTGGGCGGAAATATTGAGCTTAGCGGCGGTTATATCATCTCACACACCGTAACACTGGATCTGAATGGCTATACTTTGACAGTCAACGGAGACGAATGGGATATATTCAGCGTGTATGAAAGCGGAAATCTGACGGTAAAGGACAGCGGTACCGGTGGTAAAATTGACGGCCAAAATAAAAACTGTGGTTTCTGTATATATGGCGGTGTCTTGACCTTAGAAAGCGGCACCATCACAAACTGCATGACTGACGGTGACGGCAGTGCTGTGGATATCTCATACGGGGGTTCCGAGAGAGTCTACGGAAAATTTGTGATGAACGGTGGCGCGATTACGAATTGTAAAGCCACCGATGACGGCGGTGCGGTGGATATCGGTCCGGGCTGCACTTTTATTATGAACAGTGGCACCATCAGCGGCTGCAGAGCAGATGACGATGCCGGTGCGGTCTTTATCAAGGGAAATGCTTCCTTTGTAATGAACGGCGGAACGATTGAAAATTGTTCTGCCGGCTTCTGGGGCGGTGCGGTGAACATACGCGATGCTGGCAGCTTCACCATGACCGGCGGCACCATTGATAATTGTACCGTGGATGAGGGTGGCTCCGGCAATGCGATATACGGTAAAAGCGACAAAGCAATCGTTGCCATTACCGGCGGTACGATTGAAAACTGCGGTGCATCTCCGTTATCGTTTGATATATTCACCGTATCTTTCGATTCCGACGGCGGAACCCCTGTTGCAGAGCAGAAGGTACTGAATACACCTGCTGTCCGGCCCGACGAATCCACCAAGACCGGCTACACCTTCTCGGGGTGGAATTTGGGGGAGGAAGCCTATGACTTCACCACTCGCGTGACGGAGAACCTCACGCTGACGGCCAAGTGGACGGTCTGCGACCACACGGGCAGCACGGCAAAGCCCACCTGCACGGAGGCGGTCAGCTGCACCCTCTGCGGCGAGACGCTGCCCGCCACGGGCCACAGCTACACCTGGCGGAGCGGCGACGGCATGTACTGGCAGCAGTGCGGCACCTGCCAGCAGGAGACGGCCAAGAAGGCCATTCCGCAGATGGTCATAAACGGCGCGGACCGGGTCTGCCGCACCCAGGACTATACCTTTACTTTCGCGCTGCCCCAAGGCTGCCAGAACCCCACCTACGGATATGACTTCATGGGCCTGCTGGGCGACGGCGGGTTGGAGCCCGACCTAAAGGACGGCGTTTACAGCGCCACCATTACCACGGCTTCGTACTACACCGCCACCGGCTTCCAGGTGACGGCCTCGGCGAAAACGGAGGACGGGTTCGCGTTTACGGTGACCAAGGACATCGCCATTGTGGACAGCCACACCGGCGGCGTGGCTACCTGCGTGAAGACGGCTGTGTGCCAGGTCTGCGGCGAGAGCTACGGCGAGGTGGACAGCGGAAACCACGCGGGGCTGGCGCGTGTGGCGGCCAAGGCGGCCACCACGGAGGCCGAGGGGAATATCGAATACTGGCACTGTGCGGACTGCGGGAAGTATTTCCGTGACGCGGCGGCTGGGCAGGAGATCACCCTGGCCGACACCGTAACGGCGAAGCTGCCGCAGACTCCCCAGACCGGCGACAACAGCAATCTTATGCTGTGGGTTGCCCTGCTGGCTGTCAGCGGCGGTGCAGCCATTGCTGCAACGGTAGTAGTCATCAGAAAGAAAAAACACAACAGATAATGGCATATTCCGGAATGAAGCTTGTGGACTCCATTGAAACAGGCAAGTAACCGCAGAGAAAAATTATGATTGCCCCTTGACAAGTAACCGCTCGGTAACTATACTATGAGTTACCGAGCGGTTACTGCAATGAGGAGGTATATCATGGCGGAAGGAACAAAGGATCGAATCCTGGAAACGGCGCTGGAATTGTTTGCGCAGAACGGCTACCTGGGAACATCGATGAATGATATTGCGGGGCGGTTGGGATTTACGAAGGCCGCCCTGTATAAGCACTACACCAGCAAACAGGAAATTTTGGACAAGATCGTGGAGCGAATGGAGGAGATGGACTATGAGCGCGCCAAAGCCTACGAAATGCCGGAGGCGGAACCGGACGGCTTTGCGGAGGCTTATCTGCACACGCCGATCCCCAAAATCCGCGCATACAGCATGGCGCAGTTTGATCATTGGACAAGGGAGCCGTTTTCCTCGGATTTCCGCAAGATGCTGACGCTGGAGCAATACCGTGACCAAAAGCTGGCGAAGCTCCATCACGACTACCTGGCGGGCGGGCCTCTGGCGTACATGGCGGCGATTTTCCGCAAGCTGACAGATACTGACGAAGCCGCCATGGAGCTGGCGCTGGAGTTCTACGGGCCGATGTACCTGCTCTACAGCGTCTACGACGGTGCGCAGGATAAAGATTCTGTTGCTCCCTTGCTGGATGCGCATATTAAACAGTTCATTGCCAAGGTTGAGTCTGATTACAGGAGGAGAAAAGGTATGTCAGAAAAGAACAGTATCATTCGTCCGGAAACGAAAGACGATTACAGAGCCGCCGAAAACCTGACCCGGGAGGCCTTCTGGAATGTCTACCGGCCTGGCTGCATGGAGCATTATGTGCTGCACTGCTATCGGGATGACCCGGCTTTTGTGCCGGAGCTGGACTTCGTGATGGAACTGAACGGCGAGCTGATGGGACAGGTCATCTATGTGCGGTCGGAAATCGACTGCGACGACGGAAGAAAGGTACCGATCATGACCTTCGGCCCCATCGGCATCGCACCCGCCTACAAGCGGCAGGGCTACGGAAAGCAGCTGCTGGACTATTCCGTGGAAAGAGCCAAGGAAATGGGTGCAGGGGCGCTTGCCATTACCGGCAACATTGACTTTTACGGCAAGTCCGGCTTTGTTCCGGCCAAAACCAAGGGCGTGCGCTACGCCGACGACCCGGAAGCGGATTATTTTCTCATCAAGGAGCTGACGCCCGGCTTTTTGGACGGCATCTCCGGCACTTACAAAGACCCGGAGGGATATTTTGTATGTGAGAAAGACCCGGAGGGGTTTGAACGGTTTGAGGCCACTTTTCCGGCGAAAGAAAAGCAGAAGCTGCCGGGACAGCTTTGCTAAACAGGAGAAATAATGGCATCCGGTAAATGTACGAGGAATTGCCGCCCAAAAAACGAAAGAACAACGGCATGGGAGGGATAACCGATGAACTATATTCGGATCACAAAGGAAAATATTGACAAGGAACATATCTGCTGCGCCATGTCCGGCAAGCAGAGTGTGGCCAAAAAGGAATGGCTGCGGCAGCGCTTTGCTGATGGACTTGTTTTCTATCGCAGTGAGGAACGTGGTAAATGCTTTATCGAATACATTCCGGCGGAAAACGCCTGGGTGCCTATTGCGGCAGAGGGCTATCTCTACATTAACTGCCTCTGGGTATCCGGCTCCATGAAGGGGCACGGATACTCCAATGCTCTGCTGGAGGCGTGCATCCGGGATGCCAAGGCGCAGGGAAAGAAAGGCATTTGTATTCTGTGCGCGGAGGGCCGGAAGCGGGAATTTCTCGCTGACCCGAAATTCCTTGCTCACAAGGGGTTCCGTGTGGCAGACATATCCGACTGCGGGATCAATCTCATGTACCTTCCCATTGAACCGTCCGCACAGATGCCAAAGTTTCGGGAATGTGCGAAGCATCCGGCGATTGAGGAAACCGGTTTTGTCCTCTATTACACCGACCAGTGTCCTTACACCTATTATTGGGTGCCAAGGGTGCAAGAGGTCGCAAAAGAACAAGGTATCCCGCTCAAGGTCATCCATATCACTGACAAAGAAGGCGCACAGAATGTGCCCGCGCCGGTCACAACCTATGCCCTGTTCCGGGACGGTCGGTTTCTGACACAGGGTATTCAGTCGGATAAAAAATTTCTGACGCTGGCAGGCCAGGGAGGCTGATTTAAGCAGCAAAATAAGCCGGGGGATATGGAAATGCTAAAGGTCGAGCATACATAAAGCCTTTGACAGCCGGATCTATAACGCCTTTTTCTAAAAATAGCACTGCGAAAATTTCTGAGTAACGGAGAAATTTTACATTTAAAGTATTATGAAAATCGCAGGTGCTTGATAGAAGGGGGCGGTACACGGAATCTGCTCCATGCCGTTGGCACTCTCACGCCTCATCCGGCCAATACTTATAGACATTTTAGTTATTTTGCATATGGCGCTATGAGGAAAAAAAGTGTATATTGATACCAAGTATATCATTTTATAAATGAAAGGATAACCGTATGCAGCAGATCACACAAATTAAAAAGGTCCTGGTGGCCAATCGCGGTGAGATCGCCGTGCGCATATTCCGCG
>CAKTMQ010000083.1 GCA_934573945.1 uncultured Oscillospiraceae bacterium | reverse complement strand
AGCAAGTGGGGCATCTCCGTGGTGGGCATCCCCGGCACCATCGACAACGACATCGTCTGCACCGACTATACCATCGGTTTTGATACCGCCGCCAACACGGCGGTGGAGTGTATCGACCGGCTGCGGGATACCATGCAGTCCCACGAGCGGTGCTCGGTGGTGGAGGTGATGGGGCGTCACGCCGGGTATCTGGCGCTATATGTAGGACTGGCTGTGGGCGCCACGGCCGTGCTGGTGCCGGAGACAGCCTATGACTTTGAGGCGCACGTGGCGGAGAAGATCCGACAGGCGCGGCTGATGGGCAAGACCAATTTTATGATCGTGGTGGCCGAGGGCTGTGTCAGTGCCATCAAGGTGGGTGACCAGATTCGGGAAGAGCTGGGACTGGATCCCCGTGTCACCATTCTGGGACACATCCAGCGGGGCGGCAGTCCCACTGCCAAGGATCGCGTGACCGCTACCCGTATGGGCTATGAGGCGGTACGCGTGCTGGCTGAGGGCGGCACCAACCGGGTGATCGTGATCCGGAACGATCAGGTGATCGATCTGGGCATCGACGAGGGGCTGGCCATGACCAAGACGCTGAACCAGGAGGAATTCCAGGTCATGAAGACCATGACCGGGCAATAAGAGAGAGCAGACGGGAACCTTTCGCGGAGACTTTGCGTCTAAAAAGTGTCATTCCAAAAGAAAGGAAGTTTTTCGAATGCTGAAAAAATGGATCGCCGTGCTGCTGGCGGTGTGCGGCATACTGACGCTGGCCGCCTGTACGGACAAGAAAGCAGAGGAAGAAGAGCTGACCAATCCGGTGCACGAATGCAGCGCCGAAGAGCTGACGGAAAAGACCGGTATCACGCTGCAGGTGCCTATTACGGCGGTGGCTGTGACGTACAGCTATATCGAGGGCGATACGCCGCTGGCGCAGGTGACCTTCACCTATCAGGGGAAGGACTATACCTACCGGGGACAGAAGACCCGGACGGTGCAGGACATCTCCGGTATGTACTATACGTGGACAAAGACCACCAATGATTCCGAGGATGTGCCCTATACCTGCTACTTTACCGAGGAGGGGCAGGGTATCGCCGTCTGGTATGCCGATGGTACCAGCTATACACTGGGGATGACGGAGGACGTCTCCGAAACGCTGCTGGTGACAATGTATGATATAGTGACCGGCGCGGTGTAAACCCGTATGGGAACAGAGTAAATGGAGAAAAAGAGAGACAGATGTCTCTCTTTTTCTATGGTAGTGGGGCTTGCGGTGATCATATCGCGCAACCTATACGCACTTCTTGCGGCGTTCTGTAGGGGCGGACGACTCTGTCCGCCCAAAGTAGGTATTTCTTGTGCCCTTTTGTAGGGGACGATGTACCCCAAGGGCACTTGTTCCGCTGCGCTCCACGGCGCCCACATCGTCCCGCTCAATATACGGAATATTTCCAAAGGGTCATTCCGTGCCCCCGGGCACGGGACACTTTTGGCCGCAGTCCCAAAAGTGTCCAAAAGGAAGTCTTGAAACCAAGGTTTCAAGACTTCCTTGCGCGCTATGCCTGATACGAATTTGTGACCTTGTACCGCACGTTCGCAGAGGTCGTTTCTTATCGCAGCGGATAAAAGGACTGTCTCACGCAGCAGCACCGCTGCCGCTGATGCTCTGCCACGGCAGGAGCGTGTGCGTCTACCGCAAGGGCGGGCAGAGTCGCCCGCCCCTACGGATGTGCTTATGGAGTGCCTATAATAACGGAACGTTATATATAGAAAGTTTCCGAAGAGGATTTCTTCGGAAGTTTTTTATATCGTTCTTACAGCTCGATCAGGCTGGCTTTGCGCATCTTCTGCAGGCTCATGAGGCCCGGTTTTGTGATTGTCTATCGTGGCCATCGCAAGTCATGAGGCAGGCATAGAATATAATCCGCACTGACATGATAGTATCGGCAGAGCGTCTGTAAATGGTGCAGTGGCAGTTCATTAAGCCCGCGTTCATAACGCGCGTATACCTGTTGTGTCGTCCCCAGAATGGCTGCTACTGCAGATTGCGTCAAATCGGCATCTTCACGTAGCTCTCTTAATATGTCGGCATAGCATCTCATGGGAGGTCTCCTTTATAAAAGTAGACTATTATTATGCCGTACACTACATGTGGTGTATTGACTTTACATCACATGTGGTGTAGAATGGGGACAAGAACAGAATGAAGGGAGAGAAAGAAATGGCTCTTTTTGGCTCCAGCAAAAAGTCGACCATGGAAAATCTGACACAACAGTTGGCGACGCATCCCATGCTGCAATGGGTCGCACAGGTATTGCGTCAAGAAAAACAGGAGGATGGTGATCGTAAATCCGCTGATGCTTGGAAGCATCGTGTGGATGATTACTACGATGACGGTATCCGTACAGTTTTTGTATATCGAGATTATCTGGGCGTTTTACATGGAAAGGTTCAACAAATGTTTCCGACAGCAGAGGAGGAAAAGAACGGATGGAAAATGCCTGCTCATGATGGATTCCGCTATACAGTATACGGGTATGAGCCGTTGTCTGGCTGTTGCGGGATAGGCTATCGTGATGTGATGAAAGCGTGGATTGAAGTCGTACGGGCACTTATGATGAAGATGTATCCGAATTATCAGTATTCGGACTGCTCAATATGCGACTTAAAGACTTCGGCTGCTGCCAATGAGCTTCACTTTGATGAATCTGTTATGTGCTACTTTACATATACTTTGCCGCGGCCGCACTATGAAAGGTGGTTCAAAGAACAACAGTAGATACCCTCAGATTACCGAAAAAAGAAAAGGAGAAACATATCATGAAATTCGTAAGAGAAAAGAGAACAAAAAAACTGAGTATTCGCTGTGGCGCGACCTGTTGTCGATGCTGCGGTACAGGACGCATGTACGATGGGAGCATCTGCTATCATTGTCAGGGAACCGGCATTGAGCCGTAAGAGGGCAGACACGTGAGCGAACGATGTGATTACCACGTTGAAAAATGGGGCGACCACTATTGCGCATTGAAAAAAGAAATTGTCAGCTACGACCAATATGTTGCCCATTGCAGAGATAATTATAAGGAAAGCTGTCCTATTTACCAATTTTGGAAGGAGCGTCGATAATGGAAAAGCGTGATTGTCCGTTTTGCGGATTTTTGGCACGTTTCGTATGCAGCGATGGAAATATGGCCACGTTTAAATGTGAACGCTGTGGGCGGCTGTTCCGGATAACGGTATAAATAAAAAACTTCCGAAGAGGATTTCTTCGGAAGTTTTTCTATCCTGCTTTACAGCTCGATCAGGCCGGCTTCGTACATTTTCTGCAGGCTCATAAGAATGCCCAGCTTGGCGTGGTACCAGGTCAGGCCACCCTGAAAATACACGGCGTAGGGCTCCCGGATGGGGCCGTCGGCGCTCAGCTCGATAGACGCGCCCTGCACGAAAGCACCGGCGGCCATGATGACCTCATCCTCGTAGCCGGGCATGGCCCACGGCTCCGGCGTCACATAGCTGTCCACCGGCGCGGCGGACTGGATGCCCTTGCAGAAGGCCACCATGCCCTCCCGGCTCCGCAGCTCCACCGCCTGAATGATGTCGTGGCGCTCCTCCGCGGCGGCGGGAATTACCCGGAAGCCCAGTTTTTCGTAGCAGGCTGCGGCGAACACCGCGCCCTTGACGGCGGCGGACACCACGGTGGGCGCCAGGAAGAGTCCCTCATAAAAGGCGGGGAGCACGCCCAGATTGGCGCCGACCTCCCGCCCCAGACCCGGTGCGGTGAGCCGGTAGGCGCAGCGGTCGATCAGCTCCTGACGGCCGCAGATATAGCCGCCGGTAGGCGCCAGACCGCCGCCCAGGTTCTTGATCAGGCTGCCCACCGCCATATCGGCGCCCACGTTGGTGGGTTCTTCTGTCTCCACGAATTCCCCGTAGCAGTTGTCCACCATGCAGATCACGTCCGGCTTGCACTGCTTGCAGAAGGCGATCAGCTCACCGATCTGCGCCACGGAGTAGCTGGGGCGGGTGGCATAGCCCTTGGAGCGCTGGATGGTAATGAGTTTGGTTTTCCCATGGATGGCGGCGCGGATGCCGTCGTAGTCAAAGCTACCGTCGGGCAGCAGCTCCACCTGCCGGTAGCTGACGCCGTATTCCGCCAGAGAGCCGGGGGTGGGGCGGGTGCCGATGACGCCGGCCAGCGTGTCATAGGGGGCGCCCACGGGGGAGAGCAGCTCGTCGCCGGGCAGCAGATTGGCTGCCAGCGCCAGCGCCAGAGCGTGGGTGCCGCAGGTGATCTGGGGACGCACCAGCGCCGCCTCTGTGCCGAAGATCTGGGCGTAGATCCGCTCCAGATTGTCCCGACCGTCGTCGTCGTAGCCGTAGCCGGTGGAGGGGTTGAAGTGCATGGCGGCCAGCCGGTTCGTCTGCATGGCGCCGATCACCTTGGCCTGATTGGCCTCGGCAATGGCGTCGATGCGGTCGAAGCGATCCCGCAGGCCGGTGAGGACGGTATCGCCGAAGCGCAGCACCTCCTCGCTGACGCCCAGGGCGCGGTATTGTGCGTGCAGATCGTTCATAGTGTCACCTCGTCAGGAAATAGTACGCCGTTGAGACGCATGATGAGTCGGATGGGATAGTCCCGATCCAGATAGTTTTTCGCGTACCACTCGAAGGTGGCAGCGGGGACGTGTACCAGCTCCGGCGCCTCGCAGCGAAAGGTCTCAAAGGTCTTGCGGTCGCCGCTGAGCAGCGCCGCCACTACGTCCAGACGGCTCTCCTCTGCCAGACGCAGCAGGGCTCGATCCATCAGTGCGGCGCAGTTCCGCTCCTCGTCGCCGGCGTAGTCTTCCCGGTGGGACAGCCAGTAGAGAAATTCCTCCGGATCCAGATCCAGCTTGGTGGTGATCTGGCTCAGCTTGAAGAACTCTTTGCGATCCATGCGCTTGAGGACATCGATCAGGTACTGTACCAGCCCGTCGTCCATGGCGATGCAGTCCAGAAAGACCTCAAAGGCGTGCTTGCCGGCATCCGCGTCCGGTTCGGGCGGGGCAGCAGGCGTCTGGGGTGTCGCTTCTTCTGTGTTCTGCAAAAACGTCTGAAAACCGCCCAGGTCATCGCTGCTGTCGGTGAACAGCGTCTCCGGCAGCTCCGTGCCATCCTGCGCCGCGCAGGCACGGACGAAGGCCGCCATCCCCATGGCTTGCAGCTGAGAGCCCAATGTCTGGATGCGGGCGGCTTCATCACCGTCCTCCGGCAGCGTGATGCCCTCCGGGGCAGGGCGCTGTCCCTCAAAAACCTCGGTCATATAGCGGAGATAGTAATCAAAAAGCGTCATAAAACGGCTCCTTTTCGTATCATTCAACCTGAAATTTTATCATACCGGTGTTGTAATTGCAAGGGATTTCCGGTAAAATGGCGGAAGGGCAGAGAGGGGGACGGCGGCTTGTACTATGTCTATATGCTCAGGTGCCGGGGCGATGTATACTATACGGGGATGACCGTGGATATGCGCCGCCGGTTTCGGCTGCACCAGGCGGGGAAGGGTGCGAAGTTCACCCGTTCCCATCCGCCGGAGGCACTGGCGGCACTGTGGCGCTGCGGTGATAAGACGGCGGCGGCACGGGCGGAGTACGCTATCAAGAAGTGCCTGAAGCGCCGGGAGAAGGAGCAGCTGATCGCGGCGCCGGAGATGCTGGCGGTGCTGCTGCCCCAGCTGGCGGGACTGGACATCCAGCCGATGGATACGGCGGAATATCAATAAAAAAAGCGAGGACTCGGCAGAGTCCTCGCTTTTCGTTTCAAAATCAGTCCAAAATCCAGCAGGTCACGTTGCGCCGACCCCAGACCACACAGTCGGCGTAGGTGGGGTACCACACGTCGATGACGTTGCCCTTCATGCCGCCGGTGTCCTCCACCTGACCGATACCGTAGACCTTACCGCCGCCCACCGTCTGGATGAACATCCGGGTATGATAGGGGAAGGTTTTGGGATCGGCAGCGATGATGCCCATGCCCACCGCGTGACCGGTGGCGGTCGTCCAGGCGGCGCCCTTTTCACCGCCGCTGTAATAGGCGGTGGAATTGCAGACTACCGTCCGGGAATAGGTCATGCTGTAGCCGGACTGGAACACCAGATAGCCGCCGGTGCTGCCGCCGCCGAAGGGAACGTCGCGGGCAATGCGGTCATCCTGCTCCACGCTCTTGACCAGACGGCCGTAGACGATGATCTGTGCCCGGGCGGTGCTGTCGCTGCGATCCACCAGCACGGTGTTGATCAGCTGACCGTTGCGGTAGACATCGTCGTAGGTGTCGGTGGTGTAACCGGGGGTGCCCTCCTGCAGGATGCGGTGTTCCCCGTAGGGCAGCAGGTAGTCGTAGAGCACCTTGGTCTTGTAGGTGTCCACCGAGGATTCCCGCCGGCGGCAGCGCAGCTCGTCGCTGATATGGATCAGGGTCTTGAGACCGGTGTTGTTGACGCCGATCATCTCGTCGGCACCCACCCGGATCTGGAGCCGCTCCAGCAGGTTCTGCACCGTCTCGGTGTAGCACTCTACGGTCAGTACTTCGTTGCCATGGCGGATCACGACGCTCTGGCCACCGGTGAGAATGATCTGGGCGTCGCCGCCGCCGCTGTCATCGTGAATGCGGAGGGTGTCACTGTCATAGCTGAAATCGGGGTAGGCGTCTACCAGACGGGTGGCCTCGTCTGTGATGACCAGATAGGTGTAGGTTTTTCCGGCGGGGTCAGAGAGACACCAGGGCAGAGAGATCAGCACCGCCAGCGAAGCGAACACCAGCCAGCGCAGCCACAGGTGTGCCCGCAGTCTGGCGGAAAAGCGGCGCAGAAACTGGTACTGAGGCAGCTCCCAGACGGCTTTTTTGGTGCGCTGCCACCAGGCACGCACGGATCGAACAGGCCGGGTGTTGAGGAACCAGCCCCACAGGAGCCGTCCCAACAGTGCCAGCACGTCGCCCAGACGCCACCAGAACACCCGGAAAGCACGCCGCAGGGCGCGTACCTCATCCGTTTCCGTGAAGGCGGCCCAGCTGCTCTGCAGGTGCCGCAGCGCGAAGCGGATATTGGGCAGAAGTTGTTGTATACGTTCTTTCATAATACCTCGATGATAACCATTTGCCCGCCGGGATAAACCGCCGACGGAGCCAAAATGGAAAAATACGCCACAAAGTATACCATTTGCGGCAGATTTTGTCAAGTTTTCCCCACCCGCGGGCTATCTAAAATCTGATGTGGGATTTTTTTGTTTTAGAGTTTTTGAGAAAGGCGGTTGCTCTAAAGTCTTATGTG
>CAKTMQ010000082.1 GCA_934573945.1 uncultured Oscillospiraceae bacterium | reverse complement strand
TTCTCGCGGTACACGCCGCCCTGCTTCAGCATCTGATCCACCAGCGTGGTCTTGCCGTGGTCAACGTGGGCGATAATGGCTACGTTTCTCAATTTTTCGTTCTGCAAAGGTAAAAACCCCTTTCTATCGGGCATATTTTCATTAACCTTAGTATTATATTCCCTCGTAAACGGGATTGCAAGAGTTTTTCACGGCTTTTACGCCGTTTTTTGCCGCAGGCGGTAAAAAACACTGCTTGACAGGTATGGTATAATACGATATAAGTGAGAAATTTTGAGAAAAACGAGGATAGTAACTATGGAGATCACCCAGGGGGTGGCTTTTGAGAGCTTCGGCCTGTCTGAGGCCACGCTGCGCGCCATCCGCAACAAGGGCTATACTGTTTCCACGCCGGTGCAGGCCGGCTGCATCCCGCCCATGCTGGCGGGCAGGGACGTGATCGCCAAGGCACCCACCGGCACCGGCAAGACCATGGCTTTCGGCATTCCCATCATCGAGAAGATCGACCCGGAGAGCGAGGAGATCCAGGCGGTGATCATGGCACCCACCCGGGAACTGGCCATGCAGATCACCGACGAGATGCGGGACATCGCCGTGTACCACGAAGGGGTGCGGCTGGTGTGCCTGTACGGCGGCCAGCCCATCGGCAAGCAGATCAATGCCCTCAAGCGCAAGCCTCAGATCGTGGTGGCCACGCCGGGACGGCTCAGCGACCACATGAAGCGCCGCACCGTGACTCTCAAGGCGGTCAGAACCGTGGTGCTGGACGAGGCCGACCGGATGCTGGACATGGGCTTTATCCACGACGTGACCCGGATCATGGACAAGATCCCCAGCCGGGAGAATCTGGGGATGTTCTCCGCCACCATTTCCCGGGAGGTGATGGACATCTCCTGGGTCTACCAGCGGGATCCGGAGGAGATCACCGTGCAGGCCACGGAGGAGAACAAGCCCGACATCCTCCAGTACCGGCTGGAGGTGCCCGCCGACGG
The DNA here is from genome assembly GCA_934573945.1 of uncultured Oscillospiraceae bacterium. GTDB lineage: Bacteria > Bacillota > Clostridia > Oscillospirales > Oscillospiraceae > Vescimonas. Next base: position 6,329 of record CAKTMQ010000082.1, on the reverse strand, counting down.
CAAGGTGGACGCCATCGTGAAGATCCTGCAGCACGAGCAGTATGACCGGGTCATCTGCTTCTGCAACACCAAGGGCAGCACCGAGCGGCTGACCAAGTTCCTGCAGATGCGGGGTGTGGACGCCCAGTGCATCCACGGCGACATCCCCCAGAGCAAGCGGGAGGCGGTGATGCAGCAGTTCCGGGACGGCAGGCTGCGGGTGTTTGTGGCCACGGATGTGGCCAGCCGGGGCATCGACGTGGACGACGTGGACGCGGTGTTCAACTTCGACGTGCCGGAGGAGAACGAGTACTATATCCACCGCATCGGCCGCACGGGGCGCGCCAAGCGCCACGGCGTGGCCTACACCCTGCTCAGCGACTTCCCCAGCCGGATGCGGCTGGACGACATCGTGCGCAACACACGCAGCCAGATCGTGACCGCAAAGCTGGCCGACGACGGCAGCGTGACGGAGGCGTGAGCTCCATCCCCACCCCTTGAAAGGAGACTTCCCCATGAAACTCACCAAACGACTTACGGCGCTGCTGCTGGCGCTGGTCATGGTACTGGCAACGGCCGCCTGCGGCAGCGTGGAGCCGGAGCATATGACGGTGCGCGCCGCACTGGTGGACGCGCCGGTGACGCTGGATCCCGCCAGAGCCGTGACGGAGACGGAAAAGACCGTGGCGGCCAACCTGTTTGAAAACCTGATGAAGCAGACCGCCGCCGGCGTGGTCAACGGTCAGGCCTCCGGCTACGACTATGTGGACAACATGGACGGCACGGAGACCTATACCTTCACCCTCCGCAATGATCTGTACTGGTCAGACGGCAGACGGGTCACCGCCGGTGATTTCGTCTACTCCTGGCGGCGGCTGGTGGATCCCCAGACCAATTCCCCCCATGCCTCCACCCTGAACATGGTGGCGGGTTACGCCGACGCGCTGGCGGGCGACACCAGCGCTCTGCAGGTGTCGGCACCGGATGAACGCACCTTCGTGGTGACCATCAGCGGCCACTGCTCCTACTTTATCCCGGTGGTGTGCACGGCGGTGTGCACCATGCCGGTGCGTGCGGACGTGACCACGGTGCCGGATACGGCCGATGACAGCCAGAGCGACAGCAGCCAGAGCGACGGCGAACAGACCGCACAGCCCCTGCCGGACTGGTCCATGGACGCCGCCACGCTGCTGACCAACGGCGCCTATTCCGTCAGCTCCCTGACGGTGGACACGCTGACCGCGGCAGTGGCCGACCGGTACTATGACGTCAGACGGCTGGGTCCCGACCAGCTGGAATTCCATTTTGCCGACAGCACGGCAGCAGCCATGAAGCTGTACGACAACGAGGAAGTGGACTTCGTGCTGGACGCCGGCGACGCGCCGGAGGCCGTGGAGGCCTCCTCCGACAAGGTCAGCACCGTGCTGGTCAACCAGATGGCCAGCAGCCTCACCGAGACGCTGCGGCAGGCCATGTCCATGGTCATCGACCGCAGCGCGCTGGCTGCGGCGGTGGGCGACGCCTACCGGGCGGCGGACGGCCTGATCCCCTACGGTATCGTCACCTCCTCCGGCGAATCCTTCCGGGAGGTGAACGGCGCCGTCATCGACAACGACCCGGACACCTACGAGGCGCGGTGCGAACAGGCGCAGGCGCTGCTCCACACCATCTATTCCCCCATGGCGCTGTCCAGCATGAACACGGTGACGCTGGTCTATACCGCCGACAGCGACGGCATCAACGCCCGCATCACCCAGCTGCTGCAGACCATGTGGCGGGAAAAGCTGGGGCTGCGGGTAGCGCTGCGGGGTCTGTCCCCGGAGGAAATGAGCCAGGTGCTCAACAGCGGCGAGTTCTCACTGGCGCTGGTGGACGTGGCCGGTGACCGCAACACGGCGCTGAGCTATCTGAACCGCTTCAGCAGCGGCCAGCAGGGCAACTACGGCCAGCTGTACTCCAACGCCTACGATATGCTGATCCGGGTGGCCTCCAACTCCAGCAGCGACGAGGCGCGGGACGCCTATCTGGCGGACGCGGAGCGGATGCTGCTGGACAGCGGCTATGTGATGCCGCTGTCCAACGAGACCTACACCTGGCTGCTGCGGGATACCCTGACCGGCCTGCAGACGGACGGCATGGGTGTGTACTACTTCCAGGGCGTGGTGAAGGTGTCCTCGTAACAGCGCCGATCACAAGCAAAAATGACCCCCGGCACGGATCGTGCCGGGGGTTCGCTTATAGATCGTCATCACATATAGTGATACTTGTTCCGCTTGGCGAACAGGAATACCACGCCCAGCGCGCAGGCAAAGACCTCCGCTGTCACCTCCGCCCACCAGATGCCGTCCAGCTCCCACAGCAGCGGCAGCAGCAGCACCGCCGAGAGCTTGAACAGGAAGGTACGCAGGAAGGAGATGACCGCCGACACCACGCCGTCGTTGAGGGCGGTGAAGAAGGAGGAGATATAGATGTTCGCCCCCGCCAGCACAAAGGCCAGCACGAAGACGCGGAAGCCGTGGACGGTCATGGCGCACAGGGCGTCGTCATAGCCCACGAAGATCCGCGCCAGCGGCACCGCCAGCAGCTGCGCCGCCGCCGTGATGACGCAGCCGCCCACGCCGTTGAGCAGCAGGCTCTTGCGCAGCAGGTTCTTCACCTCGCCGGAATGCCCCGCGCCGTAGTGATAGCTGATGATGGGGGCGCAGCCGATGGCATAGCCGATGAACACCGCGGCAAAAATAAAGGCCACGTACATCAGCACACCGTAGGCGGCCACACCGTCCTGTCCCGCCAGACGCAGCAGCTGAAAATTATACACCATGCCGATCAGCGAGGAGGTCACATTGGACACCAGCTCCGAGGCGCCGTTGCCGGCAGCCTTGCAGATGGGCAGCAGCTCCAACCGTGTGCGCCGCAGCCGCAGCAGGCTGGAGTTGGGGCGCAGGAAGTACAGCAGCGGCAGCACGCCGCCCACGCACTGGCTGATGCCGGTGGCGATGGCCGCACCGGCCACGCCCCAGTCCAGCACCGCCATGAACAGCGCGTCCAGCACCATATTGGTCACACCGGCGGCCACCGTCACCGCCAGTCCCAGCTTGGGCTTTTCCGCCGCGATGAAAAAGCTCTGGAACACGTTCTGCAGCATGAAGGCGGTGTTGAAGCCCAGCACGATGCGGCCGTACAGCACGCAGTCCGGCAGCATGGCCTCGTCCGCACCCAGCCACCGGGCGATGGGCGCCATGTAGATCATGCCCAGCGTGGAGATCACCACGCCGCACAGCAGCGTCGCCCAGATCATCATGGTGAAGTACCGCTCTGCCCGGGGACGGTCGCCCTCCCCCAGTGTCTTGGCCACCAGAGCGCTGCCGCCGGTACCGAACATGAAGCCGATGCCGCCGAAGATCATGATGAAGGGCATTACCAGATTCACCGCCGCAAAGGCCGTCTTGCCTACGAAGTTGGACACGAACAGCCCGTCCACCACGCCGTAGACCGAGGTGAACACCATCATGACGATGGAGGGCGCCACAAAGCGCAGCAGCATTTTATAGCTGAAATGATCAGATAATTGTATGCGTTTCATGAAAATTCTCCTTTGTCTCCTCTGCCGTGCCGGGCATATACCGTCCCAGCAGCGCCGTGTACCGGCGCAGCAGCACCAGAAACCGCTCCCGTTCCCCGGCGTCCATGCCGTCCAGGGCGGCGCCCTCCGCCGCCAGCACCCGATCCACTGTTTTCGCGGCCAGCGCCTCGCCTGCCGGCGACAGGCGCACCAGCTTGCTGCGGCGATCCCGTCCCTCCTCCACGGAGAGATAGCCCGCCAGCGCCAGCTTCTGCAGGGCGGAGTGCACCGTCTGCTTGGGCAGGCACCCGGCAGCGCAGATATGGCTCTGGGTCAGCGGTCTGCCCGCCTCCCGCAGGGTATAGAGGAGCCAGAAGGCACCCTCCGACAGTCCCATGGTGCGCGCCGCCGTCCGATAAAGCTGATCCTGCTCCCGGTATATCTCGTTATATGTCCGCAGGGGCATTTTTCCTGTTTCCATCCCGTCCATCCTCGCTTTCGTCCGAAATCAGACTGTCGAATTCTAGTCCGATTTCAGACAACTGTCAATCGTCATTTTCCCCGAAAAACTGGCGGCGCAGCCAGAAGCTGCCGGGTGTTTTTGCCGCTGATCCGGGCAAACTGACGTCAGACCGGAAAAAGGAGTGTGGTAGCGATGAAGATCACTGTGTTTGTCAGCGGTCTGTGCGCCGGCATGGCCGCCGGCATCATCGCAGACAGGATGTACACCGACCGCAAGGCGCGCCGCGCCGTGAGCAAGACCATGGAACGCATGGGCAAGGCCATGGACAGTGCGCTGGAGGATGTAAAGCACTGCCTGCGATAAATTAAGAGCGCCGCGGCAATGCCGCGGCGCTCTTTCAACTTTTCTTCTTTGTCGCCTGGGGGGGGATGGCGGCACGTCAGATGTTGACACTGGTATGGGAGCTGAGATCAGGCTGGCTCAGCTCGGTGCAGCGGTTGTACTCCACCTGCATCACCGAGGCCACTGTGTGGCGGCCGTAATCATCCAGCTTGGCATACTGCGTCAGCAGTTTTTCGGTATCATCCGTCAGATAGAAAGCAGCATCGTCGCCCAGCGCCTTGATGCCCAGTACTCTGCACAACCGCAGCACCGTGTCAAAGCTGGAGCCGCCCACGCCGTTATGCAGTGCGCTGTTCACAGTGGACAGAGGCACGCCCACCGCGAAGGCGAACTGGCGCACGCTCTTATACTGCTTGCCGATCTCTTCACGAATGATGTTTGTCAGATTATCCATCGTCACTCATCCTTTTCTTTGACTTTTATACTTCTTCATTTGCACAGCCTTCAGTTTATACATTATATCACTTTTCCATTTTTTAGCAAGATACAAGATGGATGAATTGCTAAATTTAATAAATTTGTAATAATTCAGGTGGGCGACACGGTAGTAAAAGTACTTTTATTTTGTCCCGGTCTGTGCTAGAATATGTACCATATCATTTCACACGGAGGACACTATGAAAATCATTATCGTCGGCAACGGCAAGATCGGCTACGCCATTGCCAATTCGCTGGCGGAGGAAGATCACGACATCACCATGGTGGACGCCAATACCGCGGCGCTGCGCAAGGCGGAGAGCACCATGGACGTGCTGTGCGTGGAGGGCAACGGCGCCAGCATCAGCGTGCTGATCGAGGCCGGCGTCCGCACCGCCGATCTGGTGATCGCCGTGACCAATCAGGACGAGATCAATCTGGTGTGCTGCCTCATCGCCAAAAAGCTGGGCGCGGGACACACCATCGCCCGGGTGCGCAACACCGATTACCGCCGGGACGAGGATATGCTGAAAAAGGAGATCGGGCTGGACATGGTCATCAACCCCGATCTGGCCGCGGCGCAGGAGATGGCGCGGATCCTGGCCTTCCCCGCCGCCTTCAGTGTGGAGCCCTTCGCCCGGGGACGCATCGACATGATCGGCTTTCAGGTGCTGGAGAGCGACACCATCTGCGGCACGGCACTGAGCCAGTCCCACCGGCTGCGGCAGGCGGATGTCCTGATCTGCGCCGCGGAGCAGAACGGCGAATATATCATCCCCGACGGCAGCTTCGTGCCGGCGGCAGGCGACCGGCTGTATATGCTGGGCGCCAAGCCGGAGCTGCAGCGCACCCTCAAGGATATGGGACGGCTGTGGCACAAGGTGAAGAATGTCTCGGTGCTGGGCGGCAGCCGCAGCGCCATGTATCTGGCCTGGGAGCTGCAAAAAACCGGCACCGGCGTGCGCATCGTGGAGATGGATCCGGACAAGTGCCTGTATCTCTCGGCGCAGCTGCCCCACGTGCTGGTGATCCAGGGCGACGGCACCGACAACACCCTGCTGCAGCAGGAGGGCATTCTGGACACCGACGCCTTTGTGGCGGTGACCAACCGGGACGAGGAGAACCTGCTGATGGCCATGCATGCCCAGCGCAGCGGCGTGCCCAAGGTTCTGGCCAAGATGACCCGCCCCAACTACATGGATCTGGTCAACAGCACCGGCATCGACTCCATCATCTCCCCCAAGGACATCAGCTCCAGCCAGATCCTCCGGTACGTCCGGGCACTGGGCAATGCCGAGGGCAGCAAGGTGGAGAGCCTGTACAAGATGCTGGGCGGTCAGGTAGAGGCACTGTCCTTCACCGCCACCGCCTCCAGCCACACGCTGCTGGGCAAACCCCTGAAGGATCTGCCCCTGCGCAAGGGGCTGCTGGTGGCCGCCATCGTCCGGGATCAGCGCACCATCATCCCCGGCGGTCTGACCACCATCGAGGATGGCGACCACGTGG
>CAKTMQ010000081.1 GCA_934573945.1 uncultured Oscillospiraceae bacterium | reverse complement strand
ACGGACATCACCCCCACGGGTCTGGGCGCCTATGCCAGCCGCCAGACCTATACGGCGGGCTTCTCCATCCGCCAGACCGGTCTGCTGCTGAAGGAGAAGATCCTGCAGTATGCTACCGATCTGACCAGACAGGCCGTATACAACATGGATATTGTGGACGGCAACATCGTGCGCAATACTGACGGCAAGGTGCTGATGAGTCTCAGCGAGCTGGCGATGACGGCACAGTATAACCCTGCCAAGAGTGAGCATATCACCGCAGAGACCACCTTCACCATCCGGAACAACGCCTATTCCTTCGGCTGCACCTTTGTGGACATTGAGGTGGACATCCCCATGTGCAAGGTGACACTGCGGGACATCGTGAATGTCCATGACTGCGGTAAGCTCATCAATCCGGCACTGGCGGAGGCGCAGGTACACGGCGGTATGTCCATGGCCATCGGCTACGGCATGGGTGAGCAGCTACTGTTCGACGAAAAGAACGGCAAGCCCTTAAACAACAACCTGCTGGACTACAAGCTGAGTACCATCATGGATCATCCCCATCTGGAGGCGCAGTTTATTCAGAATGCTGAGCCGACTTCGGCGTTCGGTACCAAGGCGCTGGGTGAGCCTCCGGCCTGCTCCGGCGCGCCGGCTATCCGCAATGCCATTCTCAATGCCACCGGTGTGGCGATCAACCAGAACCCCATGAATCCCCACATCCTCTTCAAGCGGTTCAGCGAAGAGGGTCTCATTCAGGACTGAGGAGGGACAAGCTATGTATGATATGTTAGCACTGTATGAGGCAAAGGATGTACAGGATGCGGTACGGCTGCGGCTGGAGCACCCCGAGGCACAGATCATCGCTGGCGGCACCGATGTGCTGGTGCAGATGCGCGAGGGAAAGCGCGCCGGTAAGGCGCTGATCTCTATCCAGAAGTGTGATGAGATGCGAGGCGTTTCCATTGATGAGGAGGAGAATATCCGCATCGGCAGCCTTACCAGCTTTACTCACATCACCAACGACCCCATTATCCAGCAGTACATCAACGTGCTGGGCGAGGCGGTGGACATGGTGGGCGGCCCGCAGATCCGCAATGCCGGCACCATTGGCGGCAATACCTGCAACGGCGTGACGTCTGCCGATTCCGCCTCCACACTCCACGCGTGGGAGGCCATTGTGGAGATTACCGGCAGAAACGGCGTACGCCGCGTACCCATCAAGGAGTTTTACATCAAGGCTGGCACGGTAGATCTGCGGGTGGAGGACGGTGAGATCCAGACGGCGATCCTGATCCCCAAGACGTCCTATGACCGGACGTGGGGACACTACATCAAGTACGCCATGCGCAATGCCATGGATATTGCCACACTGGGCACCTCCGTCAATGCGCGGCTCAGTCCCGACGGCAAGACCTTTGAGCGGGTGCGTATTGCTTTTGGTGTGGCAGGGCCTGTGCCCCTGCGGGCGGTGAATGCGGAGACGTTTATCAACGGCAAGGCGGTGACGCTGGAAAATATCGAGGAATTCGGCCGCAAGGTGCTGGAGGACATCAACCCCCGTGATTCGTGGCGTGCCACCAAGGCTTTCCGCAGCCACATCGCTGTGGAGAGCGCAAAGAGGTGTCTCATTGAATCTGTAAAGCTGGCGGGAGGTGAGCTGTAATGGCGAAAAATCAATATCAGCTGGTGACCTGCACCATCAACGGCAGGGAAGTGGAGCAGATGGTGGATGTGCGCGCTTCTTTGACGGATATGCTCCGCAACGATTTCCGCCTGACCAGCGTGAAGAAGGGCTGTGAAGTTGGCGAGTGCGGTGCCTGCAACGTGCTTATCGACGGTGAGTGCTTCAACTCCTGTCTGTACCTGGCAGTGTGGGCAGAGGGTAAACACATCACCACGCTGGAAGGACTGACCGGCCCCAATGGGGAGCTGAGCGACATCCAGCAGGCGTTTATGGACGAGACAGCTATTCAGTGCGGTTTCTGTATTCCCGGCTTTATCATGACGGCGGCGGAGATCCTGGATCGAAAGATCTACTATACGGACGACGAGCTGCGCAAGCTGCTCAGCGGCCATCTGTGCCGCTGCACCGGCTATGAGAACATCTTCAAGGCGGTGAAAAAGACCATGCTGCGCCGTTTGGGGATGCTGGATGATCCCTTCCTGAATACCTGAAGATCAATACTGAACGGACGAAAAAGAGACCGCTGAGCGGCCTCTTTTTTTGCATATGAAGGTTTGGCTGTGCATAAAAATGGAGTAAAACAGCAGCGGAGGAAGGTACTATGAATCGATCCACAGGCATCTATCAGGATATAGCAGCGCGGACTCAGAACAGTATTTATATCGGCGTTGTGGGGCCGGTGCGAACCGGGAAATCCACGTTTATCAAGCGCTTTATGGAGACACAGGTGATCCCCCATATCGACAACGTATACCGCCGTGACAGGGCTAAGGATGAGCTGCCCCAGAGCGGCTCGGGACGGACGATCATGACGGCTGAGCCGAAATTTGTACCGGAGGAGGCGGTGGAGGTACAGCTGGAGGAGGGCGTCGGTTTTTCCGTGCGGATGATCGACTGTGTGGGCTACATGGTGCCGGGCGCGGTGGGACAATTTGAGGATCTGGCGCCACGGATGGTGATGACGCCCTGGTACGACTACGAGATCCCCATGACGGAGGCGGCGGAGATCGGTACAAGAAAGGTCATTGCGGATCACTCCACAGTGGGGATCGTGGTGACTACCGATGGGACGGTGACAGACATTCCGCGGCAGGACTATCAGGAGGCGGAGGAGCGGGTCATCCGGGAATTACAGGAGATCGGAAAGCCGTTTATCGTGCTGCTTAATTCCAGTGATCCGGCAGGAGAGACGGCACAGCAGACGGCGGCACAGATCGGGACGCAGTACGGTGTTAAGTGTATTCCGGTGAACTGCTTGACCATCAGTGAGCAGGAGATCACGGGACTGATGCAGAGCCTGCTGTTTGAATTTCCGCTGCAGGAGCTGGATCTATACCTGCCCAGCTGGGTGGAGGCGCTGCCGGGAGAGCATCCCATCAAGAGCAGTATCTATCAGACGGTGCGGGAGGAGACGAAAGCGCTTTGCCATATCCGGGAGCTGGAGGGGGCGCTGGAGAGGATGTGTGGGTGCGAGGCAATACAGGCGGCGTCTATCCGCAGTATCAACTTGGGGATTGGTATTGCGGAGGCGGAATTGGGGCTGCCGCGGGAGATGTTCTATGAGACGATTACCCAACAGTCGGGGCTGACGGTGACGGATGACGGGGATCTGATGGAGCTGCTGACGCAGCTGGGTGCAGCCAAGCAGGAGTATGACAAGGTGGCGGCAGCACTGCAGGCAGCGCGGGAGACCGGGTACGGCATCGTGATGCCCAGTGTGGAGGAGCTGAATCTGGAGGATCCGGAGATCGTGCGGCAGGGTGGGCGCTATGGCGTGCGGATGAAGGCCAGCGCACCGTCGATCCATATGATCCGGGCGGACATCGAGACGACCGTATCGCCCATTGTGGGGAATGAAAAGCAGTCGGAGGATATGGTCAATTATCTGCTGCAGGAGTTTGAGGGGGACACCGGTAAGATCTGGAACTCCAATATCTTTGGCCGCAGCTTCCATGAGATCGTGGGGGAGGATCTGCAGGCCAAGCTGAAGCGGATGCCTGTCGACGCGCAGGCGAAGCTGCGGCAGGCGTTGGAACGGATCATCAACGAGGGTGGCGGTGGCTTGATCTGCATCATCCTGTAAAATGGGTAAAAGGCAAAAGACGGCCGCAGGCCGTCTTTTGCCTTGCTATCTTGAGGGGAACGTGCTATGATAAAGAAAATGTGCGTCGGGAGGGACTTCTATGCTGCTGGCCATCGATATTGGCAATTCCAATATTTCTGTCGGACTTTTTGGTCAAGAGAGGAAACTGCATTTTCTGGCTTCCATCGATACAGACAGCCGTAAGACAGCGGATCAAATCAGCATTGATTTGATGAATATCTTCTCGTTGTACGGTTTTGATTTGAAAGACGTCTCCGGCGCGATCTTCTCCAGCGTGGTGCCGCCTATCAACTTTATGATGGAGAAGGCGCTGACGCGGCTGCTGGGAAAGCCGCCGATGATCGTAGGCCCCGGCGTTAAAACCGGACTGAATATCCGCATGGAGATCCACAACCAGTTGGGTGCCGATCTGGTGGCGGATGCTGTGGCGGCACTGGAGAAGTATCCGGCGCCCATCATTGTGATCGATATGGGGACGGCCACGACCATCGCTTACATATCCGCTAAGCATACCTACGAGGGCGGACTGATGTTTCCGGGTGTGCGGCTGTCACTGGACGCGCTGTCCGACCATGCGGCGCAGCTGTCAGACATCTCTCTGCAGTATCCGAAGAACCTTATCGGCAAGAATACCGAGGACTGTATGCGTAACGGCATTGTGTATGGCACAGCCGGTATGTTGGATGGGATCATCGACCGGATCCGGGATACCATCCCCGGGGAAATGCCTACCATCGTGGCAACGGGAAACAATGCACCGGTGATCGTACGCTATTGCCGCAACCGTGTGGTGTATGATAAGTACCTGCTGATGGAGGGACTGTGGACGATCTACCACAAAAACAGATAGGGCTGCGGTTGTTTGAAGATGAAAAAGTCACACAATTATGCTGTTGATCTCATTATTTTACCTATGCCCATTTTTTGCGGGAGAATGATACCCATATCGTCCGGTACACGATCCATAAAATAAAGCGGCTGATGCCCTATGTGCTGGTCACAGTCCTGGCGAGTTACTTTGTTGTAAACTTTTCGCTGTTTCGCGCAGGAGATCTGCGCGGTGCGATCCATCAGGCACAGGATCTGCCGGCGGAGTTACTGTTGATGCGGGCGTTCATCCATACGCCGGATCAGATGATCTTTTATTGCGGCAATCTGTGGTATTTGTCGGCGCTGCTGGCGGTTCTGCTGGTCTTTTGCCTGATGTGCAAAAAGTGCCAAAAGTATGTTTTGATGATCGCTTTTGTGTACTGTCCGTTGTATTACATTTACACGGGAGCTGCTGCTGCAACGCTGGCACCGCGTTGCCTGCTGCGGACTCTGGCGGGGCTGCTGGTCGGAGTGTTGGTCTATCATCTGTCTGATTACATACGAACGCGGCTGCATATTAGACCTGTTGTGTATACAATGGCAGAGTTATTCCTGATAATGGCGCTGTTTGCTGGTTTATACCTGAACAACAGAAATTTTGAGAACTATGTATTGGCATTTGTGCTGTTTCTAGTCATCGTTTTTCCCAACAGGCGATACAACTCTCTCAACGGCAGTGCATCGTGACGTGATCTATTATTTGCTCTCACTTATGATTGCATATGGTCTGCTGAAGGGCGACAGTATAAAGACATAAAAGCAAGGTGGAATCATCCGGACTCCACCTTGCTTGCACTTATTGGATATTTACTTGGCCAGAATCTTTTTCAGCCGGGCAAAGCGGGGGAGAGAGTTCTCCTTGGGAAGATCCGGTTCTCCCTGGATCAGAGGCAATGCGTACTCAATAAACTGGTGGTTGACATAATTTCCTGCCTCATTGATCCACTCCCGGGGAATCTTCTTCTCCACGTTGGCGACCTCCATCAGAGGGATTAGTTTGGTGCGGCAGGCGTACTTGCCATCTTTGATGCCGCGCTCAAAGCCGATCATGCGGCCATTGATGCCGTTGACAGCGTTCTCCACAGCTACCTTGCCAGCCATGTAGCTCTCTTCAATATCGGTCTCAGAGGCCAGATGTGCGCCGCAGCGCTGCAGCAGATTCAGCTCAATACCGCGTACCTTGGCACCGGTCTCTTCCTTCAGCACCTGCGCCAGAATGGTGGCCAGACCGCCCAGCTGGGCATGACCGAAGCCGTCATTGGCAGCTACCTTCGCCTCGGAGACAAAATCGCCGTCCTCGTAGTGGATACCCTCGGACACAGCCACAATGCAGCTGCCCTTTTCCGCGTAGATTCTTTTGACATCGTCGATAAAGTCCTGCATACTGAAATCCGTCTCCGGCAGGTAGATCAGGTCGGGACCTGCATCATAGAGACCGGCCAGTGCGGAAGCGGCGGTCAGCCATCCGGCATGACGCCCCATAATCTCCATTACGACGATCATACCGGTATCATACACGTGGGCGTCCTGATACACCTCCATCATAGAGGTGGCAATGTACTTGGCAGCGGAGGCGTAACCGGGGCAGTGGTCAGTGCCGAACAGGTCGTTGTCAATGGTCTTGGGCACGCCCATAACGCGGCATTCGTAGCCGACAGACTGCATATAGGTGTTGATCTTGTTGCAGGTGTCCATGGAGTCGTTGCCGCCGTTATAGAAGAAATAGCGGACGTTGTGCTTTTTGAATACCTCCAGGATCCGCCTATAATCGGTGTCATCCACCTCGGGATCCGCAATCTTATAGCGGCAGGAGCCAAGAGCAGAGGAGGGGGTGTATTTCAGAAGCCGCAGCTCCTCCGGATCCTCCAGCCCCATGTCAAACAAGCGGTCATTCAAAACACCTTTGATGCCGTTTTCCGCGCCCAGTACCTGGGTGATGGCTCCGGATTTAAGCGCGGTGTCAATTACGCCGTAAGCGCTGGCGTTGATCACAGAGGTGGGGCCGCCGGATTGGCCGATAATACAGGCGCCTCGCAGTTCGTTCATAAATATATACCTCCCAAAATGCGGAATTTAGTGTTTACAACGGGTATTTTACCATGTAAAATACCCGTTGTAAACAGTTTGTACTTGCAAATGTGAAAAAATATGATACAATAGGAATGTTCCAAACAACAGGTGCAATGAATGCTGTTATTTTATTGTGAAGGAGATATGATCATGCCACTGGTAACTTCTAAGGAAATGTTTGAAAAGGCATATAACGGCGGTTATGCCATCGGTGCTTTCAACGTCAACAACATGGAGATCGTGCAGGGCATCACCGAAGCCTGCCAGGAGGAGCACGCTCCTGTGATCCTGCAGGTCAGCAAGGGCGCCCGTGCCTATGCGAATCACACCTATCTGGTAAAGCTGGTGGAGGCGGCTGTTGCCTGCTGCCCCGATATTCCCATCGTGCTGCATCTGGATCACGGCCCCGATTTTGAGACCTGCAAGAGCTGCATTGACGGCGGCTTTACCTCCGTGATGATCGACGCGTCCTCTAAGCCCTTCGCCAAAAACATTGAGATCACCCGCAAGGTTGTGGAATATGCCCATGACCATGGCGTCGTCGTAGAGGCTGAACTGGGCACACTGGCTGGTATCGAGGACGATGTGAAGGTGGCAGACCACGCCGCTTCCTATACCCGTCCTGAAGAGGTGGAGGAGTTTGTGTCCAAGACCGGCTGCGACTCCC
>CAKTMQ010000080.1 GCA_934573945.1 uncultured Oscillospiraceae bacterium | reverse complement strand
CGGGAGCCCACCAGATAGCCGTTTTCCAGACTGCGCTGCACCAGCTTCTGGGCGGACATATACACCACGTCGTATTTGCCCAGGATGCTGTCCAGCTCCACGTTCAGCCGGTCCACGATCAGCTGAGGCGGATTCTCTCCATACATGACGTGGCATTTGCTCCACACCCGGTCATACAGCTCCTGCTCGGAGTTTTCCAGCCGGGGCGGGAACAGCTGTCCCGGCGGCAGAAGCTCGATCTCCTCCACCATGTCGGCGATCCTGCGGGGATTGTCGATGACTACCTCATGGGCTTTTTCCGCACCCAGATAGGAGAACTCCTCCAGCATCTCATCGGTGGTCTTGAAATAGATAGGCAACGGCGCGTCGGCGTCAGCAAATTTCTTGCTGGCCAGCAGGATGTGGCGGTACACCTCATCCTCCGGCTCCTGAAAATGCACGTCGCCGGTGGCGCACACCGGCTTGCCCAGCTCTTCGCCCAACCGCACGATGGTGCGGTTGAAGTCCCGCAGCTCCTCCTCCGACTGTACCTCGCCGTTGCGGAGCATAAAGGCGTTATTGCACAGGGGCTGGATCTCCAGATAGTCGTAGAAGGCGGCAATACGCTTCAGCTCGCTCCACTCCCGATGATCGGCTACCGCCCGGAACAGCTCGCCGGCCTCGCAGGCGGAGCCGATGATCAGTCCCTCCCGGTGGGCGGCCAGCTCTGTTTTGGGAATGGTGGGCACCCGACGGAAGTACTTCAGGTTGGACACGGAAATCAGCTGATACAAGTGCTTCAGTCCCAGCTTGTTCTTGGCCAGAATGATGATATGCTTAGGGAAGCGGTTGGAGCGGCCGCCCTGGGGACGCAGCCGGGTCATGACGTTGTTGATCTGCTGGATGTGGTCGATGTGCAGCTCCTGCCGCATCTTCTCAAAGAAGGGCACCAGCATATAGGCCACCATCCCCGCATCGTCGGAAGCCCGGTGGTGGTTAAAGGCAGGCAGATCCAGATATTCCGCCACGATGTCCAGCTTGTATTTGTGCAGCTCCGGCAGCAGGTTCTGCGCCAGGATCAGTGAATCAATGTAGGTCGGCTCGAAAGGCAGTCCCACCTTTTCACAGCCCGCCCGGATGAAGCCAATGTCGAAGGGAGCGTTGTGGGCGGCCAGCGGACGGCCGTTGACAAACTGCAGAAAGGCTGTCAGCGCATCCTTCAGAGAGGGGGCATCCGCCAGCATGGCATCGGTGATGCCGGTCAGGCCGATGATCTCCGGCGTCAGTCGCCGCTGAGGATTGACAAAGGTCTGGAATTTCTCAGTAATCTCACCGTTTTTCAGTACCACCGCGCCGATCTCCGTGATGGCCTCGGTAGTGACCTTCAATCCGGTGGTCTCAATATCGAAGCAGACGATCTCCTCGCCAAACAGCTGATCCTGTTGGCCATGCACCGCCACCCGGTCGTCCAGATTGTTGACGAAGTAGCCCTCCACGCCATAGAGGATCTTGATCTTACCCTTGGCGGTGTGCCACGCGTCGGGGAAGGACTGCGCCACGCCGTGGTCGGTGATGGCGATGGCCGGATGCCCCCAGGAGATGGCCTGCTTGATAACGCTGGCGGTGTCGGTCAACGCATCCATGTTGGACATACGGGTGTGGAGGTGCAGCTCCACACGTTTCTCCGGACTTGTGTCCCGGCGTCCCTCGTGCCCCACCTTTACGATGTTGAAGGGGCGCAGCTGCAGATCCTTACCGTCCCTCGTCAGCTCCACCACGCCCTGTACCTGTACCCACATTCCCGGGGAAATGCGGCCGGTGAGGGGTTTGGCCTCTTTTTCATCCATATATTTCCGCACGGTCATGCTGCCGACATAATCGGTCATGTCAAAAGTCAGGCACCACAGCCCCGGCCGTCGGGTCTCATACAGCTCTGCGGCAAAGACCTTGCCCTCCACCACGATGGCGCCCATCTTGGGGTTCAGGTCGGCCATGGGGATGGGCTTTCCCTTGATGGGCTTGCCCATAAGCAGGTCGTTGGATTTTTTGCTGGCTGCCGGTGCTTGCAGGGTGATGCGCAGCTGGCGCAGGTCATATTCCTGCATCAGCAGCTGGCGCAGCGTCTCCTGCGCGGCGGGCGGCAGTGCTTCGCCGCACGTCAGCTCCAGCTCCATGGCGCGGTTGGCGCGATCCAGCACGCCGCCAATCACCGCTGCGTCGTGCAGCAGCAGCCGCAGCTCACGGGGCGGTACGAACCGGTCAAAAAAGTCAAAAAACGGTACTTTATCCGTCATAATTTACCACCTTACAGTTTTTCGATCTCCTCCATCAGCGCGTCTACCAGCTGCTCCTGCGGTACCTTTCGCAGGATCTCGCCGTGGCGGAACAGCAAGCCCTCGCCGGTGCCGCCGGCAATGCCTACGTCGGCGCTGCGGGCTTCGCCGGGACCATTGACCACACAGCCCATCACCGCCACGGTAATGGGTTTTGTGCAGCTGCGCAGCCGCCGCTCCACCTCCCGGGCAATGGGGATCATGTCATATTTCGTTCTGCCGCAGGTAGGGCAGGAGATCAGGTCGGGGCCGCTGCGGCGAATGCCCGCCGCCTGCAGAATGCGTTTGGCGGCGATGACCTCCTCCACCGGGTCTGCCGTCAGACTGACCCGGATGGTGTCACCGATACCCTGACACAGCAGTCCGCCAATGCCGATGGCGGATTTCAGCACGCCCATTTCCGGAGTACCCGCCTCGGTAACCCCCAGATGCAGCGGGTAGTCCGTCTGCTGAGACAGCAGGGTGTAGGCCTGCATATTGGTGGGCACGTGGGAGCACTTCACGGAGATGCAGATGTTGTCAAAGAAACAGTCCTGCAGAAGCCGGACGTGCCCCATGGCGCTGTCCACCAGCGCCTGGGCGGTAACGCCGCCGTATTTCTCCAGCAGCGGCTTTTCCAGTGAACCGCCGTTGACGCCGATGCGGATCGGGATGCCGTGGTCGCGGCAGGCGTCTGCCACCGCCCGTACCCGCTCCTGCGAGCCGATGTTGCCCGGATTGATGCGGATCTTATCCACGCCCTGCCGGACACATTCCAGCGCCAGCCGGTAGTCGAAGTGGATGTCCGCTACCAGCGGGATATGGATGGCACGGCGGATCTGTCCGATGGCCTGCGCCGCCTCCATGGTGGGCACGGCTACCCGTACGATCTGGCAGCCCGCCTGTTCCAGCCGCAGGATCTGCGCCACGGTAGCGGCCACATCCTCGGTGGGTGTGCTGCACATGGACTGTATGGTCACTGCGGCGCCGCCGCCGATGGTGACGCCGCCGATATGCATTTGTTTGCTCATGGATCACTCACTCCTCAGGTAAAGAGTTTCCAGACGTCGCTGAAGGTCACCAGCGCCATCAGCGCCAGCAGCAGGATCAGCCCGGCGAAGTGGATATAGTTTTCGTACTTCAGCGGGATCTGCTTTTTGATCAGCGCCATGGAGAGGGCGTTGACCACCAGAAACAGGATCTTGCCGCCGTCCAGCGCCGGCAGGGGAAGCAGGTTCATCACCGCCAGGTTCACGGCGATCAGCGCTCCCAGATAGGCGATGTTGTTGAGGGCGGCGCCGACATTCTCTGACGATTCGCCCACCTCCGTCATAGTGGAGACGATGCCTACAGGCCCGCTGAGATCTCTTAGACCGGCCTGCCCGGTCACCAGCATCTTCAGGCTCAGCCGCACCATCCGCACGAAGTCCAGCGCGTTGTTCCAGCTGTTGGCGATCCGGTCGCGCCAGGTGGCCTCCTTGACGCCGAAGTACAGCCCGTAGCCGCTGTATTCGCGGCCATTCTGGTCGGTATAGATCTGTTTTTCCATGGAGAAGTCCCGCAGAGTGACCTTTTCTCCGTCCCGCTGTACCACCAGATCAAAGGTGCTGTCCTGCGCCAGACCCAGCAGCAGGCCGATGTCACTGTACATATAGACCCGTTCGCCGTTGATGGACAGCAGCCGGTCGCCTACCTGCAAGCCGTCGGTGGCCTCCAGCAGGCAGCCGTCGGCAAAAGCGGTGATGGTGGGGTCGTAGAAGGCCTGCGCATTGCTGTAGAGCAGCAGCAGGATCACCAGCCCGGTGAGGAAGTTCATGGCGGCGCCGGCGGCAAAAACCAGCAGCTTCACCCAGAAGCCCTGCTGGTTCAGCGCATGGGGATCGTCGGAGTCCTCCTCTTCACCCTCCATGGCGCAGAAGCCGCCGCAGGGGATGGCGCGCAGGGCATAGAGGGTCTCACCTTTCTGTTTTTTCCACAGGGCGGGTCCCATACCGATGGAGAATTCATTGACCGTCACGCCGCAGGCCTTGGCCGCCATAAAATGTCCCAGCTCATGTACGGCGATCAGCACGCCGAAGATCAGGATGGCAATGAGAATATATAGAATGGTCGTCATAGATTATCGTTCCTTTTGTTGTGACAGTACCTGCCGGGCGGTCTCGCGCGCCAGACGGTCTGCTTCCAGTATATCCGCAAGGCTTGGCTGATATTTCACAGGCAGATGCGCCAGCGTGGCCTCCACGGTGCGATGGATGCCGTTGAAGCCGGTCTCGCGGCGGAGGAAAGCCAACACGGCCTCTTCGTTGGCAGCGTTCATGATGGCGCAGGCGGTGCCGCCTGCGGCGGCACACTGCCGGGCGATGGCCAGACACCGGAAAGATTCCGTGTCCGGTGCCTGGAAGGTCAGAGCGCCGCAGGTGAGAAGATCCAGCGGCTTTTCCGGCGAGGGCGCCCGACAGGGCCAGGTCATGGCGTAGCGGATAGGCAGCTTCATATCCGGTGTGCCCAGCTGTGCCAGCATAGCACCGTCCCGGAATTCCACCAACGAGTGAACAACACTTTGCCGGTGGATCACCGCGCCCACCTGTGAGAGGGGCAGATCGTACAGACGCATGGCCTCGATGATTTCCAGCCCCTTGTTCATCAGTGTGGCGGAGTCGATGGTGATTTTGGCGCCCATGCGCCAGTTGGGGTGCCGCAGCGCATCGCCAGGCGTCATATGCTCCAACTGCTCATAGGACATACCGAAGAACGGTCCGCCGGAGCAGGTAAGGAGCAGCTGCCGGATCTCACCGTGGTCGGCGCAGCCCTGCAGGCACTGGAAGATGGCCGAGTGCTCACTGTCCACCGGCACAATGTCAGCGCCGTACTGCCGCGCCTGCGCCATCACCAGCTCACCGGCGCAGACCAGTGTCTCCTTGTTGGCCAGGGCGATGCGCCGTCCCAACTGAATGGCGGCCAGTGTGGGGCGCAGGCCTACGCTGCCTACCACGGCGGTGACCACTGTGTCAGCCTCCGGGCATTGGGCGGCTGCCAGCAGTCCCTCCTCGCCGGAGTGCACCTCTATATCCGTGTCCCGCAGCCGCTGACGCAGTACCTTGGCGGCTTCACAGTCATAAAGCACCACAAGGCGCGGGTGGAATTCCCGCGCCTGTGCTTCCAGCTGTTCCACGCTGCTGTGTGCCGCCAGAGCGGCCACCTGCAGCCCTAATTCCCGGGCGACTGCCAGTGTCTGCCGGCCAATGGAGCCGGTAGAGCCCAGCAGAGAGATGGTTTTTGTCATATCGGAGGCCTCCTGCTCAGTACAGGGATACGCTGCGGATCAGCAGCCAAATCACCGGTGCGGCGAAGATCACACTGTCAAATCGATCCAACACGCCGCCGTGTCCCGGCAGCAGCCGACCGTAGTCCTTGATGCCGCACTCCCGTTTGACGGCGGAGAAGCTCAGGTCGCCCAGCTGCCCCATGATAGCGCCGATAAAGCCCAGCAGGATGCACCAGCCGATGTGCAGCTGTACCTCCGTGCACAGGAAAAAGACGATACGGAAGATGATCATGCCCAGCACGCCGCCCAGCAGACCGCCTATCGAGCCCTCCACGGTTTTCTTGGGGCTGACCCGGGGTGCCAGCTTGTGCTTGCCCAGTGCCATACCGGCGAACAGCGCCGCCGAGTCAGAGCAGAAGGCCGCCACAAATACGATCAGCACAATGCCGCCACCGTGCTCCATCAGCCGCAGCCGCATCAGGCAGCTGAAGGCCAGTGGAATGGCCACGCCGCCCATGAGAACAGCGCAGATGTCCCGGAACAGCAGTGCCCTGGGTGTGCCGTATTCCACCACCACGCAGACGAACAGCAGCACCAGAAACGCTGCCAGCAGCCAGGCTGTCAGATTGGCTGCAGCCGTCTGGCCGATGCCCTGCAGATAGGTGTGGCAGATCACTGTTATACCGGTGATGCCGCTCAGCCCCCACCAGCGGCGGGTCTTTTCCGGGCTGACGGTGGCCGCCAGCAGCTCATGAGCGCCCACGGCGCACAGGGCGCACAGCAGCGCCGCCGTCGCCCAGTCCGGCGCCAGGATCAGGATAAACAGCAGCGCGGGGATCCCCACCACTGCCACGAGAATTCTCTGTAACATAGATGCTCCTTGCTTTATATGTGATGCTTGCAGGGGAGAGATAGTTTACCCCTTCACGCCGCCGAATCGCCGATCCCGGCTCTGGTAAGAGATAATGGCCTTGTCCAGATCCCTGCGTTCAAAGTCCGGCCACAGGGTGTCGCAGAAATAGAATTCGCTGTAGGCGCACTGCCACAGCAGGAAGTTGCTCAGCCGCACCTCACCGCTGGGGCGGATGATGAGATCGGGATCGGGCATTCCGGCGGAGTACAGGTGGCTGGCGAAGTTCTCCTCCGTCCATGCCTCACCGCTCTCGGCGCACAGCCGTGCCGCCCGCAGGATCTCCGCGCGGCCGCCGTAATTGATACAGATATTGGCCTGAAAGCCCTGGTAATGGGTGGAAATGGCGTTTGTTTCGGCTACCATCTGCTGCAGCCGGGGGGACAGCGCCGTGGTGTCGCCCAGAACTCTCAGCCGGATGTGATCCCGCTCCATGGTGTCGATGGCCTCCTGAAGATACTGCTCCAGGAGGGTCATAAGGGTATCCACCTCGTCTTTGGGACGCTTCCAGTTTTCCGTGGAAAAGGCGTATATCGTCAGGTACTGTATCCCCAGCTCCTGACAATAGGTAGCAATATTGCGGAAGGTTTCCGCGCCTACTTTATGGCCGGCAGTGCGCGGAAGCCCACGCTTCTTTGCCCAACGACCGTTGCCGTCCATAATAATAGCGATATGGCGGGGAAGGCGGCTCATGTCCACCTGCCCCGCCTCATATCCGGTTTTTCGGAACAGCGCCATCAGACGGACATCAGTTCCTTTTCCTTGTTTTCCAGCAGCTTATCCAGCTCCTTGCAGCTGTCGTCGGTCATCTTCTGCAAGTCCTTCTCTGCGATCTTCAGCTCATCCTCGGTGATCTCGGAGGCCTTCTGCTGCTTCTTGAAATTCTCCATGGCGTCGCGGCGGATGTTGCGCACGGCCACCTTGCCGCCCTCGGT
>CAKTMQ010000079.1 GCA_934573945.1 uncultured Oscillospiraceae bacterium | reverse complement strand
CGTGGAGATGGCCGTGCAGGTCAACGGCAAGCTGAAGGGCACTGTCACCGTGCCCGTGGACAGCGACGAGGCCGCCGTGGTGGCCGCCGCCATGGACGTGGACAAGGTGAAGAAGGCCGTGGAGGGCATGAGCGTGGTCAAGACCATTCTGGTCAAGAACAAGCTGGTGAACCTCATCGTCAAGCCCGCCAAGTAACAGACAAAAGCGTATCAGAAGCACAGGATCCCTGTCAGGCCGCCTGACAGGGATCCTGTTTTTGAGAATGTAGCGGAAAACGGAATGTTTTCTCTTGCTTATGCCGGAAGAACGTGCTATAATCATACCAAAATTTAGGCAAGGTGCCTGACCTGAGAACCCCATGGGGTTCTGTTTCTTTGCAGAGCAAAGAAACAGGCGAAACTCCGGCGTCGTATTATCCCGCCCACCCGTTAGACGCACGCACCCCTTGCGACGCTCTGTAGGGGTGGGCGACTTTACCCGTCTGTACGGTAGAAAAGTGTACCCCTTGTGATGTTTCGTAGGGGACGATGCCCACATCCGCCTGCACGACAGACGCATATACCCCTTGTAACCATTCCGTCGGGGAGGGGCTCTGCCCCTCCCGCGGGCGGGGTAAAACCCCGCCCCTACACACCGTCTATTATGCCCCTGCAAAAAATCCCCATGGCATTACGGCACAGCACACGCCGCGCCTTAATGCGCCTGACCTCCCCTAACGGGCAGACAGGTTACTGCTCGTCTCCTGCCTGCCCCGTCAGCGCAAGGTCAGGCCGATACATCCGCAGGCGCCGCCGGCTAAGCCGGACGGCGGCGCTTTCATTCACGCCGGCAAATTTTATGAACGGGGGGTCATAAAGAAAATGACAACCAAAAAGACAAGCAGACGCGCACTGCTGACCAGCGTCATGGCACTGGTGATGTGCATGGTCATGCTGGTGGGTACTACCTTCGCGTGGTTTACCGACAGCGTCACCAGCGGCGTCAACACCATCAAGTCCGGTAATCTGGACGTGACCTTGCAGTATAAGAACGCAGATGTGACGGACTATACGGACGTCGCGGAAGCTACCGACCTGTTTGACAAGGATGCAAAATGGGAGCCGGGTCACGTGGAGTACGTGATGCTGCAGGTGACCAATGTGGGTTCACTGGCGCTGAAGTACAAGCTGGGCGTCAACATCGCCAAGGAGACCACCAGCACCAGCGTGCTGGACAGCGAGCTGAAGCTGTCCGACTATCTGCACTTTGCGGTGCTGCCCGGTGAGGCAGACGTGACCAGTCGTACCACCCTGCTGGCGGCAGCGGCAGCGGCTGATCTGGGCACGCTGTCTGCCGGTTATACTGCGACGGAGGATCATCTGGCAGCCGGTGCTGCCGATTCCTCCAAGATCGTGACGCTGGTGGTCTGGATGCCTACCACCGTGGGCAACGAGGCCAACCACAAGACCGGTGAAAAGGCTCCTACCATCCAGCTGGGTGTGAGCCTGGTGGCGACGCAGGATACCGTGGAGTCCGACAGCTTCGATGAGACCTACGATGCACAGGCGGAGTATCCGACGACCTCCACCGGCAGCAAGCTGGAAGAGATCTTTGACGGTGTGGACTTCGGTTATGGCGCCGCTGCGCCTGACGGCGCTGTGACCATCAATGGCGGCGGCACCACCACCGTGACGGAGTGGACGGACGCCTGGATCAAGGCGGATACCACCATTCGCGGCGTGACCTTTGCCAACGGCGCGGTGTTCACCGCCGGTGCCGACAACGTGACCCTGACGCTGGAAAACTGCACCTTCTACGCCTGCGACCAGAACCTGATCACGGCGGCGCACAAGGTCAACAGCGGTGCCGGTATGTGCCTGAACGTGGAGAAGGCCGGTAAGACCGGCGTGACCTTCATCATCAAGAACTGCACCTTCATCGGCGAGAACGACGCCACGCTCGACAGAGAAGGCCCCCGGTATAATCCGGACGGCACCACCAACGGCACGAAGGCGCGCGGCCACGCCATCGCGCTGGATGCCATCTGCGGTGGCGGTACCGGTACGCTCAATGCGCTGACCATCGAGGGCTGCACCATCACCGGCGTTCGCGGCAATGCCATCCAGCTCTATGGCAGCACCGGTGACATCACTATCAGCAACACGAAGATCAACAGCTGGGGTATGAACAGCAGCCTGGCCAAGGACGATGCGGCGATCCGCGGCGATTTCCCGGCGGGCGGCAGCAGAACGCTGACCCTGTCCAACAACTACTTCGGTCTGAACGAGAATACCGACGCGGCCAACGGTAAGCTCCTGTACCACGTCAACGTGGGTAGCTATGAGGGCAACACGGCTCCTGCTGGCGGCAGAACGGCAGGTACCTATTGATCCGGATCAGCTGAAAACGCCCTGCGGCAGCGGGCACGGCACCGCAAATTTCCCTTTTCTTTGCAGATTTTGCGGAAAACAGCTTGACAAGCTGTCACTTCCCCGGTATAATACATCTGCTAGTCATGTAAATGGCTCTTAAAGAGCACCCAGGAAATAGCCGGGTGTATCGGAGGGAGGGAAATAATAGATGTCCGAAATTCATGTCAAGGAAGGCGAATCTCTGGATAGCGCACTGAAGCGTTTTAAGAGAAGCTGCGCCAAGGCCGGTATTGTTGCTGAGGTGCGTCGCAGAGAGTGCTATGAAAGCCCCAGCGTCAAGCGCCGCAAGAAGTCCGAGGCGGCCCGCAAGAACCGTAACAAGCGTTACTATTGATCAAAAAAGCTCCCCATTGGGGAGCTTTTTTTATGCGGAAGGAGCACTGCGTTCGGAACTTTTTGCCGTGCTGCGGCTCAGGTCAGCAGTTCCCCGGCGATGTCCGCTACCTCCGGCAGCATGAAAAACCCCTCCCGGATGCCCATATTGGCGGCGGTGTCGGCCTTGCTGCGCAGCGTCCGGGCATCGTCATAGAGCACATAATGGCTGTCGTTGCCTACGCGGTAGGTAAAGTAGCGGGCGCACAGCTCCTGCGAGTAGTAGACGCTCTTGTCCTGCTGCAGCTGCCGCAGCTCCTCGGAGGACAGCGGTCGCCGTCGGTTGGCGGAGAGGGGCAGGGTAAAGTCCAGCCGCAGCCGCTCCAGATCCAGCGCGAGCCGCGCCGCGCCGAAGCGGTGTACCGCGTCTGTCATGCAGCTTTTCAGGGTTCCCCCGGCCACGGCGGTGTTGATGAGCACTGTCGCCTGTGGCGCGTAGGCGGCGTAGGACTCCGGTACGAATAGCCGTTTGCCGTATTGACGGCACAGCTGTCCCGTCTGGGCGGTCAGTGCACCCCGGTCGGTGCCGCCGTGATGCCAGTCCAGCACCACGCCGTCATAGCGCCGCTTCAGACACTCCCGCAGAATGTCCACAGCCAGTACCCCGGCGTCACACTGTTCCCGGCTGTCGCTTACCAGCATCAGCCCGCCCTGCGTGTCGCTCTCGTGGATGGTCGACAGCAGCCGCACCCCCAGCCGGTACGCCGCACGCACGGGTCGATACCGTCCCCGGGGCAGTGTCTCCCCGGTGCCCGCTGCCAGATAGAACTGCATACCCGCGCCCCCTTGTATTTGGATGGAAAAAATGCTATACTAACCATATATTTATGCGTGAGAGGACAGAGTTATGCGAGTTTCCCTGCGGCCAGACCGCCTGCTTGATGCCTATAGCGGCGTGACGCCGGATCTGTTGAAGAAGAAAGGCATCCGGCTGCTGCTGTGCGATCTGGATTATACGCTGGCGCCCAAGTCCGTCAGGACACCGCCTGCCGCGGTAAAGGCGTGGATCGACGAGCTGAAAGCGGCGGGGATCACGGTAATGATCCTCTCTAACAACCGCAGCAGCGCCCGGGTGGACGACTTCTGCCGCTGGCTGGGTATCGACTATGTAGGTCACGCCCGAAAGCCGTCGCCTGCCGGACTGCGCCGCGCCATGGAGA
This sequence comes from uncultured Oscillospiraceae bacterium, assembly GCA_934573945.1. Classification (GTDB taxonomy): domain Bacteria; phylum Bacillota; class Clostridia; order Oscillospirales; family Oscillospiraceae; genus Vescimonas. The sequence goes on along the minus strand of CAKTMQ010000079.1, from coordinate 3,621 downwards.
AGGCCGGCGCCGCCGCCGGGGAGACCGCCATGCTGGGCGACAAGTTATTGACGGATGTGCTGGCGGCCAATCTGGCCGGTGTCACCGCGCTGATGGTGGAACCGGCAGGCGGCGCACAGATGCCGTGGCAAAAGGTGCTGCACGCTTTGCAGGCGCCTTTCAAGCGTTTGGTAAGGGAACGATAAAGGAGGACATCGCATGAATCATCTGACACAGATCGCCGCCCGTCTGGGCGAGCTGGATGCGCTGCTGCTGACCGGTGAAGCGAACTGCTATTACGCCACCGGCTTTCTGGGAGAGGGTGTGGCGCTGGTGAGCCGTCGGGGCAGCTGGTATTTCACCGACAGCCGTTATACCGAGGCGGCGGGCAAGGCCATCGGCAATGCCGCCGTCATCGGCGAGGTCGGCCACGGCAAGGCGTTTTCCATGCTGATCAACGAGGCACTGGCCGCCATCGGTGCGGAAACGGTGGGCTTTGAGGATGAGACCATGACGGTGGCGCAGCATACGGCCTATGCCGAAAAGCTCCGCTGCAGGCTGACGCCGGCTTCCGCGCTGCTGACGGAGCTGCGGGGCAGCAAGGATGAGGAGGAGCTGGTATGCATGACCGCCGCCCAGCGTATTGCCGAGGGGGCGCTGCACCAGATCCTGTGCGAGATCCGACCCGGTATGACGGAGAAAGACATTGCTGCCCGGCTGCAGTACCTGATGGTGTCCGCCGGTGCGGAAAGGACATCCTTTGATACCATCGTGGCCTCCGGCGCCAACGGCTCCATGCCCCACGCCGTGCCCGGTATGCGGCAGGTGCAGCGCGGTGATTTCATTACCATGGATTTCGGCTGTGTTTACCATGGCTATTGCAGCGATATGACCCGCACCGTGGCGCTGGGACAGCCCACGGAGGAGATGCGCCGTGTGTATGATGTGGTGCTGCAGGCGCAGCTGGCGGGCATTGCCGCCGCCAGAGCCGGTGTTACCGGCGCGGCCATCGACGGTGCGGCGCGGCGGGTCATCGAGGAGGCGGGCTACGGCGCTTACTTCGGCCACAGCTTTGGCCACAGTCTGGGCATTGAGATCCACGAGGCGCCCAATGCCTCGCCGGTCAATCATGACCCCATGCCGGCAGGTGCGGTGGTCAGTGCGGAGCCGGGTATTTACATTCCCGGTCGTTTCGGTGTGCGCATCGAGGATGTGATGGTGCTGCGGCCTGACGGCGCACAGATCATCACAAAAGCACCCAAGGAGCTGCTGATCCTGTGAGAAAGCGCTGCGTTTTTTGGAAAAAATGCGGCAAAAGACTTGCCAAATACGGCTGTATCATGTAGAATATATAAGGCCAATTTTCGGTCGGTACTAATTTTATACGAGGGAATCATGATATTCCCTCATCATATGGGAGGAATATCAATATGGCAACTATCACTGCCGGCGATTTCAGAAACGGTAAGACCTTCGAGTACGAGGGCAAGATCATGCAGGTCATCGAGTTCCAGCACGTCAAGCCCGGCAAAGGCGCTGCTTTCGTGCGCACCAAGATGAAGAACATCGTGACCGGCGGCGTCACCGAAACTTCCTTCAACCCCACCGCAAAGTTTGAGGAGGCTTTCATCGAGCGCAAGGATATGTCCTACAGCTACAATGACGGCGATCTGTATTACTTCATGGATCAGGAGACCTTCGATATGGTGCCTCTGGGTAAGGATCTGCTGGGTGACGCGTTCCGCTTCATCACAGAGAACACCGTGTGCAAGGTGCTGAGCTACAAGGGCAATGTGTTTGGCCTGGAGTGCCCCAACTTCATGGATCTGGAGGTCACCGAGACCGAGCCGGGTCTGGCAGGCAACACCGCCACCAACACCCTCAAGCCCGCCACCGTGGAGACCGGCGCTGAGGTGAAGGTGCCTCTGTTCATCAACATCGGCGACAAGATCACCATCGACACCCGTACCGGCGAATATCTGGGTCGCGCCAAGTAAAAACTGTAGTTCCGTAACCATTGGATGTAACCGCGACGTACTGTTCAGGAAAGGAGCGTACAACATGGACATTTCTGAAAAGGTAGCGTATCTGAAGGGGCTGGCCGAGGGTCTGCAGCTGGATGCTGAGACCAAGGAGGGCAAGCTGATCACCGCGATCATCGATGTGCTCAGCGATATGGCTGAGGAGATCGCTGATATGCAGGATGAGATGGTGGATCTGGAGGATGGTCTGGACGCCGTCAGTGACGATCTGAACGACGTGGAGGAGACTCTCTACGAGCTGGATGACGAGGACGACGAAGAGGACGAGGATGACGAGGACTGCTTTATGACCACCTGCCCCGCCTGCGAGGAGGAGATCTACTTCGACGAGACCGTTCTGGAGGACGGCGAGGTGGTGTGCCCCAACTGCGGCGAGAAGCTGGAGTTTGACCTCAGTGATCTGGCCAACGCGCTCAATGAGGCCAGCGAAGAGGACGACGAGGACTGAGTCCGCCGTTCTGTATTTCGTATACCATGTAAAAAGGACACCCGTCAGGGTGTCCTTTTTTGCGTCCAAACCACATAAAAGTGGATTATCAGAGAGAAAATGTCCCTGTTTGCAGATATTTGACTTGCATTTTCCGGGACAGCAGGTGTAGAATGGGAAAACACAAAAGGGGGGAATGACTGTGGGTATCTCCTACAACAATCTGTTCAAGCAGTTGATCGATAAGGGCTGGAAGAAAACGGAGTTTGCCCATGAGGTGGGCATCAGCTCCAACACGCTGGCCAAACTGTCAAAGAATGAAAGCGTCTCGCTGGAGGTGCTGGTGCGGATCTGCCGCAGGCTGGACTGCAGCCTGAGCGACGTGGTGCAGATCCTGCCGGAGCCTGCGGCGGGGCTGAAAGAAAAACGCCGCGGCACTGCCGCGGACAGAAAGGGGAGAGAGCTGTGAGCGATACGCACAAGGAAACCGGCGGCACCTTTATGGAGAAGCTGGCGACCTTCATCGTAGACAAACGCAACCTGATTTTTCTGCTGACCATCATTGGCCTGATCTTTTCCGCTTTTTCCCGCAACTGGGTGCAGGTGGAGAATGACCTGACCTTCTACCTGCCGGAGAACTCCCAGACGAAGCAGGCGCTGGCACTGATGGACGAGCAGTTCATCACCTACGGCACGGCGGAGGTGATGGTGGCCAATGTCACGCCGGTGCAGGCGGAAAAGCTGTCGGAGCAGATCAAGGAGGTCAAGGGCGTCCAGAGCGTAGACTATGACGACACCACCGACCACTACAACGATCTCTCCGCCCTTTATTCCGTCACCTTTGCCTACAGCGAGGATGACGACGCCTGCCTCACCTCACTGGACGCGGTGAAGGAGCTGCTGTCGGGCTATGACCTCTACATATCCACCGACCTGGGCAATACCCAGCAGGAGACCATCGAGCACGAGATCAGTGTCATCATGGTCTATGTGGCCATCGTCATCGTGGTGGTGCTGACCTTTACCTCGGAGACCTACGGCGAGGTGCCGGTGCTGATCCTGACCTTTGTGGTGGCGCTGGTGCTGAACCAGGGCACCAACTTCATGATGGGCAAGATCTCCTTCGTGTCCAACTCCGTCACCAGCATCCTGCAGCTGGCGCTGTCCATTGAC
>CAKTMQ010000078.1 GCA_934573945.1 uncultured Oscillospiraceae bacterium | reverse complement strand
CGCCCAGACCGGATTCCACCACATCGGGATAGATCGTGCCCTGTGCCAGGAAGTCAACGGCGCCGATCTTCTTTGCCTCTTCTTCAAAGACGCGGATAAACTCCTCGCCAATGATCTTGCGTTTGCGCTCCGGCTCCGTGACGCCCGCCAGCTTCGCCAGGAAGCGGGCGCCGGCGTTGACACGGCGCACATCCACGTGGAACTGGTGCTTCATGACCTGCTCCACCTGATCTCCCTCGTCCTTGCGCAGCAGGCCGTGATCCACAAAGATGCACGTCAGCTGATCGCCCACCGCACGCTGCAGCAGGGCAGCGGCAACAGAGCTGTCCACGCCGCCGGACAGCGCCAGCAGCACGCGGCCGCTGCCGATCTGGCGGCGGCACTCCGCCACGGCCTCCTCCAGATAGGAGGCCATCGTCCACTCGGGCTTGAAGCCGCAGATGGTATACAGGAAGTTCTGCAGGATCTGCGTGCCGTACTCGGTATGGAGCACCTCGGGGTGGAACTGCACGCCGTACAGCTTCTTCTCCCCGCACTGCACCGCCGCATGACGGCAGCCCTCGGTAGAGGCCACCACCTCGAAGCCGGGCGCCATGCGCTCCACCTCCACGCCGTGGCTCATCCAGTATACCGCCGTCTCCGGCACGTTGGCAAACAGCGGCGAGCCGCCGTTGTGGGTCAGCTCCACCTTGCCGTATTCCCGGGTCTCCGCCTTGCGGCACTCGCCGCCCAGCAGGTGCATCATCAGCTGCTCGCCGTAACAGATGCCCAGCACGGGAATACCCATATCGAACAACGCCTTATCCACCATAGGCGCGTCAGGCTCAAACACAGTGGCGGGGCCGCCGGTAAAGATCAGCGCGTCCGGCGCGAATCCCCGGATCTCCTCCATGGACAGGCGATAGGACTTGATCTCGCAATAGACGCCGCACTCGCGGACACGGCGCGCCACCAGCAGATTGTACTGCCCGCCGAAATCAAGAACCAGTACTTTTTTCATCAGTCGTCCTCCCGGAACGTAAAGCCGTTCTCCGCACTGGCGGACTCGATCACAGCCAGCGCCTTATAGGGCACGTCCGCCATGGCGCGGAACTTGTCACCGCCGCCCTGGAAGCCCTTTTCCACCGCCACGCCGATGCCCACCAGCTGGGCGCCGGCCTTTTTCACAATATCCACCAGGCCGCCCATGGCGTAGCCGTTGGCCATGAAGTCATCGATGATGAGCACCCGGTCATTCTCGCTGAGCCACTCCTGAGACACCAGCAGCGTCACCTTCTTCTTGTAGGTATAGGAGAAGATCTCGCTCTGGATCAGACCGCTCTCAATATTGTCGCTCTTGGCCTTTTTCGCAAACAGCATGGGAACGCCGTATCTCTCGGCACAAACCGTCGCCAGCGCGATACCGCTGGCCTCCGCCGTCAGCACCACCGTCACCCGATCGATGTCGAAAAATTTGGCAAATTCGTCCGCAATGTCCTTCAAGAGCTTGGTGTCCACCCGGTGATTCAGAAAGCCGTCGATCTTGACGATATTCCCCGGCAAAACCTTACCCTCACGACGAATCCGTTCCTTCAGCTGCTCCATAGGAAAAGACCTCCCTTTTATTGATGATAGTCTTTTTATCTTACCCCCGCGCGTGCAGAATTGCAACTAGCAAATATGATAACTTTTTCGACACAAAAATAGGCAATTTAGCAATTCTTCCCAAAATAAAGCACACCTTATTCTGCGCATAAGGTGTGCTTCTTACTCGTTGTCAGAAACGGAAGATGACGCCCACCGCCGCCGCCGCCGCGATGAACACGATGGGGTGCAGCTTTTTTGTGGCGGGCACCCAACGGGTCAGCACCAGGATCACCGCCGCCAGCGCCAGCTCCTTCCAGCGGAAGATCGCCAGTCCCGCGGCACTGGTGTCCAGCAGACTCAGCAGCACCACGCCGATACCGGCGGAGGCCACCATGGCGGTGGAGGCGGGACGCAGACCGTAAAATGCGGCGTCCACGAACCGGTTGGTGCGGAAGGCCTTCAGGAACCCGGCAATGATCATGATGACGATGATGGACGGCGTCACCAATCCCAGCGTAGCCACCACCGCGCCCAGCACGCCCGCCAACTCAAAGCCCACATAGGTAGCCATGTTCACGCCCACCGGTCCCGGCGTGGACTCGCTGACCGCCAGCATATCCGCCAGCTGCGCCTGGGTGAACCAGCCGGTACGCTCCGCCATATCCGACAGGAAGGGCAGCGTAGCCAGCCCGCCGCCGATGGCAAAAAGTCCGGTCTTGAAAAACTCATAAAACAGCTGCAGGCAGATCATTTCTTCGCACCTCCCACACAGCGGATCACGATGCCCGCCACTGCCGCCGCCAGCACGAACAGCACCGGCGAGAGATCCGTCCACAGCGACGCGGCCAGCACCGCCGCAAAGATCAGCGCGCCCCACACATCCTTCACAGAGCCCTGCCACAGCTTCAGCATGGCGTTGAAGATCAGCACGCATACGCACACCCGGATCCCGGAAAAGGCATTCTGCACCCAGTCCAGATGGGAAAAGCTGGTAATCAGCCCCGCCAGCAGGGTGATGATGATCAGCGAGGGAAACACGATGCCCAGCGTCGCCATAATACCGCCCCAGATGCCTTTGCGCTTCTGGCCGATAAAGGTGGCGGTATTGACAGCGATGATGCCCGGCGTACACTGGCCGATGGCAAAATAATCCGTCAGCTCCTCATCCGTCGCCCAGCCCTTATTCTCCACCACCTCCCGCTGGAGGATCGGCAGCATGGCCATGCCGCCGCCAAAGGTCATCACGCCGATCTTGGCAAACACCAGAAACAGCTCCCATAACTCTTTCAATGAACAGCACTCCTTTTGTCAAAACTCTATTCCGCGTAGCCGTACAGTCCCCGCACGGACACCTCGCCGCAGCGCAGCGTCTCCGTGGCGCCGTCCTGCCGGCGCACCACCAGGCCGTACTGCCCGTCAATATCCAGCGCCGTCACCTGCTCCTGCGCGGGCAGCAGCCGCACCTGTCTGCCCAGCGTCAGGCACATCTGCCGGTACTCGTCCACGTAGGTCTCCGGCGCGCACAGATGCCGCAGCGCCTGCCGCAGGGCATCCGCCAGCGCCTCCGTCAGCACCGGCTCATCCACCGGATAGCCCTGCGCCGCCAGCGAGGTGGCCAGCGCCGCCACCTCCGGTGAAAAATCCTCCGGCCGCTGCCGCAGATTGACGCCCAGCCCGATCACCACATAGTCCACGCCGCCGCTGCCCGTCAGCGCCGACTCCGTCAAAAGGCCCGCCAGCTTCCGGCCGTTCAGCACCAGATCGTTGGGCCATTTGATGGCCACCGGCGCACCGGTCACCCGCCGCAGCGCCAGCGCTGCGGACGCCGCCGCCATAGCTGTCAGGGGCAGCAGTCCCTCCGGCGAGGTCACCGGCCGCCACAGCATGGACAGATACAGCCCCATGCCCGGCGGCGATTCAAAGCCCCGCCCCAGCCGTCCCCGGCCTGCGGTCTGCTGTCCGGCCACCACCGCCGTGCCGTCCGGCGCGCCCTGCGCCGCCAGCTCCTTACACACCGTATTGGTGGAATCCACCACGTCATACCGATAGATCCCCGGCTGCTCCACGCGCCTCACCTCCCATTTCGCGCCCATCTTACCACGTTTCTCCGCCGACGTAAAGTATAAAAATCGTCAAGTATACTTGACAGCCCGCCGCCCCAGCGGGTATCATGACCCCAATACAAATCCACAGGAGGCGCTTATGTCCGCACGCAAGCTGGTCTATACCGCGCTGCTGGCCGTCCTGACGGCCGCCGGCGCTTTTCTCCGGATCCCGCTGGGATTCTCCTCCATCACGCTGCAATTCCTCTTCACCGCCATGGCCGGTGTTCTGCTGGGTGCCGGCGGCGGCGCCCTGAGCCAGGCCGTCTATGTGGGGCTGGGACTGATGGGACTGCCTATCTTCACCACCGGCGGCGGTCTAGGCTATGTGCTGCAGCCCACCTTCGGCTTTCTGCTGGGACTGATCCCCTCCGCGGCGGTGATCGGCGCCCTGACCCGCCGCAGTGCCTCTTCCGGGCGCATCGTCCTTGCCTGCATCGCCGGGCTGGCGGTGCTGTATGCCGTGGGCATCCCCTATATGGCGCTGATCCTCAACGGCTACATGGGCAAAGGCATGACCCCTGCCGCCCTGCTCTGGGCGTACATGGTTCCCTTCCTGCCCGGCGACGCCGTCAAGATCGCCGTCACCGCAGTGCTGTGTCCGATACTGCGTAAGCGGCTCCCCGTCTCCTGACGTGTATTTACAAGCCGCACCGGCAATGCTATAATGTAAGGATACTGACAAAAGGAACGAGCACACATGGAACTGCACGCAAAGCTGATCCGTTCACAACTGAATTTCTTCAAGCCCTTTGTGGCCAACTGCTCTCTGGAGGTGACCCGCAAGGGGCAGGACAAACTGGGCGAACTGATGACCGCGCTCCACAAGCGGGAGATCATCGCCCGGGAGCACGACTTCGGCGCCTTTCAGGGTGCCTGGATCATGCCCCGGGACGAACGCCGCAGCGGCGTGGTGCTGTATCTCCACGGCGGCGGCTACACCTGCGGCAGTCTGGAATACGCCAAGGGCTTTGCCGCCACGCTGGCCTCGGAGTGCGGCGTGCGGGTGTTCTGCGCCGCCTACCGTCTGGCGCCGGAAAACCGCTACCCGGCGGCGCTGGACGACGCGCTGGAGAGCTACCGGTACCTGCTGAAAAAGGGCTACGCCCCCGGGCAGATCCTGCTGTGCGGCGAAAGCGCCGGCGGTGGACTGATCTACGCCCTGTGCCTGAAGCTGAAGGCGCTGGGACTGCCCCTGCCCTGCGGTCTGGTGGGCATCTCCCCCTGGACGGATCTCACCGGCTCCGGCGCGTCCTATCAAACCAACCGGGACATCGACCCCTCCATGACGCCGGAGCTGCTGCAATTCTACGCCCAGTGCTACACGGATGATCCTGCCGACCCCTTCTGCTCGCCGCTGTTCGGCGACCTGCAGGGTCTGCCCCCGTCGCTGCTGTTCGTGGGCGGGGACGAGGTCATGCTGGACGACACCCGGATGCTCCACGAAAAGCTGCTGCAAAGCGGCTGCCGCAGCCGGATGATCGTGGCGCCGGAGCGGTGGCACGCCTACGTGCTGTACTGCCTCAACGAGAATATGGCTCAGGATTTCGAGGCCATCAACCACTTCATGGACAAGGTGCTCTCCCCGGCCAGAAGCCTGCGCTGGATGAAGCTGGACAATGCCGCCAAGATCTACCCCGCCGCCAAGCGCCGCCATTGGAACAACTTCTTCCGCATCTCCGCCAACCTCACCGAGCCGGTGGACACGGCGGTGCTGCGTGCCGCGCTGGATGTGACGGCGCGGCGCTTCCCCTCCATCGCTGTGCGGCTGCGGCGGGGCGTGTTCTGGTACTATCTGGAGCAGATCCCCCACGCCCCCGCCATACAGGAGGAAAAGAGCTGCCCCCTGGCGCACGCCCCCTTCGGCGAGGTGCGCCAGTGCGCCCTGCGGGTACTGGTCTATCATAACCGTTTTGCGGTGGAATTTTTCCACGCGCTGACCGACGGTACCGGTGCGCTGACCTTCTTCAAGACTCTGCTGGCGGAGTACCTCAGCCAGAAGCATGGCCTCACCATCCCCGCCGGAAACGGGGTGCTGGGGCGGCTGGAGGAGCCGGACAGAGAGGAGCTGGAGGACAGCTTCCTGCGCTATGCCGGCGACGTAAAGGCCAGCCGCGCCGAGGCCACCGCCTGGCGCATGACCGGTACGCCGGAGCCGGACGGCTTCAAGGATCTGGTCACGCTGATGCTGCCGGCGGATAAGCTGAAGGACTGCGCCCGGCAGTACGGCGTCACGGTGACGGAGCTGCTGTGCGCCGCCATGATGCAGGCCATCAGCCAGCTGCAGGCCGAAAAGGTACCCCAGCGGCGGCTGCGCAAGCCGGTGAAGGTGCTGCTGCCGGTGAATCTGCGCAGCCTGTTCCCCAGCCGGACGCTGCGGAACTTCGCCTCCTATATCACCCCGGAGATCGACCCGCGGATGGGTGATTACACCTTCGAGGAGATCTGCTCCGTGGTGCACCACCGGATGGGGTTGGAGAACAATCCCCAGACCATGCGCGCCAAATTCGCCGCCAACGTGGCCAGCGAGCGCTCCCCGCTGCTGCGGGTGATGCCGCTGTTCATCAAGAATCTGGCCATGAAGCTGGTGTTCGACGCGGTGGGCGAGCGGAAATCCTGCCTGTGTCTGTCCAATCTGGGCGTCGTCCGTCTGCCGGATGTGATGACCCCCTATGTGTCCCGGATGGACTTCATCATCGGCGTCCCCGCCCAGGCACACCACAACTGCGCCGTCCTCACCTGGAACAACACCGTCTATATCAACTGCATCCGCAACATCCGTGAATCGGAGCTGGAGCTGTATTTCTACCGTGTGCTGCACCGTCTGGGACTGCCTGTGAAGGTGGAGAGCAACCGGCGCTGACCGGTCGGAAAGGAGTATCATCATGTTTTGTGTCAAATGCGGCGTGGAGCTGGCCGACAGCGAGAAGGTCTGTCCCCTGTGCGGCACCCGCGCCTTTCATCCCGATATGCCCCAGCAGCAGGGCGAACCGCCCTACCCGCCCGAGCACCGTCCCCACGCGGAGGAGGTCAGCCGCTCCGGCATTCTCTTTCTGCTGACGGCGCTGGCGCTGCTGCCGGCCATTCTCTTCATCCTCTGCGACTGGCGCATCAACGGCACCATCGTCTGGTCGGGCTACGCCTCCGGCGGCGTGGGGCTGCTGTATGTGATCGTGGCGCTGCCCTTGTGGTTCCGCCGCCCCAATCCGGTGATCTTCGTCCCCGTCGACTTTGTGGCCGTGGGGCTGTATCTGCTCTATATCAACTACGCCACCGGCGGCCACTGGTTTTTGTCCTTCGCCTTCCCGGTCACCGGCGCGGTGGGGCTGCTGGTCACCGCCATGGTCACGCTGCTGCGGTATCTGCCCGGCGGCCACCTCTATGTGTTCAGCGGTGCGCTGATCTGTGCCGGCGGTCTGGCGGTGCTCATCGAATTTCTCATCAACCTCACCTTCCACATCCATCACACCTTCCTCTGGTCGCTGTACCCGCTGGCCGCCGGTGTGATCCTGGGCATTATGCTGCTGGTGGTGGCCATCTGCAAACCTCTGCAGCGCTCCCTCCACCGGAAATTCTTCCTGTAACACGGCAGTCGAGTCTGCCAAAAAAACATACAGCATTCGCCGCCCACCATCGTTGCGAACTATTCCAATTGTTTTTTGTCGCGGCGTGTACGTGACAAAAAACACTTTACGCGGAGAGATTGTTCATCTGCCCACAAAGCGGACAAATGAACATGGGTCGGAGCGAATCCTGAATTTATCAAAAAAGCTGCGCTTTTTTGATAAGTAAACCCGCCGTGTGTTCCATGGGAACACACGGCGGGTTTTCGTTCTTCGTCGTTTTACTCCAGCGCGTCGCGGCTGTTGAACACATCGCTGATCGAGCCGTAGGGGTCTGGGTGCTCCTCCTCCGCAGGTGCGGCGTTGCAGCTGCCCTTCATCTTCAGCTCCTGCCACTGCTCTTTGGTGATCAGCAGCTGCCGGGGCTTGCTGCCCTCGAAGGGGCCCACGATGCCCCGCTCCTCCATCTGATCCACCAGCCGGGCAGCCCGGGAATAGCCCAGCTTCAGGCGGCGCTGCAGCATGGAAACGCTGGCCTGTCCCGTCTCCAGGATCACCTCCACGGCGGCGCCCAGCAGCTCGTCGCAGCCCTCGCCCTCGTCCGCAGCAGGTGTGCCGCCGGCGGACTTGCCGCCGCCCTTTTCGCCCTGCTTCATGACCTCCTCGATCTTCTCCATGACCTCGTCGGAGTAGTCGGCGGTGCCGCTCTCCTTGACGAAATTCACCACACGCTCGATCTCCTCC
>CAKTMQ010000077.1 GCA_934573945.1 uncultured Oscillospiraceae bacterium | reverse complement strand
ATCAACCACGGCATCAAGAAGGGCATGAACAATGTCCAGCAGGAGATGAAGGACGCCGTCGCTTCCGGTTACTGGAACCTGTACCGTTACGATCCCAGCACCAAGAAGTTCACCCTGGATTCCAAGGAGCCCACCATGCCGCTGTACGACTTCATGAAGGGCGAGGTGCGTTACGCTTCTCTGGAGCTGAGCTTCCCTGAGAACGCCAAGACTTTGTTTGCCGAGGCGGAAGAGGATGCCAAGACCAAGTACGAGTCCTACAAGCGCCGCAGCGAGAACTGAGACAAAAACCATATAAAAAATAACCGGTGCATCAGAGGCCGACTGACATAAGAAAACATACGGTTTTGCCTGTGCCTGTCCGGCTAAAATCACCCGAAAAAATTTCCCCATACGTCAGTATGGGGAAATTTTTACAGCCGATTTTATCTCGAGCTTGCTTTGGCAAAACTGCTTCGCACCAGAAAAGAGCGCATTTTGTGCAGAGACAAGGCGCGATGTCGCAGGCATACTGGATGTCTGGCAAAGCAGGGCAACGCGGTCATCTGTACAAAATGCGCCTTTTATGGCGTGTGTTTTCTTGTGTCAGGCGGCCTAACACCGGTTATTTTTTATATCAGTTTTCTGCTGCGGCTGCCGGCTTCTTCCATAGCAGACCGGCCAGCAGTCCGATGACAAAGCCGAGAAGGACGGTCGTCACAAAGGACTCAAGGATCACTGCGACGAACGCGATGCCCAGATTGAATTTGCCGAGGGTGAACGCTGCGATGACCCGCACGGTGGTCTCACATATTGCCAGAATTCCCGCGCAGACCGCAGCAGGCAGCCAGGGACGTTTTTTCTCCCGGAACAGCAAAAGCTGCAGCAGTGCCGCCACGACAAAAAAAGCAGGGAGCAGGAAGGCCATTTCGCCGAATTCCCAGAAGTGCGAAATGAGGTAGGGGACACCCGAAAACAGCATGACGTTCTCCTTTCTGATGTGGAGTTCTGCCGCGGAAAAGCAGCTTTATTGGGGTTTGTGCATCCGCTTTTTGATGCAGCGGCCGGTGGGTGTGGCAGCCAGACCGCCCAGCGCCGTCTCACGAAATTCTACGGGCATCCGGTGGCCGACCTCGCCCATGGCGTCAATGACCTCGTCCACGGGGATCCGGCTTTCGATACCGGCCATGGCCATGTCTGCGGCGCTGACCGCGTTGACGGCGCCGATGACGTTGCGCTTGACACAGGGCACCTCCACCAGTCCGGCGATGGGATCGCAGATCAGTCCCATCAGGTTCTTCAGAGCCATCGCCACCGCGTGGCCGATCTGGGCGCCGCTGCCCTGACGCAGTGCTACCAGTGCGCCGGCCGCCATGGCAGAGGCGGTGCCGATCTCCGCCTGACAGCCGCCGGAAGCACCGGCGATGCAGGCGCGGTAGGCAATCACGGCGCCGATGCCGCTGGCCACGTACAGCGCCTCCAGCAGTTGGTGCTGGCTCAGCTCTTCATATTTGCACAGCGGCAGCAGTACCGCCGGCAGCACGCCGCAGGCGCCTGCCGTGGGTGCGGCCACGATGCGGCGCATACAGGCGTTGGATTCCGCCATACTCAGTGCCTCGGCGATCACCTCACTGACATATCCGCCGGTCATGGCCTCGCCGCGGATGCAGTACTGCCGCATTTTCATGCCGTCGCCGCCCACCAGACCGCTGACGGAGCGCTTCCGTCCGGTGTAGCTGTCCGCCGCGTCCACCATGGCCTGCCAGGTCAGCAGCATTTTCGCCAGAGACTGGTTGCGGGTGACCTGTCGGGACTCCATGTCCTCCTCCAGTACGATCTCCCAGAAGGACTTTTGCTGCTGCTCCATTTTGTCAAAGATTTCCTTCATCGAATCCAGAGACATCTTCATCCTCCTCCCTATCGTAGTATGTGATCGACAGGATCCCGGGCAGCTCAGACAGGAACGCCACCTGATTGGGCTTGATATGCTCGTCGGTCTCGATGATCATCAGCGCGTCGCCGCCCCGCTTGTGACGGTAAAGGCTCATGTTGGCCACGTTGATCCGCAGCTGGCTGAGGATGGATGTCACTGCCGCCACGGTGCCGCTGGCATCCTGATTGCGTACCACCAGTGTGTTGTACGCGCCGGTAAAGCTGACGGCGATACCGTCCAGCTTGTCCACCATGATACGGCCGCCGCCCAGACTGGATGCCTGCATCTCCAGGTATTTGCCACTCTGATCCCACAGCTCGATCACAGCGGTGTTGGGATGGGCGTCCCGCAGCTCCACGGTGTCGATGGTGTAGTGCAGCCCAGCCTTCCGCGCATCTTCAAAGGCGGAGGGGATCCGCAGGTCATCCGGCTTCATGCCCAGCAGCCCCGCCACCAGCGCCCGGTCAGTGCCGTGCCCCAGACCGGTGTCGGCAAATGAGCCGTGGAGATGGATCGCAGCTTTCACGGGCGGACTGTTCAGTAATGTGCGCGCCATGCTGCCGATCCGCACGGCGCCAGCTGTATGAGAACTGGAGGGGCCGACCATCACCGGCCCGAGAATATCGAAAATATCCATAGTGCGCTCCTCCTGTAAGGTTCTTCCCTGATTGTACCATAGTTATATGCAAAAGGGAAGCGGAGAAATCGCGCGACTCGTGTCTTTGTCAGGTCAGCAGTGTGAAGAGCATCACCACAACGCCCAGCACCACCAGAATAACACCGGTGGCGCGATTGAGTGCCTTGGGTGTGGCCTTATTGGCGAACACGGCGGCAATCCGTGCCCAGATCAGCGTGAACACCACACACAGGCCGAACACTGTCCAGTCCGGCGTGCCGCCGATGGCAAAGTGTGCGGCAGCGCCGGTGAGCGCTGTAAAGGTCATGATGAATACGCTGGTGCCCACGGCGGTTTTCAGCTCATAGCCCAACACGGTGGTCAGGATCAGCAGCATCATCATGCCGCCGCCTGCGCCCACGAAGCCGCAGATAAAACCGATGAGAACGCCGCACAGCACAGACTGCACGGTCCGTTTCTTTGCTGAAACGGCCAGCATGGTCTCTTTGGTGGTCATAACCGGCTTGACGATGAACTTGACGCCCAGCAGGAATGTCATGAAAACGGAGAAACCACCCATGGTGGCGGCGGGGACCAGATTGGCAGCATAGCTGCCCACCACGGTGAAAGCCAGCACGCTGATCATCATGATAAGGCCGTTGCGGATGTCCAGATTCTTGTTTTTTCCGTAAGTATAGGCGGAAACGGCACTGGCCAGCACATCGGAGGACAGGGCGATGCCCACGGCCATATAGGGATCCATATTCAGAAAAGTGATGAGCATAGGGCTGATGACCGCAGCGGCGCTCATGCCGGCAAAGCCGGTGCCAAGTCCTGCGCCCATTCCGGCAAAAAAGGTAACAAGTACGGTAAGCAAGATTCTCATGACAGGTGTCTCCTTTTATTTTACGAGTTTGTCCAGGTTTACATTCATGAGAGCGATGGTCTGCAGAAAGACATCCTTTGCCTGCGGCTCAATGCCGTCAAACAGCTGCTCCAGAAAGTCTGCCTGCAATCGCCGCCCCTGTTGGATAATGGGCTGTGCCCTTTCCGTGCAGCACAGGCGGGTCTTTCTGCGGTCACCTACTACCGTTTCGCGGGTCAGATAGCCGTCCCGCACCAGCTTGTCCACGTTGACCGACACCAAATTGGCCTTGATTTTGCGGATCTCCACGATGTCTGCCGCCGTCTGATAAGCCGGATTGTTGGCCAGAAACAACAGGATGTCAAAGGCGGTCTGGGGCAGCTTCAGGGTCTGGCACAGCGGTTTGCACATTGCCCCGTAGGCCAGTGCCAGCTTGCGGGAAAACTCCATGCTGAGATTCATGGTACGCCTCCTCAAAAAATTCAAAAAAAGAATGTTCAAAATTGAAGCAAAATATAGCAGAAAAAACGGCCGTTGTCAAGAGAAACGGTGTACCTCATTGAAAAACGGTTGACATCCGACGTAGGGTATAGTATACTGTCTGCAATATTGAACAGCGATGACGGGAAGCAGTAGGCGGTCAGCGGATGCCGAGAGAGGGAGCGGTTGGTGTAAGCTCCCGTGATGCGCCGCCCAAGTCGTCCCTGAGCTTTCGGCTGAACGCAAGTAGGCCGCAACGGCTGCCCTCCGTTAGCGGGGCGCGGTGTGACAGCACCGCATGAGTGCGGGAGTGATCCCGAATACAGGTGGTACCACGGACAATTGTTCGCCCTGTTTTGCCAAGGCAAAACGGAGCGATTTTTTTGTTGCCCTTTTGCCGAATACAGAAAGGAGAATACCTGATGCATAAGGAATTACCGAAAGTGTACGATCCGCGGGAGGTGGAGTCCGGCATCTATAAGATGTGGATGGACAACGACTGCTTCCGCGCTGACCCCAATCCTGACAAGAAGCCCTTTTCTATCGTGATGCCGCCCCCCAACGTGACGGGACAGCTGCATATGGGACACGCCATGGACTGCACTCTGCAGGACATCCTGATCCGCTATAAGCGGATGCAGGGCTACGAGGCGCTGTGGCTGCCCGGCAGCGACCACGCCGGCATCGCCACCCAAATCAAGGTGGAGGAGGATCTGCGCAACACGGAGGGGCTGACCCGGTATGACCTGGGGCGTGAAAAGTTCCTGGAGCGCGTATGGGCGTGGAAGGAGAAGTACGGCAACCGCATCGTGGAGCAGCAGAAGAAGATGGGCGCCTCCTGCGATTGGAGCCGCGACCGCTTCACCATGGACGAGGGCTGCTCCCGTGCCGTCCGAGAGACGTTCTGCGAGCTGTACGAGAAGGGCTTGATTTACAAGGGCAGCCGCATCATCAACTGGTGTCCCCACTGCCTGACTGCACTGTCTGACGCCGAGGTGGAGTACACTGAAAAGCCCGGCAACCTGTGGTATGTGCGCTATCCGCTGTCCGACGGCAGCGGTGACATCGTGATCGCCACCACCCGACCGGAGACCATGATGGGCGATACCGGTGTGGCCGTCAACCCGGAGGATGAGAAGTTCAAGCATCTCATCGGCAAGACCTGCATCCTGCCCATTATGAACCGTGAGATCCCCATCGTGGGCGACGAATACTGCGAGATCGGCTTTGGTACCGGCGCCGTGAAGATGACGCCTGCCCACGATCCCAATGACTTTGAGGTGGGTCTGCGCCACAATCTGGAGGTCATCCGCTGCATCGCCGACGACGGTACCATCAACGAAAACGGCGGCAAATATGAGGGCATGGATCGCTACGAATGCCGCAAGGCTATCGTGGCCGATCTGGAGGCAGAGGGTTACCTCATCAAGACCGAGCCCTACAGCCACAATGTGGGTACCTGCTACCGCTGCCACAACGATGTGGAGCCGCTGATCTCCGCGCAGTGGTTCGTGAAGATGGCGCCGCTGGCCAAGGAGGCCATCCGCGTGGTGGAGGACGGCACCGTGAAGTTCGTGCCGGAGCGGTTTACCAAGACCTATATCAACTGGATGGAGAATGTTCATGACTGGTGCATTTCCCGCCAGCTGTGGTGGGGTCACCAGATCCCTGCGTGGTACTGCGATGAGTGCGGTCATATCAATGTCAGCCGTCAGGATCCCACCAAGTGCGAGAAGTGCGGCTGCACCCATCTGACCCGGGAAGAGGACGTGCTGGACACATGGTTCAGCTCCGCCCTGTGGCCCTTCTCCACGCTGGGCTGGCCTGATCTCAACGCGCCGGATCTGAACTACTGGTATCCTACGTCTGTACTGGTCACCGGCTATGACATTATTTTCTTCTGGGTGGCACGTATGATCTTCTCTGGCATGGAGCAGATGAAGAAGGAACCCTTCAAAACGGTGTTGATCCACGGTCTGGTGCGGGACGATAAGGGGCGCAAGATGTCCAAGTCTCTGGGCAACGGCATCGATCCGCTGGAGATGGCGGAGAAGTATGGCGCTGATGCGCTGCGCTTTAACCTGATCACCGGCAACAGTCCCGGCAATGATATGCGCTTCTTTGTGGAGAAGTGTGAAGCCATGCGCAATTTTGCCAATAAGATTTGGAACGCCTCCCGCTTCGTCATGATGAACCTGACCATCGACAAGGTGCAGCTGCCGGAGAAGCTGGAGCTGGAGGACAAGTGGGTGCTCAGCAAGCTGAACGACCTGATCCGCGATGTGACGGAGAATATGGACGCTTATGAGCTGGGCGTGGCCTCCGCCAAGATCTATGACTTTATCTGGGATACCTACTGCGATTGGTATATTGAGCTGACCAAGACGCGGCTGAACGGTACCGATGCCGCTGCCAAGCTGGCTGCGCAAAACGTGCTGTGCTACGTTCTCCTGCGCATTCTGGAACTGCTGCACCCGTTTATGCCGTTCCTGACGGAAGAGATCTGGCAGGCGCTGCCCCATGAGGGTGACTTCCTGATCCGTGCACCGTGGCCGACCTACCGGGAGGAACTGCATTTTCCCCAGGCGGAGTCCGACATGGAGAACGTGAAGGATGCCATCACGGCTGTCCGTGCCCGCCGTGCCGAGATGAATGTGCCGCCCTCCAGAAAGGCACAGCTGATCATCGTGACCCATCGTCCGGAGACGTACCGCGTGGGTGAGCATTTCATCACCCGGATGGCGTATGCCAGCGAGGTCAGCGTTGTGTCTGAGGCGCCGGCTGATCTGAAGGGCATGGTCACCGTGGCGACACATGATGCCAACATCTATCTGCCGCTGGCGGAGTTGGTGGACATTGACGCGGAGCTGGAGCGGATCGAAAAGGAAAAGGCCAAGGCGGAGGAGAACCTGAAGCGGATTGAAGCCAAGCTGGCCAACGAGTCCTTTACCTCCCGTGCCCCGGAGAATGTGGTCAATGCCGAACGGGAAAAGGCGGAAAAGGCGCGTGCCTTGATCGCAAAGCTGGAGGAGTCCGCTGCTGCCATGAAGCTGTAAGCGGCTTTATCCGGAGAGCAGTCGAAGGGATGGCTTCCGCCGTGCAGGTTCCCTGCTGTGCAGAGTTCGTCCTGCATCCCTGAATTTTATAAGAAAAGAGTTCACTGTCAAAGGCATTTTATCCCTGTGTGGGATCGTGCTCTTCGGCAGTGAACTCTTTTTTATACCATAAGTTTGATCGGGTGTGTATTTGGATGTCTGACCGGATATTTTGGCAGGTGGCTGGGAGAAAGTGGCGATAAATTGTAATTTCTCTGTTTGGTCGGCGGTTTTCGCCCAAAACTGCGTGTCCGGTTTTGTATAATTGACGTAGTGAACAGAAAATGTATTTCCGGTAACTGCGGTACGTCCCCTTTATGGGGGCGGGTGGGCGTATTGCGGGGATCAGGCTTGGGCGCATAAGCCCCGGATGACTTGCTGCAATGGTAACCCGGTTCCTGCACAGCATCGGGTACCGTGGAAGAGAGATGCAAAATGAAAGGAAGCGTGACAATGGAGATTCGTGCGGCCTGCCGCGACAGGACACTGGAATTCTATTTGAAAGGAGAGTTGGATCACCATGGTGCCAAAGGATTGCTGACAAAGCTGGAACGTGAGATCGAGGCGACACTGCCCACAGAATTGGTGCTGGATTTTATGGGCGTTACCTTTATGGACAGCGCCGGCATCGCTGTGGCGCTGCGGGGATGGCAGCGGATGCGGGAGCTGGGCGGCAGCGTGGCGCTGCGCCATGTGGCACCGCAGCCGAAAAAGGTACTGGAGGCTGCCGGACTGGGTCGCATGATGGCGATTGAATGATGCTGGAAGTTACAAGGCACGGAGAGAGGGATGAAAACAGCACAGCAGAGCCGGCACGCAGCACTGAGGGGGGCTGCGAAAACAGCTGTCGGCAAAACGCAGAGAGGAGCATACATATATGCAGCGCATGGAAAATTATGTGACACTGGAGTTTCTCAGCCGCAGCAGCAACGAGAGCTTTGCCCGGGTAGCAGCAGCCGGCTTTGCGGCGCAGCTGGATCCCACGCTGGATGAATTGGGGGACATCAAAACAGCGGTCAGCGAGGCAG
>CAKTMQ010000076.1 GCA_934573945.1 uncultured Oscillospiraceae bacterium | reverse complement strand
AGAAGACCATGCAAGAATGGAGTGGCAGAATATGTCCGGGATGTGCATATGTGCGTTCAGAGTGCCTTCCGCTACCGCCTCCTGACTGGTCAGGGTTAGCTAAGCTTGATCTTCTCTATCTTACGTGGCTGGGGACGACTTGGGAAAACAAGTTGCGCCAATCTGAACGATATGGCGACTGTTGTAGGATTTTCTTTTTACAGACAGGAGTTGCCTCCGTTTAAAGGAGAAACCTCTGGTATAAAATACCATCTTACGGCGTACAATAGTTCCTGTAATATGTGCAAGAACAGGAGGAACGGCTATGGGCGACAGGAGATGGCGTAAGTGGGAACTGGCAGGGCTGTTTGTTATCTTGATTGCTGGCAATCTGCTGCATTTTATATATGACTGGAGCGGCAGAAATGATATTGTGGCCGCATTCGCCGCAGTGAATGAATCCACTTGGGAGCATATGAGACTGCTGGTGATCCCTTGGGTGATCTGGTCACTGGTGGAGGGAATCGCTCTCCACGGTGCGCGGCAGCCGGTATGGATCGCTCGGGCATTAGGACTCCTGTCGGGACTTATTTTGATCCCGACAGTGTACTATACGTATACCGGTGTGACAGGGGAGGGCTGTATGATCGTGGATGTGCTGCTGTTTCAGGCAGCAGTGCTGTTGGCAGTCTGGGTTTCCTGGCGGATCCAGGCAAAAACTGTATTGAGCGGTGCGGTATGGGCTGTCGTTGGTGTGCTGATCCTGTTGGGTATTTGGGTGCTTGCGGTATGGTGGACATATGATCCACCGCTGCTGCCGCTGTTTATTGACCCGGTCAGCGGCACGACCGGTATTCCACCGTTGGGGACTTGAGTGCGTTAAAAAAGAGACGGCTAGGCCGTCTCTTTTTCTTGACCGGGTATCATGGATGGGATATAATAAGCACAGGAAAATACCAATTTGTTGAACGGAGGCTATGGAATTGAAACAAGTCGTTCACAAGTCTGTCATACCGCTGTATGCGGCGGCAGCTACATGGCTGCTGTATGCACTGCTGTTTCCCCTGTACAAGCTGCCTCATTTTCTGCTGGCGGCGACAGCTTCCGCAGTGGTGGGTATCGTGGCGCGTATGTTCTGCCGCGATACGGTAGAGGAGGTACCGGAGGAGCCGGTGAGCACCGGCAATCAGGAGCTGGATAAGATGATCGCCGACGGCAAAAAAGCCATTGCGGAGATGAAACGTCTTGATGACAGCATTGCCGATCCTACTATCTCCGCCCAGATCGTGCGGCTGCAGGAACTGTCCGGTAAGATCTTTGCCCAGGTGGAAGCCAACCCGGAGAAGCTTCCCCAGATCCGGCGCTTTATGAACTACTATCTGCCCACGACGCTGAAGATCCTCAATGCCTATGACCGGATGGGTGAGCAGGGCGTTTCTGGGGAGAATATCAGCTCCACTATGCAGAAGGTGGAGACCATGATGTCCACCATTGTTACGGCGTTTGAGCGGCAGTTGGACAGCCTGTTTGGCTCGGAAGCTATGGACATCTCCAGTGATATGGTGGTGCTGGAAAATCTGATGGCACGTGAGGGCTTGACCGAAGATCAGCTCCATAGGGCAGCGTCCGAAAGTGTGTCCGCACAGGATGTACCACCGCAGCATGACCGGGCAGATGGTGGTATTACACTGGAATTATAATACAAGAGGTAACTATTTGTCGAAATAATACAGAAAGGAATCAAAACAATGAGCGATAACCGTATGCCTGAGCTGACGCTGGCACCTGATACTGCCGCTGCGGCAGAGATCCCCACCCTGACCTTGGATCCGGTGGCGCCGGCCACCCCCGCCACACCTGCTGTTGAGGAAAAGAAGGAAGTAGAGCCTGTGGTGCTGGACGATAGTATGCTGACGGAGCAGGAGAAGGCTGCTGTCAATGAATTTTCCAAGAAAATCGATATTCGTGATACCAATCAGGTATTGCAATACGGTGCCGCTGCACAGAAGAGCGTAGCCAGCTTTTCCGAGAATGCACTGGCCAATGTCCGCAACAAGGACATGGGCGAGATCGGCGAGGATCTGGGTCGTCTGGTCGTGGAGCTGAAAGGCTTCGGCGACGGCGAGGAGAAGAAAGGCCTTGCAGGGTTGTTCAAGAAGGCAGGCAATAAGCTGGAGGCCATGAAGGCGCAGTACAGCAAGGTGGAAGCTAACGTGGACAAGATTGCCCAGAATCTGGAAAACCATCAGATCACGCTGTTGAAGGACGTGGCGATGTTTGACCAGATGTACGAGCTGAACCTGAAGTACTACAAGGAACTGACCATGTACATTTTGGCCGGTAAGAAGCGGTTGGAGGAGATTCGTACCGGTGAGCTGGAGGAACTGCGCAGGAAGGCGGAGACTTCCGGTCTGGCGGAGGATGCGCAGGCGTACAATGATCTGGTCAGCCAGTGTGACCGCTTTGAGAAGAAGCTGCATGATCTGGAGCTGACCCGGATGGTGTCCATCCAGATGGGGCCCCAGACCCGCCTGCTGCAGAATAACGACACGCTGATGATCGAGAAGATCCAGTCCTCGCTGGTGAATACTATTCCTCTGTGGAAGAGCCAGATGGTGCTGGCGCTGGGCATGGAGCACAGCCGTCAGGCCACCGCTGCCCAGAACGCGGTGACGGAGATGACCAATGAGCTGCTGAAGAAGAATGCCGATACTTTGAAGATGGGTACCATTGCCACCGCCAAGGAGGCGGAGCGTTCTGTGGTGGACATTGAGACGCTGCAGCATACCAATGAACAGCTGATTTCCACGTTGGATGAGGTGGCGCGTATTCAGCATGAGGGTGCGGTCAAGCGTAAAGAGGCGGAAGCCGAGCTGGGTCGCATTGAGGGCGAACTGAAGCAGAAGCTGATGGAGCTGCGGGGCTGAACCGAAATCGACCGCAATATCTCCCGGAAAGGGGAAGCGCATGAAATTTTTCAAAAACCGTACTGTGGCATGGGTGGTGCTGGTGCTTGCGATCGCGGGCAGCGTGTGCATCGGATTTGCCCGTAAGGATCATTTTATCAGCAAGGAGCCGGTGGAACTGCCGACGGTCAGCTATCAACAGTGGATCTGCGACGACGCGGGGATGCTGTCCGATGGCACCAGAGAAGCTATTGCCCGGTATAACAGCGCCTGGGACAGCCAGTATTACGCGGTCATTGCCGTGGCCACGGTAGACGACATCACCGGCTGGACGCCGGAGGAGGCCGCTCAGCGGCTGGGCGCCGACTGGGGACTGGCTGGCAATGATATGCTGCTGCTCATGGTGCGCAATGACGACTACTATGTGGCCTGCGGTGACAATGTGCTCACTGTGCTGAACAACAACGACACCATGCTGGCGAAGCTGAAGCAGGCGATTGAGACGCTGTATTATAACGGCGACTTTGACGGTGCTGCGCTGGCCTTCTACCGGCAGGCAGATGTGTTTTACGCACAGGCGAAACTGAGTGGCTCCGGCAGCAGTGGCAGTGCCGGTTATACCGGCGGCGACACCAACTGGGAAGCGCCGATGGAGCCTATCTCCAGTACCTCCAATGATGTGCTGGGCGTGCTGCTGTTGATCATCGCCATCTTTGTGGTGTGGGCGCTGCTGGATCGTGTGCGCTACAGCCGCTACCGCAGGCGGTACGTGATGCGGGGCATCACCCCGCCGGTGGCGTATTATCCCATCTTCTGGGGGCGGCGTCCGCCCAGACCCCACCGTCCCCGTCCCCCGCGTCCTCCCAGACACGGCGGCTCGGTGCCGCCCCGCCCACCCATGGGCGGCGGTGCGGCGCCGCGGCCTCCCCGGCCGTCTCAGCCCCGTCCCAGACCCAGTGCGCCCCGTCCCCCTATGGGTGGCAGTACACCTCGTCCGCCGCGTCCCAGTGCACCCAGACCCGGCGGCCGTCCCACCGGCGGCAGCCGTCCCTCCGGTGGGCGCCCCGGTGGCTTCGGCGGTGGCGGTTTTGGCGGTGGATCCCGCGGCGGCAGTCGTGGCGGTGGCTTTGGCGGAGGCGGTTTCGGCGGCGGACGTCGGTAAAGGCATTTGCCTTGCCATCTATTGTACTGTAACGACTGAACTGCATCCCAATATCCATCGGCGAAAGGCTGACCGACATAAGGAAACATACGGTTTTGTCCCTGCTCGGCTAAAATAACCCGAAAAGATTTCCCCATACGTCAGTATGGGGAAATTTTTGTAGCAGAATAATCTAACATATTTGGGAAAACAGGGCTTGACTCTGCCATAGTGTCAGGGCTTATCCTGTAGATGAGCTCAAGAAAGAGAACGCATGGAGGTACCTTATGCTGAAAATCGGAGAGTTTTCCAAGCTGTCCCGGGTCAGTGTCCGTATGCTGCGTCACTACGACGAGATAGGCCTGCTGCGGCCACAGCTGACTGACCGCTTTACCGACTACCGCTATTACAGTGAATCACAGCTGCCCCTGGTCTGCCGGATCACTGCTCTGAAGGACATGGGCTTTCGTCTGGTGGAGATCTGCCGGATTTTGGAGATCTATGATGACCCGCAGCAGCTGGCGGCGTATCTCCATCGGCGGCGGCAGGAACTGGAGCAGGAGGCGGCAGACACGGCGCGGAAGCTGCAGCTGCTGGAAAACGCTGTCCAACGATTGAGAAAGGATGATACGATGGCTTATCAGGTAACGATTCGAACCCTGCCCCAGCGCTATGCCGCCTGTGTGCGGATGACCATCCCCAGCTACGAGGCGGAGGGTATGGTCTGGCAGACACTCTGCGAGGAGACGGACGCCATGCACCTGATCCCAGACGACCCCTGCTATTGCAGCGTCACCTTCCTGGACGGGGAATACAAGGAGCACAACGTGGAGGTGGAAGCGCAAAAGACGGTGAAGGGCAGCTATCCCGACACAGAGCACGTCAGATTCCGCACGCTGCCGCCTGTGACCTATGCGGGCTGCACCTATCAGGGTGGTTATGAGCAGATCGGCGAGGTAAATGCGGTTCTGGCCGCGTGGATCGAGGCCAACGGCTATACCTACGATGGCCCCATGTTCAACATCTACCACGTCAGTCCCCATGAGACACAGGATCCGGCGGAATTTATCACCGAGGTCTGCTATCCGGTAAAACGAAAGGCGTAAACGGTTTTACTTTCGCCCACTTAATAAAAAAACAGAGGCGGCTTCTTTTTAGAAACCGCCTCTGTTTTTTCGTATGGGATTTGCCTTTGCGAAGTGGTAAAAACTGCCCATGCATAGAACGGCAGACACAGCAGATACTACCAATGAAAAATTTACTATGAAAATTTGCTTATGTATGGGAGGACGTTTATATATGAAAGCAACCGGTATTGTCCGGCGCATCGATGATCTGGGGCGGGTAGTCATCCCCAAGGAGATCCGCCGCACCATGCGTATCCGTGAGGGCGACCCGTTGGAGATCTATACCACCAAGGACGGCGAGGTCATCTTTAAGAAGTATTCCCTGCTGGGCGGACTGGAGGATTTCGCGGTGCAGTTCTGTGACACCCTCAGCCGCAGCACTGAATTTACCGCCGCCGTTACCGACCGGGATACGGTCATTGCGGTGGCGGGTGTGGGAAAGCGTGAGCTGTTGGGTAAGACCATCTCTGAACCGTTGGAGCAGATCATGGAGGAACGGCAGGTATGGCTCTGGGACAGCAGCGAGGAGGCTATGGAGGCCTGTGAAGGTGTAAGTGGGTTCACCACCGCCGTGGCCGCACCGATTCTCTGCGAGGGAGATGTGCTGGGATTGGTGCTGTTTCTCACCGCAGACCATCGTGCTGCCGGTGAAACAGAGTACAAGCTGGCACAGACCGTGGCGGCGTTTCTGGGAAAAAACATGGAGAACTAATCGGACATGAGAACTGACGGTTTCAGTGCCGAAGGAGTTTGCGAGCCGCTGTGCGTCTTTGCAGCTTGCCGAACCGAGAAATATTTTTTGCCGCGCACATATCGGGGCAAAAAATGATTTGATCAGTTCGCCGCTTCCGAACGGCGAACACCGCGGGACAAATTTTCAAGAGACCTGTATCGCTTGGCGATACAGGTCTCTTGCTGTGAAAATAATTTCTTTACCCGATTCCGGCGATAAAGCAGTCGGGGTCAATCTCACGCTGCCGTTTGCTCCAGGCCAGCATTTCAAAGGTATCCACCGCGCCGGTGACCACGCCGCTGTCCCACACATCGGCGGTATGGGCCTGCAGCCAGGCGTCAGGTGTGGTAGTGCGGACATAATAGGGATGTGCTGCGCCGCCGCTGACGGTCATCGGCGCCGCGCTTTCGGCATAGAAGGCGGTGCGTCCCGCCAGAATGGACAGGCAGTCCTGCACCACATTTGCGGCGGTGGGCATCTGCCCGGCGCCCTGTCCGTAGAAGCTCTGGCGGCCAATGTGCTCGCCCTCATAGGTGATGAGATTAAAGTTGGCGGGTACGGCGGCCTCCAGCGAACGGCCATCCACCAGTGTCGGCTCAATGTAGGCACACACCCCCTCCTCTGTACGCATGGCTTCCGCCAGCAGTTTGCAGGCAAAGCCGCGGGACTGGAAGGTCCTGATGTCGCCGTCGGTGACGGTGCGGATGCCGAACATGGGGATGTCCTCCTCCCGCAGCAGGGCGTCAAAGGCGATGTTGGCGGAGATCACCAGCTTGCGGCGGATGTCGTCACCGTCGATGTCTGCACTGGGATCTGCCTCGGCATAGCCCAGCTCCTGCGCCTGCTTGAGGATGGCCGGGAAGGAGACGGGGGAGCGGTGCATGGCATCCATAATGAAATTGGAGGTGCCGTTCATGATGCCGCCTACCCGGCAGATGGTATCCAACTGCTTGCACCGCGCCAGATTTACCAGCCAGGGGATGCCGCCGCCTACGGCGGCTGTGCACAGCAGTGCACAGCCGTTTTCACGCGCCAGTGTCAGCAGCTCCTGATAGTAGGCGGCGATCAGCGCCTTGTTGGCAGTGACGAAGTGCTTGCCCGCTTTCAGGGCAGCCACGGCGTATTCATAGGCGGGATGCAGGCCGCCCATCACCTCCACCACCACGTCGATGGCATCGTCATGGAGAATGTCCTCAAAGTTACGGGTGGCAATGGATGCGATCTCCGGCTTGTCGGAACGGATCAGGACACGACGCACATGGAGATCATCCCGGCTGCGGCACCACTCGTACACGCCGCTGCCCACCACGCCGAAGCCCAGCAATGCAAGGTTCATAGAAGTTCCTCCTTGAACAGTGAATTTTGTCCTATTGTACACGACACAAAAGCATTTGTCAACGATAAAAGCACGTGAGAGAACCTCTCACGTGCTTTTATGAGGCTTATTGCAGCAGTGCCAGCAGCGTCTCTCCGGGCACGACGCCTACGGACTTTTTCAGCGCCTTTCCATCCCGGAAAGAGATCACCGTAGGAATGCTGGATACCTGAAAGGCCATGGCCAGTTGGGGATTCTCATCTACATCCACCTTGACCACCTTCACCTGTGCCGCCAGCTCCTCCAGTACCGGTGCCAGCATCTGGCAGGGGGCGCACCAGGTTGCCCAGAAATCCACCAGTACCGGCTCGCTGCTCTCCAGCACCAGCTCTTTGAAATTATCCTCATTTGCGTGAAGCAGAGCCATAACGACGCTCCTTTCTGAATTTGTAGGGGCGGGGATCTTCCCGCCCGGTTATTATAGAGGTCATGCTTTCGTTTATTGAGAGAGAGGGGCAGAACCCCTCCCTCATGCACGTAGTATGCCCCAAAACGCCTTGTACGGTACACGCCGTGCGCGGCGTGAAAATTTGAAGTGTTTTCCGCGATTGTGCGTGGTAAAAATACCCCTCAGCCTGCCGGTGCCAAAGACGCGCAGCAGGTTGCAGGCCTTTTGGCAGAAAAGTCGTTGGACTTTTCGCCGGAAGAGTTAAAACTCCGCGTTGCCCACGGTGCGGGGGTGCAGCTCCACGTCGCGGATGTTGCTGACGCCGGTGAGGTACATGACCATGCGCTCGAAGCCCAGGCCGAAACCCGCGTGGCGGCAGCTGCCGTAGCGCCGCAGGTCGCAGTACCACCAGTAGTCCTCCGGGTTCATGCCCAGCTCCTT
>CAKTMQ010000075.1 GCA_934573945.1 uncultured Oscillospiraceae bacterium | reverse complement strand
CTCATATCTCTGTCAGCAACGAAATCTCTGCTGTACCACTTTGTGCTGTTGACCTGTCCGCCGAACGCAACCAGCCCATTGATGGTCACCGCCGCACCATCGGCTGCCTTGAGGGTAACATTGCTCATAGAGCGGACATACTCGCGAGTACCTGCGCCGCCGTTGGGATGATCGGCTATATCCTGCTTGATAGCATCGACACTGGATTCGGTTCCGCCAAGATAATACTTGGTGTTGCTGCCCGCATATGCGGTGGCGCGACCGACCTCGATTTTGTCATAGTCGCCCGCGGCCAGCACCAGCGTCATGCCGTCGATGGAGCCGTACTTGCCGTCCAGATAGTCCTGAATGTTGGTGGTATCGACGCTGATCTCAGCACCGGCAGCGGCGTCATAGTCCTTACCGAAGCTGTCGGTCTCATGCTCATACTGCGTCGCCATCAGGTTCACACCCAGCTCGATGGTGGGAACAGCCGCACCCTTGGCGTGGTTGGCCTCGTTGCCCACAGTGGTGGGCATCCAGATAGCCAGCGTCACGGTCTTGCTCTCGCCGGAGAGCAGCGGTGTGTCTGCCGTGGTGTAGTTGGCCAGCGCGCTGCCGGGATAGCCGGTCAGCGTGTCGCGGTCAAAGCTGTCGCCCAGATTGTTCTCGATCACGGCATACTGCAGGTAGCTGGACAGCTGGAACGCGTCACCCAGCATATTGACGCTGCCGGTCTCGCTGGCGATGTTGATGCCCAGCGTATACTTCAGCGCCAGAGAACCCACGTTCTTCACGGTCAGCACGGCGTACTCCACGTGACCCGGCTCCCACAGAGCCGCATCGTTAAAGAGTTTTGTGTTCTTGTCCAGCGTACCGGTCGCCTGCTCGCCGCCCTTGGCAGTCTTGTAGGTGACTTCCATGTCCAGATTGCCGGACTTGATGGTGTTGACACCGCTGGTCACACTGTCGGTAAACCACGCAAACGTGGTGCCCACCAGCATGACCAGGCACATCACCAGCGCCATGATGCTGGTAAAGAGTGCGCGTCTGGTTGCTTTTTTGGTTGTCATTTTCTTTATGACCCCCCGTTCATAAAATTTGCCGGTGTGGATGAAAGCGCCGCCGTCCGGCATCGCCGGCGGCACCCGCAAGATGTATCGGCCTGACCTTGGCACTGACGGGGCAGACAGGAGACAAGCAGAAACCTGTCTGCCCTTAAGGGGAGGTCAGGCGCATCAAGGCGCGGCGTGTGCCGCGCCGTAATGCCGTGGGACTATTTTTTGCAGGGGTAAAACAGACGGTGTGCAGCGGGCGGGATTTTACCCCGCCCGCGGGAGGGGCAGAGCCCCGCCCCTACGGAATGGTTACAAGGGGTATATGCGTCTGTCGTGCAGGCGGATGTGGGCGCCGTGGAGTGCAGCGGAACAAGTACCCTTGGAGTACATCCGCCCCTACAAGGCATCGCAAGGGACGCACCGTGTATCTCTCCGGCGTTTCGCGCCACCTCCCTGGCAGAGATGTAAGGGACTGTCACCGCTGCAAGAGATGGCGAAACCTCGGTTGCTTCTTTGCGTGCAAAGAAGCAACCCCCATGGGGGTTGGCAGCCACATATAATTACCTTTTAATGGAAATTTTGCCTATAATTTAGCAGAATCACGATTACAGTATAGCACACTTGCCTTAAAAAACAAGAAAAAGCGGCACTTTTGCCGCTTTCTTGTGTGATATTCCAAATCATTTTGTGCTTTTTTGTGCATGATGCAGCGACTTGCCGCATACATACTTCACAGCGCCAGCGATTCGTCGGTGATCTCACCCTTGCAGACAATATTGGTGGGGCCGGTGAGATAGAGATCCGCCACGCTGCCGTCCGGGCGGCGCTCCACATCGATGGTCAGGCGGCCGCCGGTCATGTCCACCTGCACATTCCTGCCGGATACCTTCCCCAGCAGCGTCAACACCGTCACCACGGAGCCGGTACCGGTGCCGCAGGCATAGGTGAAATCCTCCACGCCCCGTTCATAGGTGCGCTCGTAGATGTGATCCGTGCCAATGATCTCATAAAAATTCACATTGGCACCCTTGGGGAAATCCTGATAAAACCGCAGCTTCCGCCCCAATTGGAACAGCGCCTGCGTGTCGTAATCCTTCAGCCCGGAGATGGGCACCACTGCGTGGGGAATACCGGGATCGCCCAGCTCTACGTAGGCGCAGTCGTACACCGCACCGTCCACCTCGACTCTTCCGTCCAGCCGCATATGGCAGGGATCGTTGAGCCGTACCCGGTAGTGCTGCCGGTCGATCCGCCAGCCTGTGACAAGCCCCGCTGTGGTCTCCACCCGCTGCACCGCGCCGGCCAGTCCGTTCTCATAACCGTAACGGCAGATGCACCGGGCACCGTTGCCGCACATCTCGCCCATGGAGCCGTCCGAATTGTAGAATAGCATCCGGTAATCGCCGCCGCTGCGGGGACTTTTGACCACCATGAGACCATCCGCTCCGATGGACAGATGCCTTTCACACAAAATGCGTGCCGCCTGCGGCCACTGTGCCTCCGGCACGGCATTCCGTCGGTCATCCACCACGATAAAGTCGTTGCCCGCTCCGTTCATTTTCCAAAACTCCATGGATCCCTGCTCCCTTCTTAGACTGTCTCCATTTTACAGGGCGGGCGGCGCTTTGTCAAATCCCCGCCGGTCACCGGTTCCGCCGGTAGCCCGCCTCGTCCCGGTATTCGGGATGCGCCTGCAGGTATGCGTCCCGGTCGCCGCAGATGGTATAGTCGCACTTGCAGCCATTGGCGCAGGTGGTCTTGCGCACCAAGCGGGCGTGGATCAGCTCCATGGCCTCAAAATCCGGGTTGCACAGCGCAGGCATGACCTCCAGCAGACCGTGCTCTTTGGCAAACTCCGCCGCAGGGCAGGTGGTGAACTCGTAATAGATGGGCTGATCCTTATCGTAAGGCGCCACATACATCCGGTAATCACCCCACTTGTCGCACTGCTTTTTGGCGTTGCAGAAGGCGCGGTACAGCAGCTTTTTGAAAAGCGGTCGGTTGCAGTCCACAAATTTCATCTTGCGGAAGGCGGACAGAAACAGCTCTCCCTCCATCTCCTCGATCTCGGCCAGACTGGTCACATCCCGGCAAACCACATAATAGGCCATCAGAGCGATGCAGTCGTAGTTGCCGCCGGCACCGTTGTGGAAATTTTTCTTTCCGCCCAGATCCGTGCGCCAGTTCCGCAGGAAATCCACATACTGCTGCTGTACCCGCTCCCAGATAGCCTCCCGCTCTTCCGCCGGATAGTGCAGAGCGATCTTTGTCTGGATCTGCTTTTTGCAGGGCTTTGAGTACAGCACATGGCAGGTGCGGTCGAACTGAAGCTCCTTGTCCCTCATCTCAGGTGCCTCCTCAATCCCGCTTTGCGGCGGTCGCGCTTTCCAGCCGCTGCGTCCGCGCCCGTTCCTCGGTGTCATCCGACTCGTCATAGCCGTCGTAGGGCGCCGTGGGATCAGGCACGCGCTTTTTGAAAGGTGAGCAGAGCTTGTCCTTATGGGCAAAGGCGAAGGCAAAATCGTCCGTCCAGCCGGTGTTCAACGGCTGGAAGATCTGCTTGCCGCGGTACATCCGACTCATTTCCTTCTTCTGAAATTCTGTCGCCTTTCTGGACATATGTCCTACCTCACTATTCGTGACTGTCGGGCTGCCGTCGCGGCGCCGGTAGTTAGTTCAGTCTAACCGCCATGCCGCAAAAAGGCCGCCGCAGCAGCCTGACGTCTTTTCATCATGGTGCTATTGTACCGCCACACCGGAAAATTGTCAAGGGAACAGCTCCCGCGGAGCGCGGAAAACAGTACGTGCAAAACGAACACGGGTATGGTACAATGGACGCAACAGATCATACACAAGAGGAAGGAGCGCGGGAATATGCAGGCGCAGAACAGAGCGATCCGCCCGCTGACCGAGGCGGATCTGGAGGCATATCTGGACATCTATCTCAACTCTTACCCGGCCTATAAGACACTGGACGAGGAATGCAGGGCGCATTATCGGGAAAAGCACCGACTGGAGCTGTGGGAGGACCGGCAGGTGCAGACCGTGGGACTTTTTGAAAACGGTGTGCTCATCGCCACCATGAAGCTGATCCTGTTCTCCATGAACTTTTTCGGCATTATGCAGCCCGCCTGCGGCCTGATGGCGCTGGAGGTACACCCGCTGCACAAGAAAAAGGGCGCGGCGCTGGAAATGGTGCGGTATTTCGAGGACTACGCCCGCCGAAACGGCGCACTGCTGACGCTGTTGCTGCCCTTCCAGATCAGCTTTTATCGCCGGATGGGCTACGGCTTCGCGGGAAAGCTCTACGAATACCACTTGCCCACCGCAGTGCTGCCCAAGCCGGACGCAGCCGTGCGGGCGCGTCTGCGTCTGCTGCAGCCGGAGGATACAGACGCCGTGCTGGCGTGCCACAGCCGCTTTGCCGCACGAAACCACGGTATGGTGGAAAAATTCGAGGAGGAGATCCGCGCCCTCCGGGCGGATACCCAAGTGCGGCGGATCGGTTTTCTGGGAGAGGGCGGCGCGCTGCGGGGCTACGTGGCCTACCGCTTTGAAAACGCCAGCGAGAACAACTATACCCAGAACCGACTCTCGGTGGAGGAACTGGTCTATGAGGACGGCACCGTGCTGCGGGCACTGCTGGGGGCGCTGAAGCTGCAGGAGGAGCTGGCACAGACCGTGCTCCTCCGCACCGGTGAAGAGGACTTCCACCACTTGCTGGACGACCCGCAGGACGTATCGAAAAACTACATCGACTTCGGCTTTTTGCAAACCAACGTGTCGGCGGTTGGGACAATGTTCAAGCTGGTGGCGCCGGCGGACTTCGTGGCAAAAACGGCCTATCGCGTCTTTCCCGCCGGAACGCTGCGGGCAGCTTTCTGCTATCGCGACGAGCTGGAACAGCGGGAGCGGCGGCTGGTGCTGTGCTTCGACGGCGGACGCTGGTGCACCGATGGGGAGGACGCCTGCGCAGACGTGACCGTCACGTGCCGGCAGGGCGATCTGGCGTCGCTGCTGATGGGTTCCTGCGAGCTGGCAGGTATGCTCCGGCTGGGCGCCGTGCAGGTCAGCGACGTAGCAAAGGCACAGGAGCTGTCCCGGCTCCTCCACTATGACCAGAAGCCCTGGCTGAATTCGGATTATTGAACACAATCACGATCCCCCGGTTTCACCGGGGGATCGTGTTTTATTCTCCCTTGCAGCCGTGGGACTTTGGCTCGCGCTGCATCTCGTGCTCCTTGCCGGTGATGGTCTCGGGAACGATCTTGATGACCTGCGCCGTGCAGCGGGACATGGCCTCGTCAAACCGCGCCATGCCCTTGGGGTCAAAGGCGGTGCACAGCAGCAGCATGGCCTTGGTCTTTTCCCCCTCGTCCGTCACCACCTGAGCGCGCCCCTTGAACATGGCGCTGCGGTAGGCAGTGGTAAACTCATTGGGAAGCAACGTGGCGGCGGACACCGCCGTGACGCACACCGGCGCGCCGTCCTTGAGGATTTCCCAGCGCTCACCCGCACCGGCACAGTGGAAATACAACGTCTGATACACCTCGTCGCCCACCGCGTTGACGGGCGTGGCATAGGGCATACCGTCGGCGTCTACCATGGACAACGTGGCATATACCGCGTGCCTGAGCACCTCCCAGGCAAAGGCCGCATCCCGTTCACATTCTTTTCTGCGCATGGCAAGTTCCTCCTGTTGTTGATGATAGTCCCATTCTGCGGCAAGGACAGCCGTTTGTCAAGCAAAAAGACGTCTTCCCCGCCGCGGACATAAAAACCGGGGACTGCGCCCGCGCAGACGCAGCCCCCGGTCAGGGGAGGTATGGAAACTTGCCGAAGCTCTGTGGTCAGATCACTTTACAAAGGTGGCGCCGATTTAAGCGGCGGAATCCTTCAGCCATAGGAGCCACATTTGAAAGCGCAGATTTCCTTCTGAAATAAGCACTTTTTCAGGGCATGGGGATGTAAGTGGCCACCGGGGAATTTCTTACAAAAAGCGCCTTTCGTGCCGCTTCCGGCAAATAGCCATGTTCATCCGTCTCAAAAGTCTTATTGCCGATTTTCCATGTACCAGCCTTCACCTTACAGCTTGTTACATTATAGTCTCTTGCAACGGCGTAGGCCTCAGTTTTCGTTATCGTATCACTCAGCTCCAAAGATTGCAGATTGCCGCAATTAAAAAACATATTCGATGGCAGTGTGTCGCACTGCGCATTGACAACAGCAGATTTCAGTGCCGCGTTACTAAACAAACCGACTCCCAAGCTGACCACGCTTTCAGGAATCGTGATGGTTGTCAGCTTGCTGCATTTGTCAAAAGCATTGTTTTCAATCACCTTTACGCCAACCAAGTCCACTGTCTCAAGAGAGTTGCACGATGCAAATGCACGATTACCCACCGTTTCACAATTAACTGTAACCTTTTTCAGGTTCGGACAATTGTAGAATGCCTGCGCGCCAACGCTGCCTCCATTAACCGTTACCTCTTCTAGACCGGATGCCCGGAAAGCACCCTCTTCCAATACCGTACCCTCTGGTATGTTTACACTCTTCAGGGCATGGAGATGATGAAATGCACGGTAGCCGACTGTTTTAAGTGTCGAAGGCAGCTCCAGTGATTTAATGGCAGTACACATGTTAAACGCCTGATCGCCGATCTCTGTCACACCTTCTTGGATTTCTACTGTAGTCAGTTTGTCAAAAATGGAATTGGTGAAAAATCCGTCAGGCACCTTACCCATCACACCGGGGACAATCGCACCGATAATCTCGCCCGCATCGTTTCTGGTATAGAGTACACCTGCATTTTCATAGTCGTAGTCAAACTTGGGAACAGTGATCTCCTCTTCGGCGTCCTTGTCGTAGTCGTTGCCGAAGCTGTCGTCCTCGCTGTCCTTCTGGGTGGCCTGCAGCGTCACACCCAGCTCAATGGTGGGGGCGTTGGTACCGGTGAGGTAGTTGGCCTCGTTGCCCACCGTCTCCGGCATGTACACCACCAGCGCCAGACACTTGCTGGCGCCCGGCAGCAGCGCCTCGTCGCTGTCGTTATTCCGCAGCGCCTCGCCCAGCTTCACCCACTCCGTCACAGCGTCACGGGCGCCGGTGCGGTCATAGGGCGTCAGCGCGTCGTTTTCATCCGCGTTCACATCCGCCCACCCGAAGTCCAGATACTCGGACAGGGTGATCACGTCACCTGCCGCGTTGAGACCCACGGTCTCCTTCACCGGTGTCACCAGCATGGCATAGCGCAGCGCCAGTGTTCCGGCGTTGCGGATACGCAGGTAGACGATCTCCGTGTGACCCGGCTCCCACAGGGTATCCAGTGGGAACAGGTCGTTGTCCGCCCCCACGGACTTCCAGTCACCGGCGGCGGTGTCGTAGTAGTCCAGCTCCACATCCAGATTACCGGCAATGATGGTGTTCACGCCGCTGGTCACCGTGTCGGTAAACCAGGCAAAGGTGGTGCCAACCAGCATCACCACGCACAGCAGCATGGCCATCACGCTGGTGGCCAGCGCCCGCTTCGTCAGGCGGCCGGCCGATCTTTGCTTTCTCATGTTTTTTGCTCCTCTCATTCGGTGTATTTTTACGGTCTCCCGCACACCGCCGCAGGTGCGCACAGCTTTCTGCCCGCCGTCCATGGTGACAGACAACCGGCAAAGAAAGCCCCCCATTTTCCACAGAGCTTACCCTGTCTTTTTCTTTAAGAAAAAGACAAAATCCCATGGGATTTTGCGCCGCACCGTTGGCAGCTTAATGGTTATACTTTACCATGCTCAGCGTAAAATTGCAAGCCCTCTTTCCATTTTTTCCACATTTTTCTTCATATCATCGGAAAATGGAAAATTCTGGCAGGCAACAGTCTTATTACCCGCCGCGCCTGCCTCTCAACGCACAAAAAAATTCCCGCATACCAACGTATGCGGGAATTTTTAGGAATGCGAAATAGATCACATGGCCTTGATGATGTCCACGATCTCCGCGCCGATGCGCTTCTGCGCCTCGACGGTGGCAGCGCCGATATGAGGCGTGCAGGACACCATGGGATGGCTGTACAGCAC
>CAKTMQ010000074.1 GCA_934573945.1 uncultured Oscillospiraceae bacterium | reverse complement strand
GAAGATCAAGGCGCTGTTCCGGGGCAAGGAGGCGCGGGACGCGGCGGCACAGAGCGCCTACGGCAAGGACATGGCCGAGCTGGAGGAGTGCGCGGCGCTGTGGCAGAAAGCCTATGACGCGGCGGCAAAGCAGGCGCAGAACGCAAAAACCGCCGCCCGCGAGGGCGACGGTGAGGGACGGTATCAGATCAAGTATCCGAGATATACAGAGTCTGATATTGTGAATAACTCTGTGGCTCTTCAAAGCATGGACGCCATTGGGCATTTCACGGGAAACGAACTCGGAGATAGAAGCATCCCCCTCGACAAGAGGGTCAAGTCCTTTTTCGGGTCGCTCGGCAACAACGTGTACAGTGAGCAGTTCGGGGATGTTGCTCTTAGCAAGTCGAGTGTCAACTCCGAGTTCAGGCACGGGATAACCCCTCTTAAAGTTGTTACATTTGCTGCCGTCCCAAACGTAATAAAGCGCGGCGTGGTCATTTATACGCTGAACAAAAACAGCAGTGGCCTTGAGAGAATTGTTGTTGCGGCGCCCGTAACTGTTGGGACACCCGCTGAGAAAATGTATGTGGCTGTAATGCTTCAGAGAGACCCGCAGAGCCAGCGACTGTACCTGCATGATGCAGTTACAGAAAAAGAGCTCGACATCAACAGTACCGAACACCTCAAAACCCATGGAGGGTCAGATACTGCTGAATACGAACTCTACACCACAGATATACTACGGAACGCACTGAATGTCAAGGGTAAATTTTCTCTGAAAGCCTATTCGGATGCCGAGAAAAAGCAGCACGTCACGGACGCAAAAGCATTTTTCGGCAGAACGTATAAGTGGGCTGAGACGGGGTACATCACCACAGACGGTGCGCGGCTGGACTTCTCCGGAAAACATGAGGGTGGCCCCGGCGGCTACCGCACCGTGGATCACCGCGACATTCGTGACGCGCTGGGCGACGACTACGGCGGGGACGATTACAGCGGCGCAATGGTACAGTTTATGGGTGAGGGTAATATCCGTATCAGTCCGGAAAGCGGCGGTATCAACCTGTCTGTTATGCCCACAAAGGCACAGATGGACACACTGTCCGACTTCATCAGTAAGGAGCGCGGCGAGGTCGTTCTTGATCTGGACGATACGAACGGCGTCACCCTGTCCAGCACGGAATATCCCAAGGGCACCCACAGCAGCAAGGTGCTGAACGACATCAAGGCTTTCTTTGAGACAGGTGCCACGCCGCAGGTGTCGGAGCTGGGCAAGTTCCGGTATCAGCTGAAATCCGCCACGGAGCTGGAACAGGAAGTGCGGGAGCTGAAGAAGGAGCGGCGGGCGCTGGAGAACCGGAACAAGGTACTGACCGAGCGTGTGGCCAAGTGGCGCGGGGAGCTGCGGCGCACCGAGACGCCCAGCGTGCGAGCGAGCGACGTGAAGAAGCTGGGTCGGCAGTTTATCAGCGACTACGGCAGCAGCACCGACTACCGCGACATTGAGGCAGACATGACGGCGCTGGGCAAGGCGCTGATGGCCGACGACGTATCCATGGACACCCTGCGCCCCCACGCCCGTGCGGCGGCAGAGAAGATCATCGACGGGGTACTGGTGCAGACGGAAAGCGGCGGGGAGCTGCTGGCCATCCGCGACCACCTGAAAAACGTCACGCTGCGGTATACCGACGACGGCTCCATCCCCGATTTCAAGGAGTGGAAAAAGGCCAACCGGGGGACGCTGAAGATCAGCGACAAGAGCGGCCTTGATGTGGATGTGGCGTACAGCGAGCTGACGGAGATGTTCGGCGAGGGGTATTTCCCCAGCGACATCACCCACCCCGACGACCAGCTGCTGCGGATAAGCGAGGTGCTGGAGGATGTGGGGCGCATTTACGAAAACCCCTTTGACAGCTACCGCGACGCGGCGGTGACGGAGCTGGCCGATATGCTGATTGACGGCATGATCGGCGAGGACGTGCGGCAGAGCAGCCCCACCTTTGCCGACCGTCAGGCGCTGGAGCTGCAGGAGGCCAAGGGGCGGCTGACGCAGATGCTCATCAAGACCCGCGAGGGACGGGACAGACAGGTGGCGCGGATGCAGCGGCACTATCAGGAACAGACCAAGGCCGGGCGGGAGCGGCGCAATGCCACCGCCCTGCGGGCAAAGATCGCACGGCACACCGCTGACCTGTCCCGGAAGCTGCTGAACCCCACGGACAAGCAGCACATTCCGGAGACGCTGCGGCAGAGCGTGGCGGCACTGCTGAGCAGCATCAATCAGGAGAGCGCGTACAGCTACGATGAAAGCGGGAAGCTGGTGCACAACACTTCGGGCGACCCCACCAAACGAACACAGGCGGCCATTGCCCTGAAAGCCGCCTATGATGAGATCATCAAAAGCGGCGAATCGCTGGTGATCGACCCCGACCTGCTGGGCCGCGAGGGCGCGGGGCTGCTGGATCAGGTGATGGCTTTCGGCAACAAGCGCATTGCCGACATGAACAGCGAGGAGCTGACCACCGTGTGGCAGGCGGTGCGGGCTA
Organism: uncultured Oscillospiraceae bacterium; assembly: GCA_934573945.1. Lineage (GTDB taxonomy): Bacteria > Bacillota > Clostridia > Oscillospirales > Oscillospiraceae > Vescimonas. The sequence continues at coordinate 5,599 of CAKTMQ010000074.1, read as the reverse complement.
TCGAGCACAGCGTGTCCACCTACAACAGGAATCTGGCCATTGAGCGCTACGCCGGGGTGCAGGAGATGGCGGACGCGCTGCGGAGCGGCACCGCTTCACGGCGGCGGGTCAACCGGGGCGTCGCGCTGGATCTCTATGACCCGTATTCCTTCTTCTACGGCTACGGCGAGGCGGGTATGCAGATATACCGGACGCTGCGCAACGCACAGGACAAGCAGAATACCATGCTGAAAGCCATTCAGGACGCCGTGGAGAAGTTCATGGACGAGGCGGTTTATAAGAGCCGGACGGAGCGCCATGCGTTCTTCGTGGGCGCGGATGGCAAGCGGCTGGTGCTGACCACGGGGCAGATCATGAACCTCTACAACCTGATGCGGCGCGGCGAACAGGCGGTGCGGCACATGACGGTAGGCGGCGTGGTGCAGCCCGCCATCGAGAAGAAGGGCAAGCAGGCGGCCATTGACCGGGGCACGGAGAACATCCGCCTGACAATGGACGACCTGAGAACCATCACCGGCACGCTGACCGAAGCGGACAAGCGGGTGGCAGAGGGGTTGCAGAAGATCGCCAGCGGCTACCTCGCCAAGCAGGGCAATGAGGCCAGCATGACTGTGTACGGCTATCGGAAGTTCACGGAGCGGAACTACTGGCCGATCAAGGTGACGAAGGAGGGCACCACCCAGAACGCCGAGAAGAGTCCGGAGCTGCCGCGGGAGATCCGGAACATCGGCAGTGCCAAGCCCCTGACGCCCAACGCCAGCAACGCGCTGGAGATGCTGGATGTGTTCGATGTGTTTGCCCAGAACGCCAGCGATATGATCCAGTACAGCACGCTGCTGGCGCCGATGGAGGACATCAACCGGATTTATAACTACCGCTACCGCGACGCCGAGGGCAACCTGACCGGCAAGAACGTGAAGCAGGTGCTGACGGACGTATACGGCGAGGCTGCGCCGACATACTGGACCAACCTGATGCGAGACCTGCAGAACGGGCTGAACAGCACCGGCACCGACACCACCCGGCTCGTTGAGAAGCTGGTCGGCAACGCGAAGGGCGCCAGCGTGGGCTTTAACGCCCGCGTGGTGATCCAGCAGCCGACGGCCTACGTCCGGGCGGCGGCCATCCTCGACCCGTCTACGATGGCAAAAGGTATGGTGGGCGGCGCGACGGAGGGGAGCGGCTGGGAAAAGGCCAAGAAGTACGCGCCCATTGCCAGCATCAAGGACACGGCGGGCTTTGACCAGAGCAGCCGGTACAGCATCGCGCAGAACATCTACGGCGGCGAGGGCGGCATCAGGGAAAAGCTGAACGACTGGAGCGGCTGGGCTGCCGGTAAGGCGGACGCAGTGACATGGGGCGCTATCTGGAATGCCTGCGAGTGGACGGTGGTGAACGAGGGCGGCTACGAGCGGGGTAGCGACGCGTTTTACTCCCGCGTGGCGCAGGTATTCACGGATGTCATTGACCAGTCGCAGGTGGTGGACGGCATTTTGCAGCGGACGCAGATCATGCGGGACAAGGGCGGTCTGGCCAAGCAGGCCACGGCCTTTATGGGTGAGCCGCTGAAAACGCTGAATATGTTCATGCGTGCCTATGACGCGTGGCGGTTTGAGCAGAACATCCCGAAGCGCAGCGCCGCCATGAAGAAGATGACGCGCACCATCGGTGCCGTGCTGGTGACGGACATTGTGAACGCGCTGGTACAGTCCCTTGTGGACGCTTTCCGTGACGACGATAAGGACAAGGGGTACTGGGAGCGGTATCTGGAGAAGCTGACCGGCTTCACCGGCGACAAGGAGAAGGATAACCTCCTGAGCGTGCTGTGGGGCAGCAACCTGTGGGACAACATGGATCCGCTAGGGCGGCTCCCCTACCTGAAGGACACCAAGTCGCTGGCGCAGGGTTTCACGGTGAGCCGGATGGACGCCGAAACAGCGGGAGACTTCATCAACGCAGTGCAGGGCTTCGTCAAGAGTTTGCAGGGTGAGGGCAAGAAAACTCCGTTGTACGCCGCCAAGCAGCTGCTGACGACAGGCAGCAAGATCTTTGGTATCTCCGTGGCCAATGCGGGGCGCGACGCGTGGGCTATTGCCCGGAGCATTGCGCAGGACAGCGGCAATGTGCGGGTGATGTACGAGATGGAGCGGGCTATCTGGCGGCTTGCACCGGACGCGGGCAACAACACCCGGTATTATAAGCTGCTGTATATGGCCATGGAGCAGGACAAGGACGCGTATCAGTACATCTATGACGACATGAAGAAGCGGGGGTACAGCGACAAGCAGCTGCAGGACGGCATGAAGAAGATCATCAAGGATTCCGATGTGTCCGACACCGATATGAAGGCGCAGCTGGAGGAGATCGGGTACAGCAGCGAGGAGGCGCAGGGCTTTGTGGATCGCTGGGCGTTTATTGACGGGGACGATACGTATAACGACGTGACGGTCTCTGCCGTGGGGAAGTATAACAAGTACTGCGCGAATGCGGGCATTCCGAAAGACCTCTTCTTTACGACGTGGAAGGAGACGAACGCCATGACCGGCGAGGACTACGACGGTGACGGGGAGAACGATGCTTATTCCACGATGGACAAGCAGCTGAAGTACATCAACTCCCTGTCGCTGACCACCGCACAGAAGCGGGCGCTGGCACTTGCCTGCGGCATCAGTGAAAAGACGCTGGGCAGCCGGGCACCGTGGTAAATAGCGGGAATACCCCCGTTATCAAATACATGACAGGGCGCAAGCCCGGAAAGGAAAACGTTATGAGAGACTGGAAGAACTGGATCAAGGCGGCGGGCATCCGCGCCATCAAGACCGTGGCACAGACCGCTGTGGCCACCATCGGCACCACCGCCGTGATGGCGGAGGTCAACTGGGCCGCCGTGGGCAGCGCCGCAGTGCTGGCGGGCATTCTGAGCCTGCTGACCTCGCTGGCCGGTCTGCCGGAGCTGGAGGAGTAAGCTATGCGGTTCGGCATTGACATTTCGGACGCGCAGGGCGTGTTCGACTGGGATAAAGCCGAGGGTGTTACCTTCGCCGTCCTGAAGGGCGGCGGGGGTAACAACGGCCTTTATACCAACAAGCAGTTCCAGCGGAACTATGAGGAGTGCGTCAAGCGCGGCATTGACGTGGGCTGCTACTGGTTCAGTAAGGCGCTGACCGTGGAGCAGGCGGAGCAGGAGGCGGCGTATTTCTTCGACAACTGCCTTGCCGGGAAGAAGTTTACCCTGCCGGTGTACATGGACGTGGAGCATAAGGACATGCTAGCGCTGGGCAAGGACGCGCTGACAGCCATTGTGCTGGCCTTCTGCGGGGCGCTGGAGAAACGCGGCGCATGGGTGGGCATCTACTCCTCCCGCGCCATGTTCGAGGGCTATATGCACGACGAGCAGCTTGCCAGATATGCCCACTGGGTGGCCGAGTGGAACGAGACATGCCGTTATGGCCGGGACTTCGGCCTGTGGCAGTTTGGCGGCGAGATCAACAAGCTGCGGGATACCAAGGTGGCCGGAGTGGTGTGTGACCAGGATTACATGCTGACGGACTACCCCGTGATGCTGGGTATGGCCGGGAAGAATGATTTCAGGGAGGCCGAGGAAATGACGGAACAGCAACTGAGACAGAATGTGGTGGACACGATTCTGGGCTGGGTGGGTCTCAACGAGGCGGACGGCAGCCACAAGAAGATCATCGACATTTACAACAGCCACAAGCCGCTGGCGAGGGGCTACGCGCTGAAATACACCGACGCATGGTGCGCCGGTACGGTCAGCGCCGTGGCCATCGTCAACAACATCACGGACATCATGCCCACAGAGGTAGGCGTGGGGAAGATGATCGACCTCTATAAGGCGCTGGGGCGCTGGATGGAGCGGGACGATTACACCCCGCAGATCGGCGACGTGGTGGTGTACGCATGGAGCGACAACGGCGTGGGCGAGTGTACCACCGGAGCGGATCATGTGGGCATCGTCACCCGCGTGGACGGCACGTCCTTCTGGGTGACGGAGGGCAACTACCGCGACAGCGTAAAGACCCGCGCCATGAAGGTCAACGGGCAGTACATCCGCGGCTTCGGCCTGCCGGACTATGCAAAGGCAGCTACCGGTGTAGCGTCCGCCATGCCGGAGACCGCCACGGAAGATGTGTTTGTGTCCCCCAAACTGCGCCAGCTGAAAAAGGGCGTCAAAGATGGCAACGACGTGAAGGCGCTGCAAACACTGCTGATCGTTGGCGGCTATTCCTGCGGTGCGCGAGGTGCGGACAGAAGCTTCGGCAGCGCCACCGACGCGGCGGTGCGTAAGTACCAGAGTGACCACGGCCTGACCGCCGACGGCGTGGTCGGCGTGGTGACGTGGGGTAAGTTGCTGGGGGCATAAAAATAGACTACTACACAAGCAGTAGCCCAGCACACAGGAATATAACCCCTATATCACCGGCGCCGGCAGCGAGGAGTATTTCATGAACCTGATCGCCGACGCCATGGAGCCCTACCTGCGGGCCAACACCATACGCTTTACCCGCAATTCACCGGACATGACGGCGGCCTCCTCCATTGCCCAGGCGGCGGGGGGCAGCTACGACCTGTATCTGGCGCTCCACTCCAACGCCTCCGGCGACGGCTCCACCGAGGGGCGGCAGCGGGGGATCATCGCCTTTTACTACCCCACCAGCCGGAATGGCCGGCGGGCGGCGGACATCTTCGCGGAGAATCTGAAGCGGATCTACCCGCTGCCGTCGCTGGTGACCACCCGCGCCACCACGGCGCTGGGGGAGGTGCGCCAGCCCAAGCCGCCTGCGGTGCTGCTGGAGATCGGCTACCACGACAACGCCGCCGACGCCCGGTGGATCCAGGAGAATGTGCAGAACATCGCCGAGAACCTGTCCCAGTCACTGGCGGAGTACTTCGGACTGCCCTTCATCTACCCCATGCCGGTGCGCACCGGCGTCGTGACCACGGAGAGCACCGGGCTGAACCTCCGCGCCTATCCGTCCATGACCGGGCAGGTGGTGGGCAGCGTGCCGCCCCGGGCGCAGCTGACGGTCTACGGCCAGACAGACGGCTGGTACAGCGTGGCCTACGGCGATCTGGCGGGCTATGTCCGGGCGGATTACGTCCGCCTGACGTAAAGGGGATGTTTTTCCCAGACGGACAAAATTTTCTCCTCCGTCTATTTTGCTCTTGACAGTTTACCGTAATGAGGGTAGAATTATGAAGGATTATTATCGGATGATTTAGGGGAATTGCCGATTATTTTCTAAGGAGGATGTGCCGCTGCCCGTGTGCGCGTGCCGTCCCTATACACCATACCGAACGGGAGGAAACCATGATCAAGATCCTATACGCGGTGCTGATCGCGGCGGCGGCCTTTGGTCTTGGCATCCTCGCTTGTGTTCTGATCTACCGGCAGAAGCAAAAACGTGACCAACGCGAGATCGAAAGTGCCGAGGCCAAGGCGCTGAGCATCGTCAACGAGGCCATCAAGAGCGCCGAGAGCAAAAAGCGCGAAGCCCTGTTGGAAGCGAAGGAGGAGATCCTGCGCTCCAGAAACGAATACGAGAAGGAAGTCAAGGAACGCCGCGCCGACCTGCAG
>CAKTMQ010000073.1 GCA_934573945.1 uncultured Oscillospiraceae bacterium | reverse complement strand
TCAGCGTGTCAAAAAAGCCTCGCAGAGTTTGCCGCCCGCAGGCGGCAAAAAATTCAAATCATTTTCTCTCGCGACATGTGCGTGAGAGAAAATACTTCTCAGGCTGCAAGTGTGGAATTTGTTCGCTGTAGACGAACAAATTATGCGCGCAGCAGACTGCAAACCTTTTGTCGGAAAAACCCGCAGGGTTTTTCGACAATCTAAAAAAGCCTCCGACCGTAGGTCGGAGGCTTTTTGATGGAGTTCAGGGATCGCTGGCCGGAGATGTCAGTTGGCGGACTTCAGCTCGAAGGTCTCGCCGGTGGTGGTCTTCCACACCATGGCGGTGATGACCTTGTCATTGCCGCTGCCATCCACTACCTTCATGCCGGGCATCTCTTTGTACCAGTTGGAGCCGCCGGTCAGGGACGCGGTGTACAGCGCCGCAGTGGTGGCGGAAATGGTGTTGCCCTCGTCGATCAGCGTAAACGGCAGGTTCGGATTTTCGCCCATACCGATGTTGATGGCCATGTTCTTGGTGTTCGTATCACCAGCCTGAGCACTGATGTCAAAGGTGTTGTTCTTGATGGTGAATACCGGGCTTACGGTCTTGCCGATACGCTCGATCTTCACAGGGCGGGTGCCGATAACGGTGTTGTTCACAAAGTTAAAGGTCTTGATGGGGTTGGCGTTCGCACCGGAACCCTCCGTATCCTCGCGCCACCAGATGGGGTTGGAGTTGTTGGCGGAGTCTGTGTTGGTGTACGCATTAAAGGTGCAGCCATCGAACGTCACGTTGGAAGCGGGGCAGGTGCCAATGATAATGCCGTTGAAGGTGCAGTTCTTAAAGGTAATGGCATTCAGGTTGCTCCAGGGGCTGGTATACTTCTGCACATCGAAGCTGACCACGCCGTTGAAGGTCATGTTCTCAAACACCACGTCGCTGTTGCCGGGCACCAGCATATAGACAGAGGTATCTCTGTAGCCGTCGATGGAGGTATAGCCGGTGGCCGCGCTGTTGATGGTGCCGTTCTTGAAGATGAAGGTATACTCACCGGCGGCAGCGGGAGCGGTACCATAGTGGTTCAGCTCGGTGCTGCCCAGCAGCACGCCCTGGCCGGTGTAGCCGCTGCTGTGCTCACTGTAGGTGATCTGCTCGGCAGCCGTGTTGCCCAGCGTCACTTCCACCACAGGATTCGTCACGCCGTCCTTCTTCAGGTCGGCCAGCGTCAGGGAGTTCAGCCCTTCGCGGTTCACGGTCAGGGTGGGCAGCGCAGCGGCGGCGCCGGCATCATAATCGCTGCCGAAGCTGTCTTCCTCGTGCTGCTCCTGGGTGGCCGTCAGGCTGATGCCCAGGTCGATGGTAGGCTGTGCCGCATCCTTGGCGTGGTTGGCCTCGTTGCCCACGGTGGTGGGCATCCAGACTACCAGCGTCACAACAGCGGCTTCAGCGCCGGCCAGCAGCCTGCCGGTGGCCTGATAGCCGGCGGACAGCGTGTGCTCCGCCGTCTCGGCAGCCGTTACCATGGCATCGCGGCCAAGGCCGCTCTGATCGTTCTCCAGCACCGCAAACTGCAGATGGTCGGACAGGTTGAAGCTCTCACCGGCCACATTGACGCTGCCGGTCTCACCGGCCACGTTGATGCCCAGCGCATACTTCAGCGCCAGAGAGCCCTCGTTGCTGACCTTCAGCACCGCGTACTCCACATGACCCGGCTCCCACAGCGTGTCCTTGACGAACACGTTGGTGCTCTCGGTGACCTTGGCAAAGCTGCCGTCCTTGGTGTTCTTGTACTCCAGCTCCACGTCCAGGTTGCCGGACTGGATGGTGTTGACGCCGCTGGTGACGCTGTCGGTGAACCACGCGAAGGTGGTGCCTACCAGCATCACCAAGCACATCACCAGCGCCATGATGCTGGTAAAGAGTGCGCGTCTGGTTGCTTTTTTGGTTGTCATTTCTCTCAATGACCTCCCCGTTCATAAAATTTGCCGGTGTGTCAAAGCGCCGCCGTCCGGCTTAGCCGGCGGCGCCTGCGGATGTATCGCCTGACCTTGGCACTGACGGGGCAGACAGGAGACAAGCAGAAACCTGTCTGCCCTTAAGGGGAGGTCAGGCGCATCAAGGCGCGGCGGTCTTTACCGCGCCGTAATGCCATGGGGATTGTATAGCGTTTTCCTTTATGTAGAGGTAGGTGACTCTGCCCCTACAGAACGTCGCAAGGGACGTGTGCGCCTATCCCTATGGGACTTCATAAGAGAGGACTTCTTCCGCCGTGAGCTTTTTCTTGTTTCTTTGCAGGGCAAAGAAACAGAATCCCATGGGATTCTCAGCAGCATATTTTTCTAAAATTCGTTATAATCTTAGCACACCTGTCGCCAAAGTGCAAGTGTCTTTTCCATAAATTCAGTTATTTTCACATAAATCCCGCTCTGGCGGCGGTCAGTCCCCCGCCCACCCTTGACAAGCCCCGTCCCCATCCCCTATAATTTGTAAAAAACCTGACAAGAACCGGAAAGAGTGAGGGATCGCCCATGAACTGGACGCTGCTGTGTCAGCTCATCATACTGTACTTCGTATTCTCCTGTCTGGGCTGGATGATGGAGGTCACGCTGAAATACATCCAGTACCACCGGTTCATCAACCGGGGCTTTCTCATCGGCCCCTACTGCCCCATCTACGGCTGCGGCGTGGTGTTGGTAACGGTGCTGGTGGGCGGCTTCATCGGTCGGGACGGCACACCGGGCGAGATCTTTCTGGCCGGCTTTTTCATCTGCGGCGCGCTGGAATACTTTATCAGCTGGTACATGGAAAAAGCCTTCCACGCCCGCTGGTGGGACTACAGCCGGAAGCCCATGAACCTCAACGGCCGTATCTGGATCGGCAACCTGATGCTGTTCGGTCTGGCCAGCATGGTGATCGTGCTGTGGATCGACCCGGTCTACTTCGGCCTTATCGAGAAGTGCCCGCCCTTCTGGCTCCATTTCGCCGCCATCGCCATCGCGGTGCTGCTGGTCAGCGATCTGGCGGTGTCCTATGTGCTGATGGGTGTGGTGCGCCGGGAGATCGACGCCCAGGAGGGCGACAGTACCGAGGAGATCAGCCAAAAGGTACACGAGCTGCTGCGGGATCGCAACCTGTTTATCCGCCGTATCCACCAGGCCTATCCCGAGCTGCAGGCGCGCCCCAAGGCCATGGTGCAGCGTCTGCAGGCGGCACGCCGGGAGTTCAAGGCTTCCAACCGCCGCGTGAAGGAGCTGCTGACCGAGGCGGCGCAGGCGCGCAAGGCCGGCCGCTTCGAGGACACCGAGCTGGCCGCCCGTCTGGACGCCGCCGTGGCCGCCATGAAGGAGCGCCGCGCCCGTATGCGGGAGCTGGAGCGCAAGCTGCGCCATCAGGACGAGGACTGATACTTTTACTTATCAAAAAGGGCTGCGCCCTTTGCGTGTCAAAAAAGCCTCGCAGAGTTTGCCGCCCGCAGGCGGCAAAAAATTCAAATCATTTTCTCTAACGACATGTGCGTGAGAGAAAATACTTCTCAGGCTGCAAGTGTGGAATTTGTTCGCCGTAGGCGAACAAATTATGCGCGCAGCAGACTGCAAACCCTTTGTCGGAAAAACCGCAGGTTTTTCGACAGTCTAAAGGGCGTGACCTTACGGTCACGCCCTTTGTCTCAGTCCGTTATTTCTTCCAGTGCTTCAGCTGGGGCACCACCGCCTCCATGTGGGCGCGTACCTGCTCCGCCGGCCACGTCTCACTTGCCATATGGGTCACGCAGAAGTCGATCAGCTGCTCCATGCTGGTGTACTTGAACGTACCGCCGTCATAGCACCACTTGCAGTAGTCCTCGTTGAAGGCGCCGTCCGGCTCCTTGCTGGTGGTATCATCCGTCAGCGGCATCCCGCAGCACTGACAGATCAGCTGTCTGGGTGCGCCCAGCAGCGTATTGATGGAAGCGTCAAAAAAACTGGAGAGCAGCTTCAGCGTCTCCGGATTCGGTGTCGTCTCTCCGTTCTCCCAGCGGGATACCGCCTGCCTCGTCACAAAGACCTGTTCTGCCAGTTCGTCCTGTGACAGTCCCCTTTTCGTTCGCAGTTCGTATAATACATCCTTTGTCTCCATTCGGAACACCTCCTGTTGCCGTAAGTGTAACACAGAATGACGCGCCTGACAAGCAACCGGCTGTTGCTGCGCACCGGACTGCCATAACAAACCGGGAGCCTGCCGGGCGGCTATGCCCGCCACACTCCGTCCTCCTCATCGAAGGACACCTGCACCGCGTCCCGGGGCAGGCACTTCTCCGGCGACGACAGCGCCACGCGCAGCGCCGTCAGCTCCTTCATGGCGCCGGCCAGCTCGCGGATCTCCCGCACGCCGGTCTGGCCGCCGCTCATCTCCTCCGCCGTCTCGGCACAGGCGCGGCTCAGCTGCGCCGCCGCCCGCTTCATGTAGGTGTCCCACGCGGTGGTTTTCGCCATGCTCATCCCTCCTTTACCACAAACGGTGCAAAGACCCGGCGGGCGTAATCCGCCAGACAGTCCCGGCACACCGCGTCGCCGTTGATATAATAGTACGCCTCGCCCCGGTAGATCTCGCCGCCGCACATCTCGCATTCCGCCGCGGTGCCATGGGCATACGGTTCCATACGATCACCTCCCTGCCCCCGCGCCCCTGCCGCCGGTTCGTTGCATGGCCGCGGGCAACAGCGCCGTGCGCGGCGTTAAAAAGGGGGCAAAGGGACGCAAAAAACCACCCCGAAGAACCTCTTCAGAGTGGTTTTTTTCGGATAAAAACTGTTCTCAGCCCCGCAGCGCCATCAGACCCACAATGATCTGCAGCAGCGCGAAGGCCAGCAGCAGGACGCCCGCGATCTTACGGGACTTGGCTTTCTGGGCGATGTAGCCCACGCCCAGCATACCCATGGCCACCGCCAGCGAGATGGCCGCCACCGTCACAGACCAGGGCGCCGTCAGCGTGCCGGTGCGGCGCAGCAGCCAGAACACCACCGCCACTACCAGCAGCACCAGCTCCAGAACCGTTCTGCTATCCATTTTTCTCATATTGTCCAGCCTCCCACAGCTTACTTGTGTCTATCATAACGGATAACCGGTGAAAACACAAGGCTTTTCCGTCAAAGTCCCAGATTTTTTGCCTTCAGGGCGGCGCACACCGTCTTGGCATCGGTGATCTCCCCGTCCATACAGCGGCGCACCAGCTCCGCCAGCGGCATCCGCTCCAGCGCCAGAAATTCATCCTCATCCGGATGGGTCTGACCGAAACGGAGACCGGTGGCCAGATAGAGATAGAGCACCTCATCGTAGCACCCGGGGGAGGCGATCAGGGCGCCGAGAGACGTCCAGTTGTCCGCCTGAGCGCCGGTCTCCTCCTGCAGCTCCCGCTTGGCGGTGGTCAGCGGCTCCTCCCCCTTCTCCCGCTTGCCGGCGGGGATCTCCAGCAGCGTGCGGCCAAAGGCATAGCGGTACTGCCGCACCAGCAGCACCGTGCCGTCGCCGTCCAGTGCCAGAATACCCACGCCGCCGGGATGCGCCACCACCTCCCGCATGGCGGTATGGCCGTTGGGGAGCAGCACCTCGTCCCGCCGCACATGGATGATCTTCCCGTCGTAGATCCGCTCCGAACGCAGCGTCTTTTCCGTCAGTTCCATGGTCTGTACCTCTCTTTCTCAGCGGCTGCGGACGGCCTGCTCCATCCGCTCCAGTCCCTCTGCCAGCACCCGGGTGGGGCAGGCGATGCTCCAGCGCTCAAAGCCCGCGCCCCCTTTGCCGAAGTGATAGCCCTCGGTGAAGAAGCAGCGCGCTTTCTCTGCCATGAACCGTGCCTGCGCCTCGGGGGTCAGCCCCAGAAAACGGAAGTCCAGCCACGGCAGATAGGTGGCCTCCAGCGGCGTCATTCCCACCTCCGGCAGGCGATCCGCCAAGAACCCCGCCATCAGCCGCCGGTTCTCCTCCAGCACCGTCAGCAGTTCATCCAGCCACGGCTCGCACTTCTCCCATACCGTCTCGCAGGCGGCATAGGACAGGATGTCCCGCCCCGTGTCCGTCCGGCACGTCCGGTACAGGCGGCGGCGTTCCTCATCGGCCATCACGATGGCCGCGCCCTTGATGGCGGCGATGTTGAAGGTCTTGGTGGCCGAGGTACTGACGGCGCAGTTGCGCAGATACCGCTCCGGCAGCGACGCCATGGAGGTGAACACGTGTCCCGGCAGGATCAGGTCGGCGTGGATTTCATCGGAGATGATGAACACGTCGTGGCGCAGGCAGATGTCCGCCACCTGCTCCAGCTCCTGCCGGCTCCACACCCGTCCCACCGGATTGTGGGGGTTGCAGAAGATCAACAGGCGCACATCCTCCCGGCGGCACAGCGCTTCCAGCGCGTCGTAATCGATGCCGTAGCGGTGATCCGCTCCCGGCAGCAGCGGGCAGTCCAGCCGCCGGCGGTCAAGCCCCTCCGGCGCGTCCAGAAAGGGCGGATAGGCCGGCGTCATCACCACAATGGCCTCCCCCGGCCGGGAGAACGCCCGGATCATCTGGTGCATGGCGCCCAGCACACTGTCGGCGTCCACCACCCATTGGCGCTCCAGCGCCACACCGTGACGGCGGCGCATCCAGCGGAGGAAGGCGTCGAAATAGCTCTCCGGCGCTCTGGTATAGCCCAGCACCCTGCGGTGCAGGAAGGCGGCCACGCCCTCCGCCAGCTCCGGCGGCGGCAGGAAGTCCATATCCGCCACAGAGAAGGGCACGGTGCCCCGGGGCACAGCGCCGCAGCGCTCCTTCATCAGCTCATATTTCTCCGCGCCGGTATCCCAGCGATCCGGCAACGTGGTAAAATCATAATTCATACGGATGCCACTCCTTTTCTGCCGCCCGGTCACGGGCGGCGATGCTGCTGCTATTGTACCGTTTTCCCGCCGGTGCGTCAAGTCTCCCGCCCGGCGGCGCCCCTTTTCCTCTTGCATCGACAGCAAAGATGTGGTATACTTTGTACCCAGTCCGGAGGAAGGAGGGACTTGCCATGACAAAGAGCAGCGGCGGCGTCAAAACCGCGGCACAGAACCGCAAGGCGTTTCACGACTATTTCGTGGAGGAGTGCTATGAGGCCGGCATCGAGCTGGCCGGCACCGAGGTCAAGTCCATCCGCGGCGGGCAGCTGAACCTGAAGGACAGCTACTGCGCCACCACCAAGGAGGGCGAGCTGATGGTGTACAATATGCACATCTCGCCCTATGACAAGGGCAACATCTTCAACCGTGACCCGGACCGTCCCAAGCGGCTCCTGATGCACAAGCGGGAGATCCGCAAGCTCCACGAAGCCCAGAAGCTGGACGGTTACGCCCTGATCCCCCTGAGCGTCTATTTCAGGAACGGACTGGTGAAGGTGGAACTGGGCGTGTGCAAGGGCAAGAAGAACTACGACAAGCGGCAGGCCATCGCCGAGCGGGACGCCAAGCGCGAGATGGATCGCGCCCGCCGGGAGCGATATTGAGACAGCTGACGCATCTACAATATAAAAGGAGGACAATCCTGTGGAAAATCCCATTGTGACCATTGAAATGGAGGACGGCGGCGTTATCCGCGCCGAGCTGTACCCTGACGTGGCGCCGGAGAGCGTGCGCAACTTTATCTCTCTGGCCAACAGCGGCTACTATGACGGACTGATCTTTCACCGCTGCATCTACGGCTTTATGATCCAGGGCGGCTGCCCCCGGGGCGACGGCACCGGCGGCCCGGGCTACTGCATCAAGGGCGAGTTCAAGTCCAACGGCTTCAACAACGACCTGCGCCATACCCGGGGCGTGCTGAGCATGGCGCGCACCATGATCCCCGACAGCGCCGGCAGCCAGTTCTTCATCATGCATAAGGACGCACCCCATCTGGACGGTGAATACGCCGCCTTCGGCATGGTCATCGACGGTATGGACGTGGTGGACGCCATCGCCTCCACCCCCCGGAACATGATGACCAACAAGCCCAAGAAGGATCAGCGGATGGCCAGAGTGCGGGTGGATACCCACGGCGTGGACTATCCCCAGCCGGAAAAGCTGCCGGAACGATAAACACGGTTTCATTCCCTTTTTCCCTCTCCCGCCCTTCAGGGCGGGCTATACGGGGGCGTACTGGTTTCGACGGGGGTGTGGAGACCGGATAAGCGGGCGGTGGCGCCTGACCACC
>CAKTMQ010000072.1 GCA_934573945.1 uncultured Oscillospiraceae bacterium | reverse complement strand
AACTGGTGTCAGGGGTACAGGTCGCCCCAGGGCGTCACGGCCATATACTCGGTACCGGAGCCGCAGCCGGAGATCCGTTTGTAGATGCAGGGGCCGCCCTTCAGGTCAATCATATAGTGATAGAAGGTAAAGGGCTTTCCCTCCCTGTCGCGCTGCAGCATCAACTCGGCCAACTGTTCATACTGCTTCATAACGACGGCCTTGTCCGCCTCGGTCAGTGCTGCCGGATCATCGGCGGCTGCCACCACAGGCTCCATACTCAACTCGGAGAACCCCAGATCCAGCATGGTTTTGATGTCCTCCAGAAAGTCCGGATTAGCGTGAGTAAAGGTGCCCCGCATATAGTAATTACGTCCCTTTCGGGCGGCCACCAGTTTCTGGAATTTGGGTACAATCTTCTCCCAGCTGCCATTGCCGGCGTAGTCCACGCGGTAGCGGTCATGTACCTCCTTGCGGCCGTCGAGACTGAGCACCACATTGCTCATCTCGCGGTTGGCAAAATCGATCACATCGTCGTCGATCAGCACGCCGTTGGTGGTCAGAGTAAAACGGAAGTTTTTGCCGGTTTCAGATTCGATACTGCGGGCATAGGCTACCAGCTGCTTGACTACGTCGAAATTCATCAGCGGTTCACCGCCGAAGAAGTCTACCTCCAGGTTGCGGCGGCTGCCGGAATGCTCCACCAGAAAATCCAGTGCTCGCTTGCCCACCTCAAAGCTCATCAGAGCGCGGTCACCGTGGTATTTTCCCTGACTGGCAAAGCAGTAGGAGCAGTTGAGGTTACAGGTATGGGCGATATGCAGACACAGTGCCTTGATGACGCCGGAGGTCTTTTCTTTCAGTGTCCCCGCCATGGGGGCGAAGGTATCCGGCGCAAAGAGCTTTCCCGCATCCCGCAGGGCGGCGATCTGATCATAGCAGGCGCCGATCTCCTCCGGCGTCACCTCGTCGCAGCTCTGATACTTCTCCGCAAGCGTGCGGATGATGGTATCACGGCTCTCGGTCTCAAACAGGGCGATGATGTCGTAGGCCAGTTCATCCACAGCGTGAACGGCGCCGGAGCAGACGTCGAGCACGATATTATAGCCGCCTAATTTGTATTGATGGATCATGTGTACATTCCTCTCATCTTACGCTAAAAATGCCGCCCGGAAGGGGCGGCATTATAGTTTCAAGTACTCGTTTACTTGCTTTCCTTCTTCTCGCAGGTCTGATTTGCGATGCCGCAGCTGGTCTTGCAGGCAGACTGGCAGGAAGTCTGGCACTCGCCGCAGCCGCCCTTCTTGGCGCTCTCGCAAAGGTCACGAGTCTCGATGGTGTTGATGTGCTTCATGGTATCGTCCTCCAAATGTGTTTGTCTGGTAAAAGTTATATCACAATGACACCCGCTTGTCAATCAAAGCGGCAGAAATTTGCGCAATTCTCCGGGAGACAGACCGATATTTCCCGGTAAGCTCACACCTTTTGATAAAAGTCCCGGACAAAGGCGATGAACTGCTGCGTATGTCCGCTGAGGGGAACGCTGCGGCGGTATACCATATAGAGACTGCGGGTCACATCCGCGCCGGGCAGCGCAAAGGACAGCAGCCGTCCGGATGCTCTGGCATCCTCCGCCGCACGCTCTGAGATGATGGAGATCCCCAGTCCGCCGGCTACCAGATTCTTGATGGACTCCTGGTCGTTGAGCCGTGCCGTGATGGTCAGCTGGGATTCATCCACGCCCATCCGTTCAAAGTAGGAAGTAATGCATTTCTTACTGCCGCTTCCCTTTTCCCGCAGCAGCATCGGTTCACGGCAGATCTCCGCCAGCGTCAGGCCGCCGCGCTGTACAAACGTCTGATAGTAGTCGTTGACAGGGGTGATCAGCACCATACGATCCGTGCAGAAAGGCACCAGCTCCAACGAATCCTCCCGAGGCTGCGCGCCGATAAGTCCCACATCGAAGGCACCGCAGAGCAGACCGTCCACGATCCCCTGACTGTCGCTCTGAAACACATGGAACTGGGAACCGGGACGCAGCGTGCGGAAAGCGGGTAAGATCTGCGGCAGAATGTAGGCGGAGGGAATGGTGGATGCGCCGATGCGGATCATGCTCTCGTCCTCGTCGCTCCAACTACGCAGCAGGTCGTCCCGCAGGTTCACAATACTGCAGGCGCATTCGTACAGCTCCTGCCCCCGGGGCGTTACCTCCACCGATTTGGTGGTACGGACGATCAGACTGGTCTGAAATTCCTCCTCCAGCTGCCGCACATGGGTACTGACCGTGGGCTGCGAGAGATAGAGTTTCTCCGCCGCCTTTGTAAAGCTCTTATACTTTACGACAGCGCAAAATGATTGCAATTGCTTCAGTTCCATGTTGATCCCTTACACAGTGCCCGCAGCGCCAGAAGAGCGGTGTCCACCTGCTGCGGCGTATTCCAATAACCAAAGGAAAAACGGATGGTGCCCGTCGGGAAGGTGCCCAGTGTTTTGTGGGCGTTGGGCGCACAATGGAGCCCCACCCGTACCATGATGCCATATTCCTGCCCCAGCGCATCGGCCATCAGTGCAGGATCCACGTTTTCGGGCTGCACAGAGACAACACCGGCGCGGCCGACCGTATCCCGACGGCCAAGCACCCGCAGCCCGGGAATATCCAACGCGCCGTTGAGAAACCGGCGGGTCAGCTCCAGCTCATGCTGCCGAACAGCGTCAATAGTCGTCTCTTTCAGCCAGCACAACGCCGCGTGCAGCCCCATGATTCCCGGCAGGTTCATAGTGCCCGCCTCGAACCGATCCGGCAGAAAGGCAGGCACGGTCTCCTCATGACTGAGACTGCCTGTACCTCCTACGATCAGCGGCGTGATCTGTCTAGCCATATCCGGCTGCACAATAAAACCGCCGACACCCTGCGGCCCCAGCAGTCCCTTGTGACCGGTGAAGGCCAGCGCGTCAATGTGCATGGCTGCCATATCGATGGGAAATACACCCGCCGTCTGGGCACTGTCCAGTATGAACCGCAGCCCGTGGGCATGGCAGAAAGAGCCGACCTCCGCTGCCGGCAGCAGCGTGCCGCACACGTTGCTGCCGTGGAGCATAACGATGGCGCGGGTATTTTCCCGCAGTAACTCCGGCATTTTCTCCGTCTCCAGCGTGCCGTCTTCGCGGCACGGGATCCGGTCAAAGGACACACCCTGCGCCGTCAGCTGCGTCAGCGGACGCATGACGGCATTGTGCTCCATGGCGGACACCAGTACATGGTCACCGGATTTGAGAAATCCCTTCAGCAGCACATTCAGGCTCTCTGTAATATTGCGGGTAAACGCAACATTGCGGCAATCCGGGCCGTGAAACAGCCCTGTCAGCTGCTGCCGGGTCTGCAGTACCAGCTCCTCGGTCTGATAGGCACCATCATAGCCGCCGCGGTTCACATTGCAGCCGCAGTCCCTGATATAGTGATATACCGCCTCCGCTACGCCGTCAGGCTTTGGAAAGCTGGTACTTGCGTTGTCCAGATAGATCCGTTCCATCCAAGCTCACCTTTCTATTATAACTATCCCTCCTATCGTACCATGTATTTATTTGAATTGCAAATTATTTTAGTTGATATATCTATAATTGCTATTGGACTTTCCTGTCGATACGGTGTAATCTATTGTGAGATTCATTATAAGAGGAGAAAAACCACATGAACATGAAACGTGAACGACTGCAAATCGTCGTTGCCGGTCTGATCATCGGTGTCATCGCATCACTGCTGGTCTTTTTTGGCAACCCCGCCAATATGGGCTTCTGCATCGCCTGCTTCCTGCGCGATACGGCCGGCGGCCTGGGTCTGCACCGCGCTGAGGCTGTGCAGTACATCCGTCCCGAGATCATCGGTCTGGTGCTGGGCAGCTTTATCGTTGCCCTGTGCAAGAAGGAGTTTTCCGCCAAGGGCGGCAGCGCACCACTGACCCGCTTTGTGCTGGGCTTCTTCGTGATGATCGGCTGCCTGATGTTCCTGGGCTGCCCCTTCCGTATGATCCTGCGCCTGGCCGGCGGTGACCTGAATGCACTGTTCGGTCTGCTGGGCTTTGCGATCGGCATCCTCGCCGGCGTATTCTTCCTGAAGCGCGGTTACTCCCTGAAGCGCACCTATGTCCAGACCAAACTGGACGGCGTCCTCTTCCCTGCCATTCAGGTGGTTGTATTCATCCTGCTGGTAGCGGCTCCCGCGTTTATCTACTTTACTGAGGCCGGCGGCGGCCCCGGTGCCAAGCACGCTCCTATCATCATCAGCCTGGCTGCCGGTCTGATCGTTGGCGCGCTGGCACAGCGCACCCGCCTGTGCATGGTGGGCGGCATCCGTGACGTGGTGCTGTTCCGTGAACCTAAGTTACTGATGGGCTTCGGCGCCATTCTGGTCAGCGCTCTTATCTGCAACCTGATCCTCAACGCTTCCACCGATGCCACCTACTTCCATCTGGCATTTGCCGAGCAGCCCGTTGCACACACCGATGGTCTGTGGAACTGCCTGGGTATGGTTCTGACCGGCTTCGGCTGCGTGCTGCTGGGCGGCTGCCCCCTGCGCCAGCTGGTGCTGTCCGGTGAAGGTAACTCCGACAGTGCCGTGACCGTACTGGGTCTGGTGGTCGGCGCCGCCTTTGCCCATAACTTCGGTCTGGCGTCCAGCGCCGCCGGCCCCACCGGTGCCGGTAAGGTCGCCGTATTGATCGGTCTGGTAGTCGTCGCCCTGATCGGCTGCCTGAACACCTTCCAGAAGAAAGCATAAGGAGGACATATAATATGAAAGTGATCGACGCACGCGGGCTCTCCTGCCCTGAACCTGTCGTTCTGCTGCGCAATGCCATGGCCAGCAAGGAAGCATCCTATCAGATCATTGTGGACAACCACGCTTCCCGCGAAAACACCACCCGCTATGCCCAGCATCAGGGGTATCAGGTGTCCGTCGCCGAGAATAACGGCGAATGGACGCTGACTTTCAGCAAATGATCTACATTGTCACGTTTTTTTCCCATTTCGGCGCTGTCCGCTATAAGCAGCAGTGCAGTGAACAGGGCATCACCTGCCGAATGATGCCGGTTCCCCGGGATCTGAGCAGCAGCTGCGGCACCTGTGTCCGCTGCGACGGCAACTATCTGCCGCCTGCCGGCGCCAGTGCCGAGGAGATCGAGCAGGTGGCTGCTTGGGACGGACATAGCTATACCACGGTATATCACACAGATGCAGCGGAGGATTGAGTCATGGAAACCGAAGTAAAACTGACAAAGCTGGCATCCTGTGCCGGATGCGGCGCCAAGGTGGGCGCCGGAACGCTGGTACACCTGCTGGAGGGATTCCGCACCCACAGCGATCCGCGGCTGCTGGTGGGCTACGACAAGTCGGATGATGCCAGCGTCTACTATCTGGATGAAAACACGGCTTTGGTACAGACCACCGATTTCTTCCCGCCCATCGTGGATGATCCTTTCCTGTATGGGCAGATCGCTGCCGCCAATGCCATCAGCGATGTATACGCCATGGGCGGCGAGCCAAAGCTGGCACTGAATATCCTGTGTCTGCCGGAGTCCATGACTGCTGAAATGGTGCAGGAGCTGCTGCGCGGCGGCTATGACAAGGCCTATGAGGCAGGCGCGATTATCACTGGGGGACACACGATCCACGGTGCTGAGCCTATTTACGGTCTTGCCGTATCCGGCTTTGTCCATCCGCAGAAGATCCTGACCAACAGCGGCGCCCATCCGGGCGATGTGCTGATCCTGACAAAGCCGCTGGGTGTAGGTGTTCTGACTACCGCTGCCAAGGCCGGACTTGTAGATGACGCCGTGATGGCGCGCATTTACCGCCAGATGGCGACGCTGAACAAAGCTGCCCGCGATGTTATGGTGCAGTACCGTGTTCACAGCTGCACCGATGTGACAGGCTTTGCTCTGCTGGGGCACAGCTTCGAAATGGCGCAGGGCAGCGGATGCACCATCCATCTCCAGAGCGGCAGTATCCCCTATCACGCAGAGGCGTTGGAGCTGGCGGATATGGGCTTTATTCCCGCCGGTGCCTACCGCAACCGCGATTACGCGGAAAACGGCGTCACCGTAAAGAACGGTATCAGCCGCACCATACAGGATCTGTTGTATGATCCCCAGACCAGCGGCGGTTTGCTGATGGCGGTGGCTGAGGCGGACGCATCTGACTGTCTGCGCCAGCTGCAGGACACGATCCCGGCCGCTGCTGCTGTGGGCTATGTTACGGAAAAACAGGAAAACTGGATCATACTGGAATGAGAAAAACACACCGGCTTTCGGATTTTCCGAAAGCCGGTGCGGTTCTGTTTACTTGAAAAACTCAAACCGGGGTGCATCTTTCGTGACCACGCCGGTCTCAATCTCGATGCTATCGCCGAAGTAACGGTGCAGCAGATCTACCAGTTCTTCCGCCGCTTTCTGCACCTCTGCCGCATTCACATCGGAAAAACCGTCAATAGGAAACAGGATCGCTTTGGTCTCCTCGGTGATCTTTCCCCGTTCGGACTGGCGCCATGTCCAGCGGCGGGTGCGGATCTCACTGCCGGAAGCGTAGACAGCCTCGCCCTCATCCGGAGATTCCTCTTCCGTGCTGCCAAAGGGAATAAAGGTGTCGCCCACCTGTGCCAGACGGACATCCAGTCCCTCGTCAATGGTATCCAGATCATGGGCACCCATGGGGAGACGGTACTTGATAGATACCGCATTGCCCAGATCTACCGCAGCGTTGATATGGGGGAATCCCTTGCCCTTGGCAATACGGGTCAGCAGCGCCTCGATAGAGCACAGGAATTTGTTGGGATTGATCCCCAGCGCGGTAAATGCCGCTCGGTACGGTAGAATGTCCGCCGTCTCCTTGGGCTTCTTCCCCGTAAAGTAAGCCTCGCAGGCAGCGACATTCTCTGCCAGCATCTGCTCCAACTCCGGGATCTCTCGGGTGTTATCCAATCCTCGCACGGCAACGGCACCGAAGCAGGCATTGGGTAGTTTTTCAAAAAAAGCCTGAGATACCTGATAGTACATAATAGCTCCTCCTTCTGGGCATTTGTGTGGAATATACCGGCCATCGGCGGCGCATTGCTTTACAGCTTTAAACCAATGGCTCACATCTTGCAAGATATGTTACCACATTTTTTCTACTTTGCAACAGGAAAATGAAAAATTTTATTTTTTCTTTTTAATCGAAGATTCCCTCTTGATTTTTTTGAATACGGTTACTATAATATTATATCATCTTGCAAGAAGCAAAATTGAGGGGGCAATTATGCTTGCAATCAAAAAACGGTCTTTGGTAGACATGGTCTATGATAAGCTGCGGGAATCCATCATTGAGCTAAAGATTCCGTTGGGTTCCAAGCTGAACGTAAACGAGCTGCAGGAGCGTATGGGGGTCAGTTGTACGCCGATCCGTGAGGCGATCAACCGCCTGCAGCAGGAAGGGCTTGTGGTTTACGAGAACAATGTAGGCGCACATATCATCTCGCTGGAGCCGCATGATGTGCTGGAGATCCAGCAGCTGGCTATGACACTGCACTGCGCGGCGATCCGTTTGGCCATGGCCAACGGTGACCGGGACGCCATCGTAACAGAGCTGCGGCAGAGGCTGGCGGAGTATACCGCCGCCAAAACAACGCAGGAAGAGGTTGCTGCGATCAACGCCTTTCTGGGTACGTATTACCACAACTGCGGAAACCACCGGCTGGATCATCATATGCTGGCAATTCAGGGACAGCAGATGATCCTGCGCCATATCTTTGCCTCGTGTATCATCGAGCGAGGCGTGGACGCGGCTATGTTCCGGCAGATGCTGGATGACACTGTTGGCGGTGATGCGGAAGCCGTCTGCCGGACGCTGCAGCGGTATACGGATCGCATGACGCTGGTGGTGGAGGGTAAAGTTGCCAGTGAACAGTGAAAGGCCGTTTACCCTGACTGAATGCGTCCGTACATATAAAGGAAAAGAACTCCGGTTTTCAAAACCGGAGTTCTTTTTGTATCTTCTTATTGCAAAGTGTGTGGATCAGCAATTAACCATTCTGACGCATCTTGGCGAAGCAGTCGCTGCAGTAAACGGGACGGTCGGACTTGGGCTCGAAGGGCACCTTGGCCTCACCGCCACAAGCAGCACAGACAGCAGTGAAATACTCACGGGGACCACGAGCGGCGTTCTTGCGGGCGTCGCGGCAGGC
>CAKTMQ010000071.1 GCA_934573945.1 uncultured Oscillospiraceae bacterium | reverse complement strand
TTGCTGGCGCCGCCGATGCCGGCGAAGAAGCTGAGGGGGATGCTGATGACCAGCGCGCAGGGGCAGCTGACCACCAAAAACGTCAGTGCGCGGTAGATCCAGTTGGTCCACTGGCCGTCCATCCCCAGTGCCAGCCGCACCAGCGGCACCGCAATGGCCAGCACCAGTGCGCCGGCGCAGACGGCAGGCGTGTAGATCTTGGCAAAGCGGGAAATAAACGCCTCGGATCTGGACTTGCGGGAGCTGGCGTTCTCCACCAGATCAAGGATCTTGGAAACCGTGGACTCGCCGAACTCCTTGGTGGTGCGGATCTTCAGTACGCCGCTCATATCGATGCAGCCGCTGATGATCTCGTCGCCCTCCTTCACGTCCCGCGGCAGGCTCTCGCCGGTCAGGGCGCTGGTGTTCAGGCTGGCGCTGCCGCTGACCACCACGCCGTCCAGCGGCACCTTTTCACCGGGCTGCACCACGATGATGCTGCCCACCTCTACCTCGTCGGGATCTACCTGTTCCAGCGCGCCGTCACGCTCCACGTTGGCATAGTCGGGTCGGATGTCCATCAGGGCGCTGATGTTCCGGCGGCTCTTGCCCACGGCATAGCTCTGGAACAGTTCGCCAATCTGGTAGAACAGCATGACCGCGATACCCTCTACATAGTCGCCGCTCCTGGTCCATATTGCCAGGAAAAAGGCACCCAGCGTCGCCAATGCCATCAGAAAATTCTCGTCGAAGGCCTGCCCGTTGGCAATGCCCTTGCCCGCTTTACGCAGGATGTCGTAGCCAATCACCAAATAGGCGACCAGATAGGCGATCAGCTGCGGAATGCCGGTCAGGGGGATGAAGAATCGCAGCGCCACCAGCAGCACCGCCGTTACGATGATGCGGATGAGCATGGTTTTCTGTTTCTTTGTCATGTCACTACACTCCTACTCCAGTCTGCCTTGCTGCCCCCGCAGGGGCAGGGTATACATTACAGCTCGATCTCGCAGTCGGGCTCTACCTTCTTGCAGGCCTTCAGCACATCCTTCATGACGTCCTTGGCGTCCGCGCCCTCGGCGAATTCCACGATCATTTTCTGGGTCATGAAGTTGACCACGGCGCTGGCCACGCCCTCGGTCTTGTTGGCGGCATCCTCCATCAGATTGGCGCAGTTGGCGCAGTCCACTTCGATCTTGTAGGTCTTTTTCATGATAATTTCCTCCTGATTCATGTTTTTTGCAAGTATATCGTGCCGCCGTGGGCGGTTACAATTAAATGCTTGCTTAATTGTTATGGGCATAGTATACTGAACACGACGAAGAAAATCAAGACGCTTTGCCCCGGTGCTTCCGAACGGGCGATGGGAATTTCCAAAACGGATAAAAAGGAGCGA
This sequence comes from uncultured Oscillospiraceae bacterium, assembly GCA_934573945.1. GTDB lineage: Bacteria > Bacillota > Clostridia > Oscillospirales > Oscillospiraceae > Vescimonas. Next base: position 6,884 of record CAKTMQ010000071.1, on the reverse strand, counting down.
CTGTATATGCCTGATTTTGCACTGCCCCACCACCACGGTGAGGAAAGGTATGCCGCCAGTCTCCGTCAGGAGCTGCTGAACGCGCCGCATTTTGCGGTGGTTTCCGAGATCTTCAAGCAGCTGAGCGACCCGACCCGGGTGCGCATCTTCTGGCTGCTGAATCATCAGGAGGAATGTGTGATCAACATCGCCGCCATGCTGGATATGTCCAGCCCCGCCGTTTCCCACCATCTGCGCTCCCTGACGGACAGCGGACTGCTGGAGAGCCGCCGGGTGGGCAAGGAGGTCTACTACAAGGCGGCGGACACGGTACAGATCCAGCTGCTGCATGAGATCGTGGAGCAGGTGATGGAGATCACCTGCCCTGAAAAGGAGGTGGATCTGCAGGGCTCGCAGGAGGAGATCATCCACAATGTCCATGCCTATCTGGTGGAGCACCTCTCCGAGCGGATCACCATCGAAGAGCTGTCCCACCGCTTTTTGATGAACACCACCACCTTGAAGCAGGTGTTCAAAAAGGTGTACGGCACCACCATCGCCGCCCACGTGAAGCAGCACCGCATGGAACAGGCGGCGCTGCTGCTCCTGAAAACGCCCCAGGACATTGCGGCCATCGCCCAGGCGGTGGGCTACGAAAGCCCCAGCCGGTTTACCGCCGCCTTTAAGGAGACCTACGGGCAGCTGCCCACGGAGTACCGGAAGCAGCGCAGCAGCCGGTAAGAAGAACCCCGGCGGGCTATATAGCCCGCCGGGGTGATACGTTGTGGGGAGAGGGGTTAGTTTACAGTGACCGTCACACCGTTGACGATCAGGGTCGCGTTGGCGTTCCAGTCATCAGTATCCAGCAGCAGGGTCTTGACATTGTCCGCCGTGATGGGGGTGCCGTTCTTGGTGCAGCTGGTCAGCGTGATGGTGTACGCATCGCTGCCGCCTGCACTCAGCTGATAACCGGCATAGGTGAACTGGCAGCCAATCAGCTCAGTCTCGGAATAGGGGCGCAGATACGCATAGGCGTTCAGACCCAGAGAGCAGTTGTCAAAGGTCACCTTTTTGATGCCGCTGGTGTAGGACGTCCAGCCGTTCAGGGTGGAATCCTTGATGGTCAGCGTGGAGCCGGCCACAGCCGCGTCAATGTTGAAGGTGTAACCGGCCACGTCCAGCACGCAGTTTTCAATGCGGCTGTCACCGGACAGGCTCCAGAACTGGATGCCGCGGAAGGCGTTGGTGATCCTGGTGTTCTTGAACACGGTGCCGGTGTTGCTGGCATTGGTGGATACGGTGATGGCGATATTGCCGTCGCCCTCGTAGTTGACGTTCTCAATGGTGGTGTTGCTGCCGTTGATGTTCAGCGTACCGCCAGTACCGGCAGAGCCGCTGCCCTTGATGGTCACGTCCTTGATGGTGACGTTGTCGCTGGAGACCGTGCTCTTGTTGACATTCATCGTGCTCTTGTCCACACCGGCGCCGGAAATGGTGGAACCGGCTTCGATGGTGGTGGAACTGTTAACAGAGACGGTCTCGCCCTTGGCGATGGTGACATTGCCGGTGATCTCGGTGACGGTACTGCCGTCAACGGCTTTCAGGGAGCCCAGTGCCTTATAGGCATCTTCCTTGCTGATGGTGCGACCAGCACTGGGACCGCAGACATAGATGTCAGCCTCGGTGTCAACGTACACGTTGTTGCCGCCGAAGTTGATGCCGGCCAGATTGATGTAATCCAGATCGATCAGGGCGTTCTGGATGTGATCGGAGGCGCCGAAGAAGTTGTTGGTCAAGGTGACCTTTACATCGGCGTTGGAGAAGTCTGCGGCCTGAATGTGGATGAAGCGCTGGCAGTCAGTGTCGGCCTCAAAGCGGCAGGCGTTGATGACGATCTCCGCGCCTTCCTTGGGCGTGACCTGCACGCAGTCCCACTGGGTGCCGCCGAAGGTGCAGTTGTTGAGCACCAGCTTGCCCTCCAGACCGGAAGCATACAGGTTGGAGGCGTTGCCGCGGCCGTTGGTGGGATCCTTGAAGGATACGTTGGTGATGGTCACATTGACGTTACTGCCGATATGCACGGGTTTGTCGGTGATCAGCGCGTTGCCGTTGCCGTTGATGACAATATCCTTGTCGATGACCAGATCCTCGGTCAGCTCCAGGGTGTTGTTGAGGATCACGGGATTACCGGCAGCCACAGCGGCGCGGAACCCTTCCTCGGTGGTGACGGTGGTGAAGTTCACACCGGCGTCGTAGTCCGGGCCGAAGCTATCTTCCTCGTGCTCCACCTGAGTGGCGTACACGGCCACGCCCAGATCGATGGAGGGCTGCGCCTTGCCGGTGCCGTGGTTGGCCTCGTTGCCCACGGTGGTGGGCATCCAGACCACCAGCGTCACGGTCTTTTCAGAGGGAGTAGAACCGCTATTAGCGGAGTACAGCGCCACAGCATCCTCGACCTTGGCTTCCAGGCTGCCGCCGCGACCTTCAGCATCCAGCATCTCCTGACGGGACAGATTGCTCTTGTCGCCATCCAGCACCTTGAACTGCAGGTACTTGGACAGGAGGATGTCGACGTCGTCAGCCGTCTTGCCCGCGACCTCGTTGGCCACGTTGACGGCCAGCTTGTACTTCAGCGCCAGAGAGCCCGCGTTGCGGATCTTCAGCACGACGTACTCCACATGACCCGGCTCCCACAGTGCGCCGTTCTTGAATACCTCGGTGTCGCTGTTCACCGGCGCGAAGGTGCCGTCCTTGGTGTTCTTGTACTCCAGCTCCACGTCCAGATTGCCGGACTGGATGGTGTTGACGCCGCTGGTGACACTGTCGGTGAACCAGGCGAAGGTCGAGCCCACCAGCATCACAAGGCACATCACCAGCGCCATGACGCTGGTAAACAGTGCGCGTCTACTTGTCTTCTTGGTTGTCATTTTTCTCAATGACCTCCCCTGTTCATAAATTTGCCGGTGTGCATGGAAACGCCGCCGTCCGGCATAGCCGACGGCGTCCGCTTGAAACCGTCTCCGCAGGGAGACGGACACATGACATACACAGCGATTTCCCCAACCGCTGTATGCATCATGCCGCATGGGAATCGTCCTTGCTGCTTTGCACGCAAAGCAGCAAAGCCACCCCATGGGGTGGCTGGATGGTGTATGTACCAAACCCATTTCAAACATTTTACCATATTTGACATCTTAACGCAAGGGGAATTTGTGTTACTTTGAATAAAATATCTTTCGATATTTGAGTTAACGCGTGACACTGCTGCGGATATAAAGACATCTTGTGCTGCATATTAGCAAGTCCCGCCTGAAAACGTGCTTTCAGGCGGGACTTGCTGCGTATTATGCGTATAACGAAGGTTCAGCCGCGGTGGAGGATGGCGTCCAGATCCTGCTGCGGGGCGGTGACAGGCTGCAGGCCGTAAGCGTCCACCAGTGTTTTGACCACAGTCTCGGAGAGAAATGCGGGCAGGGTGGGACCCAGATAGATGTTTTTGACGCCCAACGCCAGCAGGCTCAGCAGAATGCACACGGCCTTCTGCTCATACCAGGACAGCACCAGCGTCAGGGGCAGGTCGTTGACCGTGCAGCCGAAGGCTTCCGCCAGCGCCAGCGCGATCTCCACGGCGCTGTAGGCATCGTTGCACTGCCCTACGTCCAGAATGCGGGGAATGCCGCCGATCTTGCCCAGGTCCAGGTCGTTGAAGCGGAATTTGCCGCAGGCCAGCGTCAGCACCAGTGAGTCCATGGGGGTGCGCTTGACGAATTCCGTGTAGTAGTTCCGGCCGGGATGGGCGCCATCGCAGCCGCCCACCAGGAAAATGTGCTTGACAGCGCCGCTTTTGATGGCGTCGATCAGTTGTGGCGCCTTGCTCAGCACGGCGCTGCGGGCAAAGCCGGTGGTCAGCATATGGCCGCCGTTGATGCCGCTCATGCTGCGGTCGGTCTCGTAGCCGCCCAGAGCCAGCGCCTGCTGGATCAGCGGGGAGAAGTCCTTGCGGCCGTCGGCGTCGGCGGCGATATGCCGCAAGCCCTTGTAGCCCACCACGGAGGTGGTATAGACCCGGTCGGCATAGCTGGGGCGGGGCGGCATCAGGCAATTGGTGGTGAACAGCACCGGCGCGGGGATGTTGTCAAATTCCTTCTGCTGGTTCTGCCATGCGGTGCCAAAATTGCCCGCCAGATGAGGGTACTGCTTCAGATGGGGATAGCCGTGGGCGGGCAGCATTTCACAATGGGTGTAAATGTTGATACCTTTACCGGTAGTCTGTTCCAGAAGCTGGTGCAGATCTGCCAGATCGTGGCCGGAGACCACGATGAAGGGGCCTTTTTTCACGTCGGTATTCACACGGGTGGGGACGGGCTGGCCGAAGGTCTCTGTGTTGGCACGATCCAGCAGCGCCATACAGCGGAAGTTGATCTGGCCGAATTCCATGATCAGCGCCAGCCATTCCTCCACGGTGTGCTCACGGGGCAGCTCCGACAGCCCCTTGAAGAGCCACTCGCTGACAGCGGGATCGTCATAGCCCAGCGTCATGGCATGGTGGGCGTAGGCGGCCATGCCCTTCAGACCGAAGAGCAGTGTGGCGCGAAGGGACACGGCGTCGGTCTCGCCCCGCCACAGCCAGGCGGAATCTTCCTGCGTGGGTGTGCCGCCCATGTCCTGCAGGGCATGATCGACCCGCTCCGTGAGGGCGCGGATGGCGGCATTGTCGAAGTTGACGTTGGTCAGCGTGGTGAAGAGACCGTCTGCCAGCAGCAGGGCGATTTCCCGGGGATATGTCTCCTGCCGGCGGCAGATCTCCGCCAGATGGATGAGGGCGCAGACCAGACTGTCCTGCAGCTGCGCCGTCTCCGGCTGCTTGCCGCATACGCCGGTGCGGACACAGCCGCTGCCGCCCGCCGTCTGCTGACACTGAAAACAAAACATCTCTGACATAGTATGCAATACCTCCCATATTTGGTTGAAGGTAGTATGCGCGCGGCGGGAGGGAACATACACCGGAGATGTGGGGGATTTGTGAAAAACCGGTTTTCTTTTTGAAAGATATATGCTAAAATCGAAATATACGGTACCTGCCGGGGGAAAATGCAGGTACAGCTATGGGAAAAGGAGCGATAGCGATGAGAAAATGGCTTGCGATCCTGTTGCTCTGCCTGTTGCTGGCGCTGACCGGGTGCGGTGCGCAGCCGGGACAGACGGAGCCGGAGATGCCGGCACAGGACGCCGGGGAAATGACAGCGGAGACTTTGCCTGAGAGCTGCCGCCGGTGGTTCGATGTGGCCGCACTGAGCGGCGCGGCGGAGGATGACAGTCCGCTGCCGCTGGCCGAGGAGGCGGAAAAGACGGGAAATCAGGGGCTCAGCGTCCGGATGCCTGATGGCACGGAGGGTGAACTTCGGATGACGGAGTTCGGTGAGGGACGCACCATCGAGGAACTGACAGACGGCGGCGCGCGGTTTACCAGCAGCTATGGCCGTGTGGCCTGGAACGGCCAGCGGTACGATGCCCTGACCATCTCGGCCAGGGACTGCACACTGCCCAACCTGATCCCGGCGGGCGGCTGCCTGCGGCTGGATATTGCCGGGGAATGTACCATCAGCGGCGGCGGGGAGAGCTGTCTCGACGGGTATGACTGCGTGCTTATCACAGGTGATGGAACGCTGACCTTTGAAGGCGACGGGCTTCTCTGCGGCGGCGACAGCTTTGACCTGCCCGCACTGATCGTGGATGGCAGCGTGACGGTCATCGCATCCGGGCTGGAGCTGCGGAGCAGCGGCAGCGCACCGGCTTACGTGCAGCTGGGCGGCACGGTGCTGACAGACCGGCTGCGTGCCGAGGGCGGTGAAGTAGTGGTGGCAGACGGTACGCTGCTGGCACGGACGCTGCAGGGTGCAGCAGACTGCACATTCCGGGGCGGCGTGACGCTGGTAGATGACTGTGAGGGCGGTGCGGCCACGGTGGTGCTCAGCGGCGGCGCGGCATATTTTGCCAACGAGCTGCCCCAGGGCACCGTGGTGGAGAGCGGCGCGGGTACGCTGGCGGCAGCCAACATCGCCGCGGTGACCGTCCACACTTTTGACGGTACCGTGTTGGATAATGAGCGGGATGGCAGCAGCTATTATCAGACCGCTTACAGCGAGGAGTGGTGCCCCGACGATGGCAGTACCGTGCTGTGGGATAGCCTGTGCGTGGATTGTACGGCGGAGCGGTTCTGGTTTGCCGGGGCACTGGCGCTGCGCGATGCTGCGGCGGAAAATATACAGCCCTGGGGTTCCCTGCATCTGGCGCTGCAGGGAGAGAACCGGCTTTCCGGCGAACTGGGCGGTGCCAGTCTGCTGTTGACCGGCGACGGCTCGCTGGAGGTGGGTAAGCTGAGTCTCTGGGGCTGGGGCAGTGTGACACATCCGGTGCTGGTGATCCGGGACGGTGCCCGGATCACCGTTACCGGCGGTGAGGAAGTGGCCATCGGCAGCAACGCGGAGCAGGAGGGACTTGTGCTGCTGGAGGATGGTACATTGACCGTTCCCGCCCTGTGGCTGCAAAATGCGGCGCTGGTGGTGGAGAGCGGGACACTGCACGTCACCGGCAGCTGTGCGCTGGAGCGGGGCAGTGTGACTGTTACCGGCGGCACGGTGGTGCTGGACGAGGGCCTATGGCTGGGCGAGGGTGACATCACTGTTACCGGCGGTGAGATCATCGTACCCGGCGGCGAGGAGGCACTGAGTCTGGACAACGGCACGGTCACCGTCACCGGCGGAACGATCCGCGAGCCTTAACCTGTATGCATATGCAAAAGAGGAGGGCGTCCATTTGGACGCCCTCCTCAGCCTGTCAAAGAACGCCAGTTCTCGTTATGCGAGAGCTGGCGTTTTAGTCGTATCAAAGAAGAAATAGGGCAG
>CAKTMQ010000070.1 GCA_934573945.1 uncultured Oscillospiraceae bacterium | reverse complement strand
ATGCAACTTTGATGACTCTTGCGTTTTTGGAGGCCGGGAGACATCTCCCAGCTTCCGAAAGCGCAGGATTCATATAAGGAGGAAGCTAACTTATGCACGACGCAGCGTATTATATCCAATTGCTGCTCTCCGGTATCACGGTGGGCAGTCTGTATGCGCTGATCGCCATCGGCTATACGATGGTGTATGGCATACTGCGTCTGATCAACTTCGCACACGGAGACATCTTCATGATGGCGGGCTTCTTTATGGTGTATATGGCCGCCTCTATGCCGCTGGCCGTGTCCATCCCTCTGGTGCTGCTCCTGACGGTCATTTTGGGTGTGGCCATCGAAAAGGCGGCCTACAGCCCCCTGCGCACCGCGCCCCGTATGTCGGTGATGATCTCCGCCATCGGCGTCAGCTATCTGCTGCAGAATCTGGCCAACTACATTACCGGCGGTATCGCCCGCGCCTATCCTGACATTCCCTTCCTGACGCAGGTTATGCAGATGGGCAGCTTGAGCGTCAAGCGCATCACCATCATTACCCCCATTCTGACCATCGTACTGGTGGTGATCCTGGTGATCCTGATCCAGAAGACCAAGATCGGTATGGCCATGCGCGCCGTGTCCCGTGACTTTGAGACCTCCCAGCTGATGGGTATCAAGATCAATTCCGTTATCTCCATGACCTTCGCCATCGGCTCTTTCCTGGCCGGTGTGGCCTCCATCCTGTACTTCGCCAACTACGGTCAGGTCAGTCCCATGATCGGCGCCATGCCCGGTCTGAAGGCTTTCGTGGCGGCGGTGTTCGGTGGTATCGGCTCCATTCCCGGCGCGGTCATCGGTGCGTTTATCATTGGTATCTGCGAGTCCTTTATCAAATCCAACGAGACCATCGCCGTGTTCAGCAACGCCTTTACGTTTGCGCTGCTGATCGTAATCCTGCTGTGCAAGCCCAACGGTCTGTTCGGCGAAAAACTGACGGAGAAGGTGTGAGATATGAAGAAGAATAAGAAAAGAAATCTGCTGTTGTCTCTGATCCTCGCTGCCGTCTGCCTGGTGTTCCTGCTGTATGTGGATAAATACCAGCACTATTCCATGCTGGCATCGGTGCTGAAAAAGGGCGCCATCTACTCTCTGGTGGCGGTATCCCTGAACCTGCTGAACGGCTTTACCGGTCTGTTTTCTCTGGGGCAGGCGGGCTTTATGATGATCGGTGCATACACCTATGCCATTTTGACCATCCCCGTGGCGTCCCGCGCCTCGGTGTACCAGTACTTTGACGGCGGCGTGGTTCAGTTCTGCCTGCCCATGGTGGTAGGTCTGATCCTGGCCGGTGTCGTGCCGGCGCTGTTTGCGTGGCTCATCGGCCTGCCGGTACTGAAGCTGAAGTCCGACTATCTGGCCATCGCCACGCTGGGATTTGCCGAGATCATGCGCGCCATCATCCAGTGGAAGGTGGCCGGCCCGCTGACCAACGGCTCAAACCTGCTGAAGAAGTTCGCCAACTTTGACAGTGTGGTGTTTCCGTTCATCATCTCCGGCATCTGCATCGCCATCATCGTACTGATCATCAACTCCACCTATGGCCGTGCCTTCAAGGCCATCCGCGACGACGAAATCGCCGCCGAAGCCATGGGCATCAATCTGGCCAAGCACAAGATGCAGGCATTCCTTATCAGTTCCTTCTTCGCCGGTGTGGGCGGCGCACTGCTGGCGATGTTCCAGTCCAGCGTTCAGGCCAACGCCTTTACTTCCACCATGACCTATGAGATCCTGCTGATCGTGGTCATCGGCGGCATCGGCTCTGTCACCGGCTCTATCATCGGTTCGTTCCTGTACATTGCCTGCTCCGAGTGGTGGCTGCGCTTCCTGGACGACCCCGTGCCCTATCTGGGTGTGAACATCCCCTTCATGCGCGGCGGCTTCCGTATGCTGGTGTTCTCTGTGGTCATCATGATCGTGGTGCTGTTCTTCCGCAAGGGCATCATGGGCGACAGGGAGTTCTCCTGGGATGCCATCATCAATTTCTTCGGCAAGCTCTTCCGGAAAAAGGATAAGGCGAAGGAGGTGGCGTCCAAATGAGCGAAGTGAAGAATGTGCTGAAGGTGGAAAATGCCACCATGCAGTTCGGCGGCGTGGTAGCTGTCGATAACTTGAGTCTGGACGTCAACGAGGGTGAGATCGTCGCCCTGATCGGACCCAACGGCGCCGGTAAGACCACGGCATTCAACGTCATCACCGGTGTTTACGCGCCGACCAACGGCAGGGTGAGCTTCAATGGACACTGCATCGTCCGCAACCATCCTACCGGCAAGATGAAAAAGACCTACAAGGGCGAGCATTCCACCATGTATACCGCCCAGTTTGCCCCGGGGCAGCCGCTGGAGGGCGAAGCTCTGAAGGCATGGAAGGCCGCTCAGAAGGAGCGGGACGAGTTTGCTTTTTCCGACCATATTCTGGCACCTACACCGGATAAGATCACCGTATTGGGCATGGCACGTACCTTCCAGAATATCCGTCTCTGGAAGACCCAGACGGTGTTTGACAACGTGCTCATCGCCAAGCATATGCGCCGCACCAGCAATCTGTTTACTGCCGCCTTCCACCTCAACGGCAAGGAAGAGGCAAAACAGCGCGCAGAGGTGCTGGAACTGCTGCAGATCGTGGGTCTGGAGGATGTGAAGGACGAGCTGGCCACCAGCCTGCCCTACGGCAAGCAGCGCCGTCTGGAGATCGCCCGGGCGCTGGCTACCGAGCCGCAGCTGCTGTTGCTGGATGAGCCGGCGGCCGGTATGAACCCGCAGGAGACGCTGGAGCTGGCGCAGTTCATCCGTGAGATCCGCAGCAAGTTCCATAAGACGATCCTGTTGATCGAGCACCACATGGATCTGGTTATGGGCATTGCCGACCGGATCTACGTGCTGGACTTCGGCAAGTTGATTGCCCAGGGAACGCCTGAGGAGATCCAGAACAATGAGCGCGTCATCGACGCATATTTGGGGGTGGCAGACGATGCTGAAGATTGAGAATTTACACGTTTCCTACGGCGGCATCAAGGCGCTGCGGGGCATCAGCCTGGAAGTCCCCGACGGAAAGATCGTCACCCTGATCGGCGCCAACGGCGCAGGCAAATCCACCACCCTGCGCACTATCTCCGGCCTGGTGAAGGCCGACAGCGGCTCCATCAACTACGACGGGCAGGAGCTGCTGGGCAAGCCCATCAATAAGATCCTGGAGGCGGGCATTGCCCAGTCCCCGGAGGGTCGCCGCGTGTTCGCCAACCTGACGGTGCTGGAAAACCTGAAGGCCGGCGCGTACCTGCGCAAGGACAAGGACGGCATCGAGAAGGACATCAAGTGGGTCTATGAGCTGTTCCCCCGGTTGGAAGAGCGCCACTGGCAGCTGGCCGGTACGCTGTCCGGCGGTGAGCAGCAGATGCTGGCCGTGGGCCGCGCCCTGATGAGCCGCCCCAAGCTGCTGATGCTGGATGAGCCGTCCCTGGGGCTTGCGCCGCTGGTGGTGCAGGGCATCTTCGACATCATCCGCACGGTGAACGAGCAGGGCGTGACGGTGCTGCTGATTGAGCAGAACGCCAATATGGCTCTGAAGATCGCCGACTATGCCTATGTGCTGGAGACAGGCAACATCACCAAGTCCGGCACGGGCGCGGAGCTGCTGGCTGACGAGTCCATCAAGGAAGCCTATCTGGGCAAGAAAAAGAACTCCTGACGCGAAAAAGATATACGAAAAAGCCCGACTGCAAAGCAGTCGGGCTTTTTTGTATCTTTCTATTTAGCAGCGGATCATCTGCTCGAGGCTTTGCAGGAGACACCCGTGATGATCTACCAGACGGTTCAATGATAACAGCTTTTTCGAAGTAGCCGCGTTGCTGTCATGCATCAGCTTCTGTCCGTGCCGTCGGTAGTGCTGTATCAGCGTTCTATGAAATTCGATTTGCAGAATAGTCAGCTTTTTCGCCATGTAGTTCATTGCACCCTCCTTGCTAAAATCTTGCGCAGCGATGTGACGAATATTTGTCCTCTGCATGGTCAAAGTTTATCACAATGGGGCTGTCGAAAAGCGTCTCATTCTGCTCGGTTTTCGTGGAATTGTGCAAAACGTGTAGTAATTCCCGTATTTCTATCGAGATAGCGGAAATATTTGCGCTTCTTATGCTAAGTTCGCGTTAAGAATGACGGCCGATTTGGCAGCCTTCGGGCTTCCCATCTATGAGAAAATGTGATATGCTGTTTCAGCAGGAGGGGATATGATGGCTTGGTTCACTGTGGCGATTTCCAGTTTTATTGCCGGCATTATTCAGACGGTCACCGGCTTTGGTTCGGTGGTCTGCCTGATGCTGGTGCTGCCCTTTTTCTTTGATATGATCGACGCTCCGGCGTTGGCCATTGTGATCAACCAGCTCTTCTGCACGGTGCTCTGCTGGAGGTATCGCCGCCATATCCAATGGCGCATTGTCCTGCCGCCCACGATTGCCTTTTCGTTGGGCAGTCTCCTGGCGCTGTGCGTGGTGGATCGGCTGGATCTTCACGTGCTGGTGCTGATTTTCGCGGGATTTCTGATAGCGCTGGCGCTGTATTTTCTGCTTTTTGCCAAGCGGGCACGGCTGACGCCAAAGCCCCTTGTGGGCACGGGGTGCGGCCTGCTCTGCGGCATCAGCGCAGGTCTCTTTGCGGTGGGCGGCCCGCCGATGGCAGTGTATTTTGTGGCTGCCGCTGCGGATCATACCGCGTATCTGGCCTGTATGCAGCTGCTCTTCACCGTGACAGGCATCGTCAGCCTGCTGGGGCGCGTGGCCAATGGGCTGCTCCATGCCGCCATTCTCCCTTATGCGGCGCTTGGCAGTGTCTGTATCCTGTTGGGAGCGGTGGCAGGTATGAAGATCGCCAGCAAGCTGAACGCCGAACGCGTCCGTACAGTTGTTTATATCTTTGTGGGGGTCTCGGGGCTGATCCTGATGCTGCAGCAGCTGTAAGCGAAAGAAAACCGATAAGATCGATCAGGAGGACAGCTTTCAGACCAACCGGTCTGAAAGCTGTCCTCCTTGTATGATGATTCAAGTAGCTCCGTGCAGCAGCTTATTGGCTTTGGCGGAACTCACGCGGCGAGACGCCGCAGCTTTTCCGGAATGCAGCGGAGAATTTGCTTTGATTCTCATAGCCGACGCGGCTGGCGATCTCAATGACCGGCAGGGAGGTGGCGGAGAGCAGCTCCACTGCGTACAGCATACGCCGGTGTGGTGTCTTGCAGGATGCTCTGCCCGTACACGCCGCGGAAATAATTTTTGATACTGCTTTCGCTGACGGAAAAGCGGACGGCAAATTCCCGCGCTGTATGCGGCTGGGAGAGATCGCCGGAAATGATGGCTTCGATCTGTTTGGCCATCTCTACCTGCGGTTTTGTGTAATAGGTCAGCCGCTTCGCCTCGGGCGCGGGATGCCTGTATTGCAGAAGTGCCAGCAGATCGATCACCCCGGTTTTCATGCTGATCGTCCTCACGGGTTCTTCTGTGATAGAGAGTCCTTGCAGCCGGTCGGTCAGTTCTCTTTGCCTTGGTAATGTGCTTCTTCTGTTCTTTAACAGCAACCTCGAAATTCGGATGTCTGGCAATCTTGGAGGCCAGTTCTTCATAGATTTCACCAGTTCCCTTACTTGCCTTGTTGAAGCTGGCCTGAGTTCCAATGATTTCCTTGCTGATGAAATCAATAGTGAAACGCTCGGTGTAGGTGGTGTTCTTTTTCATAGTAGTTCCTTTCTGATGCTCTTGGCATCTTGCGTATTTCACAGGCCGCCGCCCTTATTTATTGTTTCGTGAGGTCTTGTTTCATCTCTCACTTTCTGTCTGTATTATAGCAATACTCCTCTGCCATAATATAGCAGAGGAGTAAAATTGCTTTCGTTTATTTTTGAGGTAATTTCTTTCCTTGATATTAGTTCCTTGTCAAAGATGCTTTATATTTCTTTTTCTTGCTTCTGGATTGAAAAATATGATGTAAGATGTTCAAAAACGTTCCAATCTCTTGTTTCCTGAACACCTTTACGCCTATAATACAAACATCCACATCGCAGACTTCCACACGGGTAATTTTCAGGAGAAAAATCGGGGCAAACTTCCACATAAACTTCCACCTTTCCCCTCACCGGTACCGCCGACACAACCGAAAAAAGAGGAGAGGGAACTTCCCTCTCCTCTTTCAAAAAGCCGGTATTGGCGCGGTTTTGCTTACTTCCCGAAGTAGCGGTTCAGCAGACCCTCGAAGGCCTTGCCGTGACGGGCCTCGTCGCGGGCCATTTCATGAACGGTGTCATGGATGGCGTCCAGGTTGTACTTCTTGGCCAGCTTGGCCAGCTCGAACTTGCCCAGAGTGGCACCGTTCTCGGCGTCTACGCGCATCTCCAGATTCTTCTTGGTGCTGTCGGTGACCACCTCGCCCAGCAGTTCGGCGAACTTGGCGGCGTGCTCCGCCTCCTCCAGACCGGCCTTTTCCCAGTACATACCGATCTCGGGATAACCCTCGCGGTGGGCAACACGCGCCATGGCCAGATACATACCGACCTCGGTGCACTCGCCTTCAAAGTTGGCGCGCAGACCGTCGAGGATCTCCTTGCGGACATCCTCGGGCACATCTTCACCAAAGACCTTGCCGACGCCGACAACGTGCTCGGCAGCCCAGCTCTTCTCCTCGGCCTGCAGGACGAACTTCTCGCCGCTGACGTGGCAGACGGGGCACTCGGCGGGGGGCACATCACCCTCGTGAACATAACCGCAAACAGGACAGACCCACTTCTTCATAATTCTTTACCTCCATTGTTGCATTTTACCATTGTGTTGTATTGTGTATTTGACGCAGGGTTCGCCGGAGGGCGGAGCCCGCTGTTGTCAACTGCTTTTCCGGGAGTGGCAGCATTCGTTGCAGCAACCGTAGAAAGTGACGCTGTAGCCGTCGGCCAGTCCGATCTGCCGCAGATCCGGGGTGTCCACGGGAATGGGGGGCAGGTCGATCACCGCGCCGCAGGTGCGGCAGATGAAGTGCCCGTGGGGGGCGGTATTGCCGTCGTAACGATCCTCTCCGTCCACGCAGCCGATCACCTGCACCGCGCCTTCGCTGCGGAAGCGCGCCAAATTGCGGTAAACGGTGGCCAGAGAGAGGTCGGGGATATGGGGCTTGAGCTGTGCGTATACCCACTCGGCAGACGGGTGACAGGTCGTGGAGCGCAGGCACTGCAAAATCGCTTCCCGCTTGGGACTGTAGCGTGTGGCTATTTCCATCTGCGCTCCTCCTTTCTTTAATCGCTAACAATTATCGTTTGCATTAGTATAGTACCATACGGCTTTGAATTTGTAAAGAGGTTTTTTGAAAAAATCCAAAAAAATTTTCAACGATACCAGCATACCCTGTCAGGTGGCGGTATATGCACGGCGGAAACGCCGCCTGTGAGCCGGTTTCCGGCGGATGTGCGCTGCAGTATATAGAAAAAGTCCGGTACGGCTATGCCGTACCGGACTTTGTTAAATAAGAATTTACTCGGCCTCTGCCAGAGCCTTGGCCTCGGCGATGGCCTTCTCCTGTGCCGCGGCGGGGCAATCCTCGTAGCGGACGAAGTTGAAGGTGAACGTACCGCGGGACTGGGTCATGGAACGCAGATCGATGGCGTAGCTCATCATCTCGGCCATGGGTACTTCGGCCTCCAGCACCTGCTCGCCGTCGCCGGTGGGATTCATGCCCATCACGCGGCCGCGGCGTTTGTTCAGGTCGCCCATCACGTCGCCCAGATAGCTGTCGGGAATGGTGACCTTCAGCTCGCCGATGGGCTCCATCAGGACGGGCTTGGCCTCGGGCAGAGCGGCCTTGAACGCCAGGTTGGCGGCCAGCTTGAAGGCGATTTCGGAGGAGTCCACAGGGTGGTAGGAACCATCCACCAGGGTGGCCTTCAGGAACACCACGGGATAGCCGGCCAGCACGCCGTGCAAGCAGCTCTCACGCAGACCCTTTTCAACAGCGGGGAAGAAGTTCTTGGGCACGGAGCCGCCGAACACGTTCTCTTCGAAGATCATATCCTCCTGCTCGCTCTGAGGCTCGAAGATGATATGTACATCGCCGAACTGGCCGCTGCCGCCGGTCTGCTTCTTATAACGACCCTGCTTGCGGACGGTGCTGCGGATCTTCTCACGATAAGCGACGCGGGGAGTGCTCAGCTCGGAATCCACACCGAAGCGGGACTTCAGCTTGCTGCACAGCACGTCGATCTGGATGTCGCCGGCGCCGGAGATGACGGTCTGGTGGGTCTCGGCGTT
>CAKTMQ010000069.1 GCA_934573945.1 uncultured Oscillospiraceae bacterium | reverse complement strand
ACCACCTTTGTCTACGTCACCCATGACCAGACGGAGGCCATGACGCTGGGCGACCGCATCGTCATCATGAAGGACGGTTTCATCCAGCAGATCGGTACGCCTCAGGAAGTGTTCGACCATCCCGCCAATCTGTTTGTAGCCGGCTTCATCGGCACGCCCCAGATGAACCTGTTCGACGCACGGCTCATCAAGCAGAACGGTAAATACGCCGTGACACTGGATGGCATCACCGTGGAACTGGCAGAGGACAAGCAGGCGCGTCTGGCCGCCAAGAATGTACCGGAGCAGGATGTGGTGCTGGGTGTCCGTCCCGATCATATCATGCTGTGTGCCGACGGCGTCAAGGGCACGGTGGATGTCAGCGAACTGATGGGTTCCTCTGTCCACCTGCACGTCTCTACCAACGGCAAGGATGTGGTGGTCATCGTGCCCACCAACGGCAATGCCGCCCACTTCCCCATGGGCAGCGAGGTCAACATGATCTTCGGCGGCAACGTGGCGCACGTGTTCAGCAAAGAGACGGAAAAGAATCTGGAATTCTAAAGCTCTATGCGATAAAAAATGACCGGTCGGAGACCGGTCATTTTTCTATGCCTGCAGAACCGCCGAAGGTTAAAAAGCCTGGGGGCGGTCGGTATAGGCCAGATCCGCCGTAGCTGCCTTCAGCTCCTCCATACAGCGGATGTCCCGCTTACGCAGGTCGGTCTGTGCCTGAGCGGGCAGGGAGTAGAAGTAGGTATAGGCCTGGGGATCGTTGTTGAGAAGATCAGTGAGATCTGCTGCATATTTCATGAAAAACACCTCCGCCGCTAGTGTGTACGGCGGAGGTGTCATTTATGCGGTCAGCGCTGATACTCGAATTCCAGATCGTACATACTGACGATGTCGCCATCCTGAATACCCATGGCCTCCAGCTGGTCGAACAGACCGCTCTGACGCAGCATCTTATCGAAGTACATCCGGCTTTCGTAGTCGGAGAAATTGATGTTGCCCATGAGCCGCTGGAGCCAGGGGCCTTCCACCAGCCAGGTGTTGTCGTCCCGTTCGATGTGCAGCGGTTCGGAGGTGTCCACCTCCGGCGGTCTGGGTGTGTATTCCGGTTCATAGACCGTGACGGGCGGCAGCTCACTCAATCGCTGGGCAATATGCTGTACCAGCTCCCGGGTACCCTGATGGGTGGCGGCGGACATGGCAAAGAATTCGTAGCCCAGCGATTCCACATGGGAGCGGAATGCCTCCAGCTGCTCTGTGTCCGGCAGCAGATCCGTTTTGTTGGCCACGGCGATCTGCGGGCGGGTGGCCAGCTCCGGGCTGTACTCCTTCAGCTCTGCGTTGATGGCGTCAAAATCGGCGATGGGATCGCGCCCTTCGCTGCCGGACACATCCACCAGATGCACCAGCAGGCGGCAGCGGTCGATATGCCGGAGGAAGTCGTGCCCCAGGCCGGCGCCCTCGCTGGCGCCCTCAATAATGCCGGGAATATCCGCCATAACGAAGCTGACGCCCTCGTCCACATACACCACGCCCAGATTGGGGTACAGGGTGGTAAAATGGTAGTTGGCGATCTTGGGATGCGCCTTGGTGACCACGCTGAGCAGCGTGGACTTGCCCACGTTTGGGAAGCCTACCAGCCCCACGTCCGCCAACAGCTTCAGTTCCAGCACCACATCGTGGCTCTCGCCGGGCAGACCTGCCTTGGCAAAGCGGGGCACCTGACGGGTGGGCGTGGCAAAGTGCTGGTTGCCCCAGCCGCCCCGGCCGCCCTTGCACAGCACGTAGGGGGCGTCGTCGGACATATCCTTGATGATCTCGCCGCTCTCCGCATCCCGCACCAGCGTGCCACGGGGCACCCGGATGGTCAGGCTCTCGCCGTCCTTGCCGGACTTCCGGCCGCCTTGGCCATCCACGCCGTTGCCGGCCACATATTTGCGCTTGTAACGGAAGTCCATCAGGGTGGACATATTGTCGTCCACCTTCAGGATGATCGAGCCGCCGTCACCGCCGTCGCCGCCGTCGGGGCCGCCTGCCGCAATGTATTTTTCGCGGTGAAATGCCACTGCACCGTTGCCGCCGTTGCCGGCACGCACGGTGATCCGCGCTTTGTCAATAAATCCATTTGCCATGGTGTGTACCTCGCTGTATCTGAAAAATGTGCCTTTTACATCCAGTATAACCTATTTTATCGGAAAATGCCCGGCGCGTCAAGGGGAAGCGCACCGAGGCCGCCAGTGGCGGATAGAGCAAGGTGAGCGGGCAGCTGCGGTTCAAGATTTCAAGTACCCGCCTCCTCCCTCTCCGCGCTCCCCGCAAAAAACAGGCGGTTCCATACCGGAACCGCCTGCTGTCTCCACAATATACGCGAGGAGGAATAGGGTGATGGCTGCATGGGGGAAACCATGCAGCCATCAAAGGGATTTGAGGATAGAAAGGAAAAGTAATATGTGGAGAATTACTGTGTATAAAATACACGATAACACGCCGAATGTAAAGCGACACTTTTTCATCTTTTTATGAAGAAATGTCATATATGATGGTTGCATTTGCAGCAGTCTCATGCTACAATCAGTGGTATATTGTGGAAAAGGAGGCATGACGATGGATAGCAAAAAGCTGGAAGCACTGGCTGCGGCGGTGGAATACGGCAGCTTTACCCGCGCCGCCCAGCAGCTGGGCTACACCCAGTCGGGGCTGACCCACATGATGAACAGTCTGGAGCGGGAGATCGGTTTCCCCGTTCTGGTGCGGGATCGCTGGGGCGTGCGGCTGACGCCCTCCGGCCAGCGGATCATGCCCATGGTGCAGCAATGTCTGACCGCCAACCAGTCACTGGAGCGGGAGATCAGCCTCATCAATTCCCATCAGGAGGACACCATTCGCGTGGCCTCCTATGCCAGCATCGCCATGCACTGGCTGCCGGAGCTGATCGAGGTATTCCGTCGGGAAAACGACGGCGTGAGCGTGGATGTACAGATGGGCTCTGTGGAGGAGGTATACCGCTGGGTGCGGGAGGGCAGAGTAGATATGGCTTTTGCCAGCCGGCAGGAGAGCAGCTCGCTGGACTGGACGCCCCTCAAGCCGGATCCTCTGCTGGCGATCCTGCCCCGGAACTTTGACACCGGCGGCGCCGCCAGTCTGGATCTCCGCCGGCTGGACGGTCAGGAATTCCTGATGCCCTCGCTGGGCTTTCATCTGGACATTCTCCGGGTGCTGGAGCGCCACGGCGTCACGCCGGTGATCCGGGATACTCAGGTGAGTGACAGTGTCATCATTTCCATGGTGGAGCACGGTCTGGGCGTCAGCATCCTCAGCCGCCTCGTGCTGCAGGGACGCTCCGACGACGTGCTGGCACTGCCTTTGGATCCGCCCGCCGTCCGGGAGCTGGGCATCGTCTCGCTGCCCCGTAAGGATCTGCGGAGCGTGGTGCGCCGCTTCGTCACCTTTGCCGCCGACATGGTGGACAGACTCTGATGCCTGCCGCCTGTTTATCATACAACGCACGAAAGAAAACACTTGTCAAGGAGACCTTTTATGCTGACCTTTACCCCCGTGACGGCAGACGCCATGGCGCTGCTGCGTCCCTATTATGAAAACTGTACCTACCGGCTGTGCGAATACAGCGCCGGGATCAAATATATGTGGCGGGATCACCTGCACTCCGAGTACGCCGAGACGGACGGATGCCTCATTATCCGCAACACCATCGGCGGTGTGAGCCAGTTTGACTATCCCATCCCCGGCGCCGACGGCGACGTGGATGCCGCGCTGGCCACCGTGGAGGATTTCTGCCGGGAAAAGGGCGTGCGCCCCATCTTCTCCGTGGTGCCGGAATCCGAAGCGGGCAAGCTGGCGCTGCGCTGGCCCCGTGTCACCATCACCAACGAGCGGGTATGGAAGGACTATCTCTATCACGCCGAGGATCTGGCGCAGTTCGCCGGACGGCATTACAGCGGCCAGCGCAACCACATCAACAAGTTCCACAAGGAGCACCCGGGCGCTCGGTTTATTCCCCTGACCGCGCAGGACAGCGCCCTGCTGGCTGTCTTTTGGGAGGACTATGCCGCGGAATTCCAGAAGCAGAGCCCTGAGGCGAAAAAGGAGCTGGCTTTGGCACAGGAGATGTTCACTCATCTGGATCTGGGGATCTTCCGCGCCGGCGGCATCCTTTGGGAGGGACGGCTGCTGGCGGTGGCACTGGCGGAAAAGTGCGGTGAAACGCTGGTGTGCCACGTGGAAAAGGCATTGTATTCCCACGCCGGCGTCTACCCCACCATGGTGCAGCTGTTCGCCGGCTATTACGGCGGCGACTGCCGCTGGATCAACCGGGAGGATGACGGCCGCGACCGGGGTCTGCGCACCTCCAAGCTCCAGTATCTGCCGGCAGAACTGGGCAGCAAGCTGTGCCTGGAGGTGGGCTGTGAGCTGGATGCTCTGCACCACATTCCGGAGCTGACCACCCAGCGGCTGACCCTCTCCCCCTTCACCGATGATGACAAGGCGGCCTACAATGCTCTGTGTCTGGACGACGAGCGCAACCGCTGGTGGGGCTACGACTACCACACCGACCTGCAGGGCGAATGGACGGAGGATTATTTCCTGGATGTGACCCGGCAGGACTTCGCCAACCGCATCGCCATCAACTTCGCCGTCCGGCTGGACGGCCACTGCATCGGTGAAGTCGTGCTCTACAACGGCGACTGGCGCGGCACCATGGAGCAGGGCTGCCGCATTGCGCCCCGGTACGCCGGTCACGGCTACGGTACCGAAGCCTTCTCCGCCGTGGCGGACTGGGCACTGTACCGCCTGGGACTGACCCGGGTAGTGGCCAAGTGCTATCGGGAAAATCCCGCCTCCTTCCGGATGCTCTCTTCCTGTATGCGCCACACCCATGACGACGAGACCTTCCAGTACTTCGAGAAGCTGGTGTGAGCAGCTTCCGGACAGACTATGGAGCTTATCCCCCCGCGCACCCCTTTTTATGCCCCATTAAACCCTTTTATGTACCAAAAAGGCACCTCTTATGAGGTGCCTTTTTTACTGTCAGGAAACTTTTGCTTTCACCATGCCATTTCGTCTCACTGCCGGAGCAGCCTTGCCCGCTCCCGATAGTCCGGCATCACACGAGCTACCTCTGCATAAAAGGCGGGGCTGTGGTCGTGGTGCCGGATGTGCGCCAGCTCATGCACCACCACGTAGTCAATGGCCGCCTCCGGATACTGCATCAGGTAGAGAGAAAAACAGAGACTGTTCTTCCCCGAGCAGCTGCCGAATCGGGTCTTGGCGGCGGTGATCTTCACCCCAGTAGGGGCAACGCCCATGAGGGCGGCGTAGTGCGCCGTTTTGGCCGGAAGTATGGCGGCAGCGCGGCGGCGCAATTCGGCCTCCTGCTGCTGTGTCAGGGGTGGATGTGCCGCCCGGCGCGCCGCCACTCTGGCCTGCGCCCGCTCCAACCACGCCGTATGCGCCGCCACAAAGCGGCGGATCTCCTCCTCCGGCATGGACAGCGGCACACGCACCAGTACCTGTCCCTCCCGGGTCACCTCCAGCGCTGCCGTGCGGCGGCGGGAGCGGCGGATCTCATACGTCATACCATCACCTCTTCTGTTCAGTATACCACGGCGCTGTACAAATTGCAAAAGATGTGGTACAGTAAAAGGCAACGAACTGCGAAAGGAAAGCGACACTTATGTACAACTCCACGCTCTGCTATATAGAGGATCCCCAGGGCAACTATCTGATGCTGCACCGGGTCAAGAAAAAAAATGACGTAAACCACGACAAATGGGTAGGCGTCGGCGGCAAGTTCGAGGACGGAGAAAGTCCGGAGGAGTGCGTGCTGCGGGAAACCTGGGAGGAGACAGGACTGACGCTGACCGATTACCGCTACCGGGGACTGGTCACCTTTGTCTCCGACCGGTGGGAGACGGAGTATATGCACGTCTTTACGGCCACCGGCTGGACAGGCACGCTGACCGACTGCAACGAGGGCGTGCTGGAGTGGATCCACAAGGACAAGC
Organism: uncultured Oscillospiraceae bacterium; assembly: GCA_934573945.1. Taxonomy (GTDB): domain Bacteria; phylum Bacillota; class Clostridia; order Oscillospirales; family Oscillospiraceae; genus Vescimonas. The sequence continues at coordinate 2,295 of CAKTMQ010000069.1, read as the reverse complement.
TGATGGCGCTGCCTCTGTGGGCGGGCGACAAGCTGTTTCTCGACCTGATCCACGAGCCCGGCACCCCCTTCTTCTCCATGAAGCTGCGCTATGAGGGGGAGCGGCTGGCTTACGCCGCGCTGGATGGCCGTCCGCTGCCGCTGTAATGCATCCCTCAATACTTCCCTGTATGGGGACGGCTGGCGCCGTCCCCACATTTTTCAAAAAGTCTTCGGCAAAATGACGACAATCGACACAAAAAAGCTGTTATAATCAACGAAAATTCAAAATCCGCATTGACACCCCCTGTGAAAGTTGCTACTATGTTTGTTATCCGAATCGGAAACGTTTCCGGTAACGCTACCAAAGCGATTTCAAGGCAGTTCACCACAGGGAGGGAGCATCGTGACCATCAAGGACATCGCCCGCATGAGCGGCGTCAGTGTCACCACCGTCTCCCGCGTGCTGAACAACCGCCCCGATGTCAGCGAAGAGAGCCGTCAACGGGTGCTGGATGTGATTGAGAGCAACAACTACATCCCCAACAACTCCGCCCGGGATCTGGTCAAGACCAAGTCCGACGCCATCGGTCTGGTGGTACGGGGCGTTTCCAACCCGTTCTACACCGATATTATCCGTGCCGCAGAGTGCTGCATCACCGCAAGAGGCTACACCATGGTCATGCAGCAGATCAGCTCCGATGAGGACGAGCTGAAGCGTGCCGCCATCATGGAGCGGGAAAAACGGCTGCGGGGCGTGATGCTGCTGGGCGGTCGGTTCGACTACACCTCCGCCGATCTGGCACTGCTGAACATCCCCTTTGTGTGCTGCTCTTTCTCCAACCAGTACGGCACGCTGCGGCCGGAGGACTACTCCTCCGTGGCCATCGCCGACAAGGAGACCGCCTATCAGGCGGTGCGGCATCTTATTGACAACGGCCACCGGCGCATTGCCACGCTGGTCACCTGTCAGGATGACTGCTCCATCAGCCAGCTGCGGTATGAGGGATACCTGCAGGCGCTGACCGAGGCCGGCATCGAGCCGGACGATTCACTGGTGATCCGCACCGGTTCGTTCAACATTCAGGGCGCCTACCGCGCCATGCAGCAGGCACTGGCGCAGGGCAGCTCCTTCACCGCCGTGTTTGCCATCTCCGACAACATGGCCATCGGCGCCATGCGGGCGCTGCGGGAGACCGGGCGCTCCGTACCGGAGGACTGTTCCGTGATCGCCATCGACGGCATCGAGGTGTCCGACTACATCGACCCGCCTCTGACCACGCTGTGCCAGCCCATGGAGGAAATGGGGCGCCACAGCGTCCGGATCCTGCTGGACATGGTGGAGGGGATCCACGGCAACCGCCACGAGGTGCTGCCCACCGTACTGCGGCGGGGCGGCAGCGTCAAAAAGCTGACGTAAGCGAATCGCAGCGGAATACATTATAGAGAAAAAGCGCTAGCGCTTTTTCTGCTTCCTGAAAGGAAGCAGACGCACGTTTTTTGCAGCGCAGGCTGTGAAAATAAAATCAAAAAAGGAGATTATGAACATGAAGAAGTTTCTTGCCCTGCTTCTTGCTCTCGTGATGGCACTGTCTCTGGTGGCCTGCGGCGAGACCAAGCAGCCCGATGCCACCCCTGATGAGGGCGGCGACACCACTGCCACCGGCAGCGTGTATTACCTGAACTTCAAGCCTGAGGCCGAGGATGCCTGGCAGGCTCTGGCCAAGACCTACACCGAGCAGACCGGCGTGCCTGTCAAGGTCGTGACCGCCGCCTCCGGCGAGTACGAGACCATGCTGGTGTCCGAGATGGACAAGGATGCCGCTCCCACCCTGTTCCAGTGCAACGAGGGCGGCGTGGCTACCTGGGGTGATTTCTGCTACGATCTGAGCAGCACCGACGTGTACAACGAGCTGGCTTCCAAGGACTACGCTCTGAAGAACGCCAACGGTGAGGTCATCTCCATCGCCTACTGCCTGGAGACCTATGGCATCATCGTCAACAAGGCTCTGCTGGAGCAGGCCGGTCACTCCGTGGACGAGATCACCAACTTCGAAACCCTGAAGGCCGTTGCTGACGACATTCACGCCCGTGCTTCCGAGCTGGGCTTCGACGCCTTCACCTCCGCCGGTCTGGACGGCAGCTCCTCCTGGCGCTTCTCCGGCCACCTGGCCAATATGCCTCTGTTCTATGAGTTCCGTGACGACAGCGTGAGCTCCAAGCCCGCCACCATCAAGGGTACTTATCTGGACAACTACAAGAACGTTTGGGATCTGTACATCACTGACTCCGCCACCACCGGCGCCGCCCTGCTGAC
>CAKTMQ010000068.1 GCA_934573945.1 uncultured Oscillospiraceae bacterium | reverse complement strand
TGGATCCCCCTTACTCCCCCCAGCAGGCGCTGTCCATGTCTCTGGACGTGCTGGAGGAGTACACCGGCAAGAAGATCAATGCCCTGTTCGCCATCGAGCTGGGCGGCGGCAACAGCTGTATGCCCATGTCCGTCGGTTTTGACAAGGGTCTGACCTACATCGACGCCGACGCCGCCGGCCGTGCCTATCCCCAGATGGTACAGGCGCTGCCTCTGGTGCTGGACAAGCCCTGCCTGCCCGTGGCCATCGTCAACCAGTACGGTGACACCAATATCCTGACCCGCTGCGTCAACAGCCACATGATCGAGCGCAACGGCAAAATGCTGGCCGACTCCGGCTTCGGCATGGTCGCCCACGCCTGCTACATCATGAGCGGCAAAGAGGTGAAGGACGCGCTGGTGCCCGGCACCCTGAGCCAGTGCTTCGCCGTCGGTCAGGCCATCCGCATCGCCAACGAGAAGGGCGAGGATCCTGTGGCCGCCGCCGTGAAGGCTGCCAACGGCCACCTGCTGACCACCGCCCGTCTGGTGAAGAAGGAAGGCAAGACCATCGACGGTCTGTACTACGGCACGCTGGAGCTGGAGGGCATCGACGAGTTCGCCGGCAACACCTACAAGCTGTGGTTCGAGAACGAGTACCACGTGATGTGGAAGAACGACAAGCCCTGGATCACCAGCCCCGACATCGTCCAGTGCGTGGACAGCAAGACCTGCCGTCCTCTGACCAACACCGTCATCAACGAGGGTGATGTGGTCAGCATCGTGGGTATGCCCGCCCGTGAGCAGTTCCGCTCCGGCAAGCCCTTCGATGTCATGAATCCCCGTTATTACGACTTTGACTTTGACCACGTCCCCATGGAAAAAGTTCTGAGTGAGTAATATTCCCTGCATCTCCTAAAAGCGCCGAAACGAGGAAGCCCGTAAGGGCTCCTCGTTTCGGTGTTTTTCATGGGGAAAAAGCGGGTGTTTATGGGGGAAAAAGAGGAAACTTATGGGGTGCAAAGCGGGCGTTTATGGACTCCATAAACACCCGCTTTGAAAAATTTGATCACAGAGGATACAGCTCCTCCAGGATGAAAGCGAATTCAAACTGCTTTTTCGACGGCAGCAGGAAGGGATCCTGCTGGTAGAGGGAGGTGATCTTCTGCTTGCGCTGCAGCACCGTGTTTTTGTGGAGAAACAGCTGTTCAGCCACCACCTTGTAGTCCATGTCATTGCGCAGCAGACAGCGGAAGGTCTCCTCCAGTGCGCTGCCGTGCGCCTGGTCGTATTCCCGGATGGGCGCCAGCATGGCGTCCACCGCGGCATGGATCTTCTGGGAATCGGCCTGATAGCTCTGCAGCAGCGCCATGTACACGGGGTGATCCTCGCTGTCCACGCAGGAGACGTCAGAGAGGGAGGAGTTGGCGATGCGCAGCGCCAGCCGCGCCGTTTCGTAGCTCTCCTGAATGGTGTGCAGTCCGCGGCAGCGGTAGCCCACGCCCACGGAGACCTCCAGATTGATCTGGCTTTTCAGCACGCGCTGGAGCGTTTTTGCCACCTGCAGGATGGACTGCTCACCGGACTGGCCGGGGATGAAGAGCACGATGACCTTGTCGCTGAAGCTGCAGCAGATGCTCTCGCCGGCAAAGGCGCTCAGCTCGTCCCGCACCTGCTCGTAGAACTTGCCCTTCAGCGAGAGCAGATCCTCCTCCGGGCTGCGCTGCGCCAGATGCTTGAAGTCCCGGATGTCCAGCACGATGCAGCCCTCGACCTTGGCGATGTTGCACTCGATGGCGGTGCTGCGGCGAAGGATGTCCTCCTCGGTATAGTGGCCGGTGATGATGTCCCGGATGAAGTCGGAACGCAGCTTTTCCTGCTGCTGCAGCACGCTGATCTGGTTCAGGGTGGAGATGCTCAGGGCGTTGCGGATCTGGGCGATGGAGACCTTGTCCAGATCGGAGAAATGGTCGCCGGCAATGGCCAGAATGCCGAAATAGTAGGTCTTGTTATAGATGGGGCACAGGTAGAGCGGCGTGTCGATCTCCTCGAACTGGACGGTCTTGCTGGAGTGCTTGAGCAGGAACTCCGCCGAATAGTGCTTGACGTACTGGGTGATCTCCCGCAGCTGCTCGGCGGAGTAGCCGGAGGAGACGATGGGCTGGGCGTTCTGGTCGAAGTACAGCACCCGCTTGCCGATCATGTGCTCCAGCGCCAGTACCAGCGCCGTGTTGTCCTTGCCGTCGATCAGCAGCTTGGTCACGTATTCATAGACGTCGATGGCGTCCTGCAGGCGCTTGTTGTCCAGTCCCAGCAGCGCGTCGGAGATCACGCGGATGATCTCCTTATAGCCCACCAGACCGGGCATGACGATCAGGGGGAAATCCATCTCGTCGCACACCCGGATCAGCTCCGGCGAGACCTCCTTGAGCACCTTGCCCACGTAGCACAGCAGCAATCCGGAGCCGCCGGTACGGTTGAGGTGCTGGACGGCCTGGATCTGCCGATCCACACTGTCGGCCAGAGAGTACATGGAGGAGATCTCCAGGGCGGCACCGCGGACGAGGGTGGGGGAGCACCACTTGGTGAGATCCACCTCCATGACGCTGACGTGCTCCACGGCGCGGGACAGACCCCGGGCGCCGGCCACCACCTGACCTGAAGAGAGAAGCGGCAGCTGCAAGATGTCCTGTACTGTAAGCATTCTGATGACCTCCGTTCCGATGAGCGGGAAAACCGTGGGATGTATGAAAAGCTATTACTGTGAGTCACGAATTGGATGACTGCCTATATTATATCATGCTATGCTACGTTTGCAAGAAAAGAAATCATACCCGTCCGATGGGAGAAAGAGAAAGACTGTCGGGCGGCGCGGCGGCGCAGCAGAGGGAGACGGAACGCCGCGCAGCGGGTACTATGTGGAGGAATATATGAATCAAGAAAGGCTGTTGCAGCGATTTTTTCAGTACATTACCTGCGCCAGCGAGTCATTCCGGGAGCGGGATTTCTGCCTGATGATGGAGGACGAGCTGCACACACTGGGGATCCCGGTGCAGCGGCAGGAGATCGGCGAGCTGATCGGCTCCAACGGCTGGAATATCCGCGCCATGCTGCCGGGAGAAGGGGAGCCGCTGCTGCTGTGCGCCCATCTGGACACCGTGGCGCCGGGCAAGGGCATCACACCCACGGTGCGCGACGGCGTGATCTACAGCGAGGGAGACACCATTCTGGGCGCCGATGACAAGGCGGGCATCGCGGCGGCCATGGAGGCGCTGCAGACCATTGTGGAGAACCGCCTGCCCCACCGCCCGGTGGAGTTGCTGCTGACGCTGTGCGAGGAGACCGGCATTCTCGGCTCCAAATTTGCCGACTATCAGCAGATCGTCAGCCGGGAGGCCATCGTGCTGGACGACGAGATCGTGGGACACATGGTGAACCAGGCGGCAGCCTATGTGAAGTACCGTTTTGAGATACAGGGAAAGAGCGCCCACGCCGGGGTATGCCCGGAGAAGGGCATCCACGCCCTGCGGGCGGCGGCGGACTGCGTGACGCGGCTGCGGTGCGGCCGCATCTCGGAGAACAGCGTGATGAATGTGGCCAACTTCCTGTGTCCGGGACAGACCAACGTGGTGCCGGAGACGGCTTCCTTCGACGTGGAGCTGCGCTCCTATCAGGAGACGGAGCTGCAGGAGCTGGCGGCGGAGATGCTGCACACGGTGGAGCAGACCTGTGCCGCGTGGGGCACCGCGCATACCGTGCGGGAGAACAGGATTTCCAACGCCTTCCGCATCCCGGAGGACACGGCGCTGATCCGGCGCACCTGTCAGGCCATGGCGGAGATGGGCATCGAGCCGGTCATCGAGCGGACGCTGGGCGGCAGCGACATCACCTGGCTGGTGGAAAACGGGCTGACGGCCATCAACATCGGCGTGGGTATGCGGGATGTACACGGCTGCAAGGAACACATCCTCTTTGAGGATATGGTGACCACCACAGCGCTGCTGCTGAAATTGCTGACGGAGTGAGACAGACATGAAATACATACAGATTTTTTTGAGCGTACAGGCGGGGAAGTGGATGATCGCGGAGGCGCTTGCCCGGATGGACTGCGTGCAGGACGCCTTTGCACGGGGTGAGCTGGCGGTAAAGGCAGGCACCACCACCTCCTGTCTGAGCTGGCTGCTGACGGGGCAGCATCTGCGGCTGTGCGGCCGGGTCACATCCCGGGGCGCAGTGGCCAATCTGCAGGACAGCGACGCACCCCACACGGTGGTGCTGGGCAGAGACGGCCAGCGGTCGCTGGACTACGCCGAGCGGGAGGGACTGCTGTCCCTGGGGCCGGACGCGGTGCTGGTGACCGGCGCCAACCTGATCGACAGTCAGGGCAATGCGGCGCTGCTGGCGGGCAGTCCCGGCGCGGGCAGCTACGGCGCGGCGCTGAGCGCCGCCTCTTCGGAGGGAATGCGGGTGCTGATCGCCGCCGGTACGGAGAAGCTGACGCCGGAGGATGTGCGGACGGCCATCCGGCAGTCCCGCCGGAAGGGCGTGGACGCCGCCTTCGGCATGGCCTGCGGGTTGGTGCCGCTGGTAGGCGAGGTGATCACCGAGGTGGACGCCGTCCGGATGCTGGCGCCGGTGGAGGCGGTGCTGATGGCCAAGGGCGGCATCTGCGGCGCCGAGGGCGGCTCCATCATACAGGTCTGGGGTGAGGACGAGGCGGTGGACACCATCTGGCAGCTGGCGGATCGCTGCGGCAGCTATCCGGCCAGCGGTACGGCGGAGAGTCTGGTGGAGTGCCGCCCCGGCGCACAGGGCTGCCGGGAGCATCTGTCCTGCGGCTATCGCGGACGGCTGCTGAAAAACGAGAGGAGATAAAAGAGCTTTGCCTCTGATGCTTGCAGCGAAATGCACTGTTAAGGTGTTTTGGAAACGGATTGCCGCGCCAGTCTGAGGACTGGCACGCAATGACAGGCGATTGACAAGAAAACCCCCGGCGCGGTCAGACGACCGCACCGGGGGTTTCGGCTTGTGGAGGATCAAGCCTGCGGAAAGGACAGATCGGTCTGGAAGCCGCCCTGCCCGGTGACGATGATGTCGCCGCCGATGATCTGGTCGCCCCAGAGGTAGAGGTTGGCCTGCACCCCCTGACTGACGCCGGGGTAGTTGGTAATTATATAGGTATAGCGCTTGACGTTCTGGCCGGTGAAGTCGGCGAAGGGCAGCTGCTGCCCCTCCTGCAGTTTGGCGTAGGCCACCCAGTCGTCGGTCAGGGTCTCCGGCAGCTGGAGATCCAGCGTTTCGATGGGCTGGGGTTCTGCTTCCCAGCCGAGACCGGTGAGAAAGACCAGACGCTCCTCGTTGGTGGCTGCTGTGATGACCTCCGGGGTCTTGCCGCCGAAGCAGCCGGCCAGCACCAGCGCCGAACCGATGACCAGCCCCAGCATCAGCGACAGCAGCGCCATGCGGCGGCGGGTGATATGGATGACGCGCATCGTTTTCATCAACTCCTTTGTCATTATCTATTCCAACGGGGCTGAAAATATGCTATACTGTGACGATGGATGAAAAGGAGGGCGGCTATGGAGCGGCTGGACAAGATCATTGCCAACAGGGGCGTGGCCTCCCGGCGGGAGGTCAGGGAGCTGGTGCGGCAGGGGCGCGTGCTGGTGGACGGTGTTCCGGCGGCGGCGCCGGACATGAAGGTGGCGGCAGAGACGGCGGCCATCGTGGTGGACGGCGTGGCCGTCAGCGGCGAGCGGTTCCTCTATCTGCTGCTGCACAAGCCGGCGGGGGTGCTGACGGCCACGGAGGATCGGCGTCAGCCCACGGTGCTGGAGCTGGTGCCGGAGGCCTGCCGGCGGCGGGGACTGGCGCCGGTGGGGCGGCTGGACAAGGACACGGAGGGCTTGCTGCTGCTGACGGACGACGGAGAGCTGATCCACCGTCTGCTCAGCCCGAAGTACCATGTGGACAAGGTGTATTACGCCCGGGTGGCGGGAACGCCGGACGAAGCGGACGCGGCGGCGTTTGCCGCGGGACTCGTGCTGGACGACGGCCTGCGCTGTCTGCCGGCAAAGCTGGAGCCGCTGGGGGACGGAGAGTGTCTCGTGACGCTGCGGGAGGGGAAGTTCCACCAGGTGAAGCGGATGCTGGCCAGCCGGGGAAAACCGGTGCAATACCTGAAGCGGCTGGCCATGGGCCCGCTGCGGCTGGAGCCTTCGCTGCCAGCGGGAAGCTGCCGCTTACTGACGGCGGAAGAGGTGGCGGAACTGCGTAACGTCTGCGGCTTGTGATCATATCGACAAAGCGCCAAAATAATTTCTGCGTTTTTTGTGAAAAAGATAAAAAAACGCTTGCAAAACCGTGATTATGACGATATAATAGGAGTGACAACGTGGCAGTTTGCACAAAGTGCGCCGACCACCTTGGAGAGAGCAGGAGGGCGTGTCATGTCCGGAAGAATTTTTCAGAATGTAGTGCTGCAGTTCAAGGAGACCACTGACCGTACCATCGGCGTGATCGACGCAGAGGGAACGGTGATCGCGTGCAGCGAGCTGACCGGGATCGGCAAGAAGTGGAGCAAGTATATCGAGACCATCCAGCAGGCGGACGGCGAGTGCGTGGCGCTGGAGGGAAAGACCTTTAAGGCGCTGCCCGGCTGGGGCGGCCATTTCGACTACGCGGTGTTTGCCAGCGGCGACGACGGCATCGGACGCACCGTGTGCGCCATGGCCGCTGTGGCGCTGAACTCCGCCAAGAGCTATTATGAGGAGAAGCACGACAAGGGCTCCTTCATGAAGAACATCATTTCGGACAACATCCTCATCAGCGACATCTATATGCGCGCCAAGGAGCTGCACGTGGCCGCAGAGGTGAACCGGGGCGTGTTCGACATTCGGCCGGTGGACGACAGGCTGGAGTCGGCGCCGCTGGATGTGATCCAGGGGCTGTTTCCCGACCGGCAGAACGATTTCGTGCTGAGCGTGGGCGAGCAGGATGTGGTGCTGATCCATCAGATGGACAAGAACGCTACCTCCGCCGATCTGGAAAAGGTGGCGCTGAAGATCGAGGAGGCGCTGCGGATCGACGGCGAGAGCAGCGTGTTCGTGGGTATCGGCACCATGGCGCAGCACCTGCGGGAGCTGGCCAAGTCCTACAAGGAGGCACAGATCGCCATCGAGGTGGGCAAGGTGTTCGACACCGAGCGCTATGTCATCAACTATGAGAATCTGGGTATCGGGCGCCTGATCTATCAGCTGCCCACCACCCTGTGCGAGATGTTTTTGCAGGAGGTGTTCAAGAAGAACCCCATCGATGCGCTGGATCAGGAGACGCTGTTCACCATCTACAAGTTCTTCGAGAACAACCTGAACGTGTCGGAGACGGCGCGGAAGCTGTTTGTGCACCGCAATACGCTGGTGTACCGGCTGGAGAAGATCAAGAAGCTCACCGGGCTTGACCTGCGGGAGTTCGACGACGCTATTACGTTTAAGGTAGCACTGATGGTCAAGAAATACCTGACCAGCCGGGGCATCGAGGCGTGAGACGATAAGTGATGAAAAAGCAGAGCGCGGGCGGAAGCCCGCGCTCTAAAAATGTCGGAAAAACCCTGCGGTTTTTTCCGACAAAAGGGGAATCGGTTAGACCTGCATTTTTTTGCCGATGGTGCAGCAAATGCAAGATAGATGCTACAGCGGGAAGCAAACCGAGCGCTGCCTGCGGCAGATGAAGCGAGGTGAGCGCGTGGCTGCGGTCAAAATTTCGGCGGCTTAATTGCCGCCGCGAAATTTGGGGAACCGCAACAGGATATAGCTGCTGAGATTGGATGCTAAAAAGATTGTGCACCGAAAGCCTAGATAGATGCTACAGCGGCATAGCCGCTGAGATCGGCGTTAAAAACATGCCACCGGCATGTTTTCTTAACACGCCGACGCGGGCGGAAGCCCGTGCTCTGGTTTTGCGGGGAAAGCGACGGGAAAGGGCGGGGGAAATTGTGCAAAAGGGAGAAATACAGGAGGCGGGCGGAAAAATATTGAAACCGGTATACGACAGTGTTACAATCGAGACAGAGCTTGGCGGTACAGCGTAAAAACATTCCGATGAAAGCCCCATGGGGCTTTGCCTTTTGCGTGAGCAAAAGGCAAGCGTCTTCGGAATGGGAGCAAAGGTGTGTTTTGCCGCTGGGGAAATATTACATAAGGGAGGTCATTGCGGAAATGACGAATAAGAAAACGAGCAGACGGGCGCTGCTGACCAGCGTGATGGCACTGGTGCTGTGCATGGTGATGCTGGTGGGTACCACCTTTGCGTGGTTTACCGACAGTGTGACCAGC
>CAKTMQ010000067.1 GCA_934573945.1 uncultured Oscillospiraceae bacterium | reverse complement strand
GCAGAATACGGAAGAACCAGGAGACCTTTCTGTACAGGTGGCCGTTCAGCGCCGCGGCGATACCAAAGATACCCAGCAGTGCGCTGATGCAGATCTGTGCCACCTCCCACCAGCCGGTGATGTTCTCAAACAACAAAGCCGGGCTGTACGCGAAGATGTACGGCACGATAAACGCGGCGATGGCCAGCTTTGTGGCGTTGACGCCGGTCTTCATGGGGTCGGATTTGGCAATGGCCGAACCGGCGTAAGCCGCCAACGCCACGGGAGGCGTGATGTCCGCCACAATACCGAAGTAGAACACGAAGAAATGGGCAGCCACCACGGGGAAGTTCAGCTGGATCAGGATGGGCGCGCAGGTGGAGGCCATGATGCAGTAGTTGGCGGTAGTGGGCACACCCATACCCAGCACGATGCAGCACACCATGGTCAGCACCAGACCGATGATGGTTGCATTGCCGGCTAGCTGCACGATGGCGTTGATGAGGATAGAGGCCAGACCGGTAACAGTGATGCAACCGGCGATGATGCCCGCCATGGCGCAGGCCACGGCCACGGTGATAGATCCCTTCGCGCCGGATTCCAGTGCGTCCACAGCGGAGAAGAACGTGCGCTCGCAGGCGTTGCCCAGCGCCGCACCCGTCTTCATGGGCGGCTTCTCCTCACCGCGCTTGGCGATCATAAAGAAGTTCACCGCGCCCACCACGATGGCGGCCAGAATGGAATAGGCCGCAGAGTGGGACATGGTCTTGCTGCCGGAGGACACCAGCCACACCAGCAGGATCAGGGGGATGATCAGATAGAAATCCCGCAGCAGCACCTTCCACTTGGGCAGCTCATCCCGGGGAATACCCTTCAGACCCAACTTTTTCGCCTCCAGATGAACGGCGATAAAGATACCGGTGAAGTACAGAATGGCGGGCAGGATGGCCTTGACGGCCACCTTGGCATAGGGGATGCCCATGTACTCCGCCATCAGGAACGCGGCAGCGCCCATAATGGGGGGCATGATCTGGCCGCCGGTGGAGGCGGCGGCTTCCACGGCGCCGGCGAACTCCGGCTTATAGCCGGTCTTTTTCATCATGGGGATGGTGAAGGAGCCGGTGGTCACAGTGTTGCCCACGGAGGAACCGGACACCATGCCGCACAGCGCGGAGCTGATGACAGCCACCTTGGCCGGGCCGCCGCTGGACCAGCCGGCCAGCCGGTTGGCAAAGCTGATGAAGAAGTTGGCGATGCCGGTGCGCTCCAGGAACGCGCCGAAGATAATGAACAGAACGATGTAGGTGTAGCACACATTCACCGGCGTACCGATGACGCCAGAAGTGGTGAAGAACAGCTGATAAATGATCTTACGCAGCACCTGATAGAAATCAGGATTGAACCCCAGCTTATTGATGAACGTATACACCAGCAACAAGCCGGCCACCACCAGAATAGGCACGCCCACACAGCGGCGGCACAACTCCATCAGGATCAGCAGGCCAACGATACCGATGGCTACCTGATACGGCGCAATGCGTCCGGCAGACTGGATGATGGAAAGTGCATTGAACGCGAAGTAGAGGAAGCAGGCCGCTCCCACCACCATCAGCACCATGTCGTACCAGGGCATATGATCCGGACGCACATGGCTCTTTTTCGCAGGGAAGCTCAAAAAGCCCGCAATGACGATAAAGCCCATGAACAGCGGCAGGCGCACCTCGGGCATAGCGGTGGAAAACAGCGTCATCACGATGCAGTACACGGCGAAAAGCGCCATCACCACCTTGATGGTGATCTTGCGCCAGCCGGTCCAAATGCGGGTATTGGACTCACGGTCATACTTACGCATAACCTCGTCAAGGTCGGCCTCGGCGTGGGAGTCTACCGCAGGAGCGGTGTCGGTTTTTTTCTTAAACAAACTCATATCTCTCTCCAATAACGATCTTCTTCATAGGGGACACGTCCGGACGTTAGCAGAGACTTAACGCCCTGTGAATGCGACACGGACTACGGCGGGCAAGACCCGCCGTAGTCCCGATGCGATTTTGTACTTTCCTTACTTGGCGGGAACGGTGAAGCCCTTCTCGGCGAAGTACTTGGCGGCGCCGGCATGGTAAGGCACAGCGGTCATGGACGCACCGTACTCCAGGGTGACCTCGCCGTACTTGGCGTGGGTGTCAACGAGGGAAGACGCGTTGTCAAAAATGTCCGCGCACAGGGCATACACAGCGTCCTCGGACACATCGTCGCGCACCAGCACCACAGCGCCCACGCCCACGGTGGTCACGTCAGCGGCCATGTTGTAGGTCTCAGCGGGGATCACGCACTTGGTATAGTAGGGGGAGGAAGCCAGCAGCTTCTCAATATGCTCGTCGTCCAGAGACACCAGATTCACGCTCTTGGTGGTGGCAAGGTCGGCCACGGCGGTGGTAGGCGCACCGGCCACGATGAAGGCGGCGTCGATCTGACCGTTCTTCAGGGCGTCGGCGCTGTCGCCGAAGGACTGGTAGGTGGCGTTGATCTTGGTGAACTTGCCGTCGGCATCCAGATCACCGATGCCGTAAGCGCTGAGGATGTCCACAGCATTGAAGTACACGCCGGAGGCAGGCGCACCCACGGACACACTCTTGCCCTCCAGATCGGCCACAGACTTGATGTCAGGGTTGGTGGTCACGATCTGCACCTGCTCGGTGTAGAGCGCGCCCAGCACGGAGAAGCAGTCCACCTTGCCGGAGTCGGCAAAGATGTTGGTGCCGTTATAGGCGTAAGCCATCACGTCGGACTGGCAGAAGCCCAGCTCCGCCTCATTCTCCTCCAGAGAGAACACGTTGGCCTTGGAGCCGTCACTGGACAGAGCCACTATACTCACGCCGGCATTGTTGGTGGCATGGGTGGCGATCACGGAACCGAAGCCGTAATACGTGCCGGACTCGCCGCCGGTGACAAAGCGCAGCTGCTTGGTGGTGGTGCCGCTGTTGTCGCTGCTGTTGTCGTTACCGTTGTTATTGCTGCCGCAGGCCACCAGGCTCAGTGCCATGGCCAGCGCCAGGATCAACGCAAGAAACTTCTTCATTGTATATACTCTCCTCTGCTTCATTTTCTTGCCGCCTGTGGCGGCTGTATCAAACTCGACAGGCGTATTATACTCTCATTCTTTTCATTTTGCAAGTTTAAATCTGCAAAAATTCATTTTTTCTCTTTTACCTTTCTTGCAGCTTTCTGTTTTTACCTTTTTCATCCCGTATTACGCTCTGAAAATCTGTCAAAAATTTATCATTTACGGTGTTTCACTTTCCTTTTTTCGTAAGAGTGACCTTTTTCCCATGATTTTCATCTTGCAAAATTTGCAGCAAAAATGCAGCAAAGCTGCAAAACGGATCCGTTTTGCAGCTTTGCCAACTGTGCATATGTACTTATAACATACCAAGTGCTTATTTGCAGCGCTTAAGCGCCTCACACAGCAGCTCATACGTCCGCTCCGTGGAGGCCGCGTTGAGCCGCTCCCGCACGGAATGCACGTCGTGCATCTCCGGTCCCATGGAGATGGCATCCAGACCGGGGATCTTTTCGATAAACAGGCCGCACTCCAAGCCGCCGTGGGTGGCTTCGATGATGCCGTCCTTGCCGGTGATGTCGTGATAGGCCTCCAGCACCGTGTCCCGGAAATGGGACTGCCGCACGTACTGCCAGCCGGGGTACTTGCCCCGCTCGGTAACGGAACCACCGGCAAATTCCACGATAGCATGGACGCGCTGTGCCAGCATCTCCTTCTGGGAGGCGATGCAGGAACGGATGGAGAAGGTGATATGCAGTCCATCCTCCGCCAGACGCAGCACGCCCAGATTCAGGGAGGTCTGCACCAGGCCGGGGAAGTCCACGTTCATGGCCTGCACGCCCTGGGGCAGTGCCAGCAGTGTGTGCAGCATCACAGAAGTGGTCTCTGCGCTGACAGCGGTATCCGCCGCCGCAGCCTCACAGCTCACCGTCACACCGTCGTCGCAGCCCGCGTACTCGTTCTTCAGCGTGGCATCGAATTCCCGGATGAATGCCTCAAAGTCCGCACCGTGACCGGCAGGCAGCGCCACCGTGGCGTCGCAGCGGGAGCAGATCACATTGTCGAACTGGCCACCGGACACCGCCGCCAGACGCAGGCCGCGGAAGCGCTCCATGGCACTGTACAGCACACGACCCATCAGCTGGTTGGCATTGCCGCGCCCCAGATGGATGTCGCCGCCGGAGTGGCCGCCCTTCAGGCCGGCAATGGTCACAGTATAACCGTCCATGCCCGCTGCGGTCTCCGGTTTGCCGGGCAGCAGGCAGTCCGCCCGCATACCACCGGCGCAGGAAACGGTGAACACACCCTCGATCTCGGAATCCAGATTCAGCAGCCGCTTACTCTTCAGATCGGAGCAGTCCAGCGCAAAGGCACCGTCCATGCCCACCTCTTCGTCCACGGTGAACACCGCTTCCAGCGGAGGATGGGGCAGGGTATCGTCCGCCATAATGGCCAGGATCATGGCCACCGCGATACCGTTGTCTGCACCCAGAGAGGTCTTGTCAGCCCAGACCCACTGGCCGTCGGTGCGCAGGTCCAGCCCTTCCGTCTTCATATCCTTGGTGCAGTCATCGGTCTTGGCACAGACCATATCGATGTGCCCCTGCAGGATGATGGGCTCAGACGTCTCATAGCCGGGAGAGGCATCTTTCCAGATGATCAGGTTGTTGCACGGCTCCTGCCGGTAACGCAGCCCCAGCTCCTTGGCAAAGCCGACGCACATATCGCTGATGGCTTTGGTGTTGCCGCTGCCATGGGGCACAGAGCAGAGCTTCTCAAAATACGCGAATACCTTTTCGGGCTTCAGCCCAGTCAAAACAGCCATATTTTTTACCTCCTGTTGAAGCTGTTGAAAAAACGTACCGTTTACACGCCATACGGCATATTCGCATGACGACCGATACAGCCCATGCCGGAATAGCATGGACTGTATCAGAATCCTTCTTACATTTCGGGAACCATAACGTCGCCGTCGCCGGAGGGCAGCTCGGTATCCTCGTCGGTCACCGGTTCGGGTGCCGCGATGAACTCCGTCAGATACGCCTCCTCAGGCAGTCCGGCCAGATAGCCGGGAATGTTGATGATGATGCCGTCCATGTTCTTGGGCAGCGGGATCTTATAAGTCTGGGTCTCCTCGCTGCCGCCCTTGCTCTCCATGATTTCCAGCGTCACGGTAAAGGTCTGGCCGAGGCAGGTGGCAGATCCGCGCTCCTTGTCGTACAGCTTGGTCAGCTGCTCGCCGTCTACATATACCGTCACCTTATAGGGCGCCTTGTAGGTATTGCCCTCGTATTCCAGCGTCTTGTTGTCCAGATAGATGGTATGGCCGCGGCCGACGATGCTCATGATGATGCCGATCACGACCAGCACCACAACGGCGGCGATTCGGATAATCAGTCTGCGTGCTTTCATTCTGTCTTACCCTCCTCTTCCAACTGAGCCTGCGCCAGCATCTGACCCAGCATACTCTGGGACTTACGCTTCTTGGCCTCGTACATGACCAGCGCAACCGTGATAACGGCGTAAGAAATGAACACACGGAAGTACTCGCCGATCATGGAGTCGCCGGTGATCTTGGTGCCGGCAAAAGGAGCCACCACGAACATGGTGTGGAACAGGATAACGCCCAGGAACACGTTGCCGATGGACGCCTTCTCTACGGAAGCACCGCCAACCAGCAGCGCCGCGATGCAGAACATGCCCACGTTGGTATGCGCGGTATAGGTGGGGAAGTTACCCATGTTCTGCAGGTAAATGATCATGCCGAAGCCGGCAAACACCGTGGACATGACGATGGAAATGATGCGGGTACGCTCTACGTTGATGCCGGCGTCACGGGCGACCTCCATGTCCTGACCCACAGCGCGCATATCCTGACCCAGCTTGGTTCTGCGGAACCACAGGATAAACAGGCAGGCCAGCGCAATGATGATCAGCGTCAGTACCGGGATCTTCACGCCGTTGATATAGATGGCCAAAGCGTTATCGATGCTCTGGCGCATGGGCAGCAGGCTGACGGTGTTGCGGATACCGTAGCCGCGGGGCAGCTTCAGAGAGTTGTGCGCGATGGGGATCAGGGGACCCATCATGTACAGCACCACCAGCTGATACACGCCGTTCATAAAGAAAGCAATAAAGTAGCTGGTGATCATCTCACGACCCTTGGCTCGGTTCAGGATCTTGCCGCACATCAGACCCAGCAGCACGGAGATGGGAATGGAGATGATCGCCGCCAGGATCAAACCGGGGATACCCCAGATCTGCCAGTCGGCCACCAGGATCAGGCCGATCTGACCGGCCATGGCGCCCAAAGTCATACCGAAGTTCAAGCCCATGCCGGCCATAATGGGGATCAACAGGCTCAGGATCATGAAGGCGTTACGCCCCAGACGCGTCATAACTTCATTGAGCACATAGCTCACAGAGAAGCCGGACAGCGGGATCATGATCAGGCAGATGATGACGAACAGCACAGGCACCGAGTTGTCTCGGATAAAGCCTGTAAAGCTGAAATTCTTCCGATTTCCTTTCATACTCAGCGCCCCCTTTCAGTCTTTCTGGTCAAAGCGTACAGGATCATACCGTTGGAGACAACGATACGGATGACCTCGGACATATCCATATGGAAGGCGGAGTTCATGACCGTAGGTGTCATCGTGACGATGCCCTGATAAAGGAACGTACCGATGATCACGTTGCCGATGGACGCCTTATTCACCGAAGCGCCGCCGATCAGGATAGCGGCCACGGCGGGCATTGCCATCCAGAACGGCCCCATGTACAATTGAATGAAGCCGAAGCCCTGCTCATACACCAGAATACCCACAGCACCCAGCCAGGTGGACATGACCACAGAGATCAGGCGGATCTTGTCCACATTGATGCCGGCGGCCTTGGCAAAGGCCGGGTTGGATCCCACGGCCGTCATAGCGGTACCTGTCTTGGTGTGCAGGAACGCCCACATCAGGAAGGCCAGCAGTGCGAAGAACAGCAGGCTGCCGGTGGGGATCACCAGATTGATGCCCAGTGCCTCGTTCAGGTCGATCATCAGGAATTTGGCCAACGCCTTGTCGTAGAAACCCTCCAGGGAGACGACGGTACGCAGACCGGTACCGGCAAAGCCCCAGACCATGGTGGGACTGTGATACGGCAGCAGCAGCCACATCATGCACATGAAAGACACCGAGGAGAAGCCCACGTAGGTGGCGACCATCATCTCGCCGCCCTTGATCTTGTTCAGCAGCCAGCCGTAGCCGCCGCCGAACAGCAGTGCGAAGGGGGTGGAGATCAGGATCGCCATGATAAAGCTGGTAAATCCGGTGAAGCCCAGCTCAATGGAAAGCGTAGCGCCCAACAGGCCGGAAATAATGCCCAGAGGCAGGCCAAAGTTCAGACCGCAGCCGGAGTGGATCATGGGAACCATGGCCAGCACCAGCACGGCGTTCCAGCTGAAGCGTGTGATGGTGTTGGTCAGCTGGGTGGTAAAGTCCGCGCCCACGATAGGCGCCGCGATGAACAGCAGCAGCAGAAAGCCCGTAATGATCAGGCGGGGCAGGCCGAAGCTGTCCACCAATTGTGCAAATTTCGTCTTGTTGCCAAGACTTGTCGTTACATTTTTGCCCATCTTGTCCTCCTTACTTCACCTGACTGACCATCAGCATACCGAATTCCTCGGCACTGTGGTCAGCCGGCAGGATACCGGCGATCTTGCCGCCGGAGACGATGGCGATCCGGTCACAGGTCATGCGCAGCTCCTCCAGCTCGGAGGAGATCATCACCACGGTGATGCCGCTCTCGCGGTTGAATTTTTTCAGCGCTTCCAGCACCAGCGCCTTTGCGCCGACGTCGATGCCGCGGGTAGGCTCGGAGACAAACAGGAAGCGGGGCTCCAGCGCGAAAGCCTTGGCCAGGCAGATCTTCTGCTGGTTGCCGCCGGACAGCTCTCTCGCCTTCTGCAGGGAGCTGGTGCACTTGATCTGCAATTCGTCGATGTACTTCTGGGTGACCTCATGGATGGCCTTTTCGTCGCGCCAGGTGAAGAACAGATGCTTCTTCAGGAACTTGTCATGGATCTGCATGGCGGGGAAAGCCACGTTCCACTCCAGAGACTCGTCCAGCAGCAGGCCCACGCCGCGGCGGTCCTCCGACACGAAGGCCAGTGAGGCGTCCAGACATTTGCGGGGGCTGTTCAGGTCGATGGGCTTGCCGTCGAACTCCACGGTGCCGCCGGCCTCGTACAGGCCCATGATACCGTTGGGGATGCCCAGCTTGCCCTGGCCGGCCAGACCGCCGA